>CADCRA010000046.1 GCA_902803715.1 uncultured Bacteroidia bacterium
CATGTTCTTGAGATTGGATTGTACGGCCATGGCTTATTTCCTCCCGTATTTTTTCTGGTGGAACCACATGTTCAGCAGCGGAACGAACGCGTTCATGATCAGGATCGCGAAGGACATTCCTTCCGGATACGAACCGAAGTAACGGATCATCATGGTGATGAAACCGATGCCGATACCGAAGATGATCCCGCCCTTGACACTCATCGGGCTGGTCACATAGTCGGTGGCCATGAAGCAGGAGCCGAGGATCATACCGCCGGTCAGCAGGTTGAAGAGCGGATCGGTGAAACGGTCCGGAGCCGCCAGCCAGAAGATCAGGGACACCACGGCGACGGTAGCCCAGATGCTCAGGGTGATGTGCGGACGGATGACCCGGCGGACAAGCAGGTAGACAAATCCGAGCAGCAGGGCGATGGCGCAGACTTCGCCGGCGGTGCCGCCGATGTTGGCGAAGAGCATCTGGCCGTAGTCCAGGCCGTATTCAGCCTTGATCTGCGGGACGGTCTGGCCCTGCAGCAGGCCTTCCTTAACCATGCCGAGGGGCGTCGGACCGGTCACGGCGTCGGCGCCGAACAGGCCCTGGGGAGCCTCCCAGTGGGTCATGTAGGTCGGATAGGAGATGAGCAGGAAGACACGGGCGGTGATAGCCGGGTTGAACGGGTTCTGGCCGAGGCCGCCGAAACTCATCTTGGCGACGCCGATCGCGATGACGGCGCCGATGATGACGATCCACCACGGGGTGGTCGCCGGGAGGTTGAGGCCGAGGAGCAGACCGGTCACGACCGCGGAAAGGTCGCACACGGTGCTCGGAGCCTTCATCAGGTATCGGGTAATGGCATACTCCAGCAGGACGCAGGATGCAATGCTGACGGCCAGGATGAGAAGTTCCATCCAGCCGTAGAAGACGACGGACACCAGGGCCGCCGGCAGCAGGGCGATCACCACATCACGCATCAGGCTCGTCGTGGAGACGGCCGAATGGATGTGCGGAGAAGGTGAAACCAAAAGTTTATTCATCGTAGTATCGTGTTTTCAGGTTATTTCTTGGCGGCTTCAGCGGCTTTCGCAGCTTCCGCGGCGGCCTTGGCGGCTGCGGCGCGGGCACGGATGATGCCCATCACCTGGCCCTTGGCCTGGCGGATGATGTCGAGCAGCGGAATGTGGGCCGGGCAGCTGTAGAGGCAGCAACCGCACTCGATGCAGTCCTGGACGGCGTTGGCCTCGAGGTCATCGGTCCGGCCGGCACGGGCGAGCTTGTTGAGCAGGAACGGTTCCAGGCCCATCGGGCAGGCCTCCGCGCACTTGCCGCAACGGATGCAGTTGGATTCCGGCTCACGGCGGGTCGCCGCTTCGGAAAGATACAGGATCGAAGAGGAACCCTTGACCGTGCAGGCGTCGAGGTTGGCGATCGCCTTGCCCATCATCGGGCCGCCGCTGATCAGCTTGGCAGCACCTTCCGGAACGCCGCCGGCCTGCTCGGCGATATAACTGAGCGGCATGCCGATGCGGAACAGGTAGTTGTGCTGCTTCTCGACCGGGAGGCAGTCGCCGGTGATCGTCAGGGTATTGGTAATGAGCGGTTTGTTCTTCTGGACAGCCTCATAGACAGCCAGGGAGGTCGCCACGTTCTGGACGACGGCGCCCACGCTGATCGGCAGTCCGCCGGAGCCCACCTGACGGTGCATCACGGCGTCGATGAGCTGTTTCTCACCGCCCTGCGGATATTTCTTCTTGAGCGAAAGGACTTCGATATTCTTGTAACCCAGTTCGGAGACGGCCTTGCCCATCGCAGCGATGGCTTCCGGCTTGTTCTCCTCGATGCCGATGACACAGCGGCAGCCGCCGAGCACCTTCTGCATGATGGCCGCGCCGATGACGATTTCCTTGGTACGCTCCAGCATGATGCGGTAGTCGCTGGTCAGATACGGCTCGCACTCCGCGCCGTTGATGATCAGGCATTCCGCCACGCTGCCCGGAGCCGGGTTCAGCTTGACATGGGTCGGGAACGTGGCACCGCCGAGACCGACGACGCCGCAGGCCTTGATGCGGTCCAGGATGAAAGCGCGGTCCTCGGGGATTTCCGTCACGAGCGTGTCGCTCAGGTCGATGCCCTCGGCCCACTCGTCGCCTTCGACGGCAATCTCGACGTGGGTCATCCAGTTGCCCGCCAGGTCTTTCTGCGGGGCGATGGACTTCACGGTACCGGACACCGGGGAATGGACGAACGCGGAGATGAATCCGCCCGGCTCGGCGATGACCTGGCCGGTCTTGACCTTGTCACCGACGGCGACAACCGGCTTCGCCGGCGCACCGAGGTGCTGGGCCATGGAAACATAGACGGTCTGCGGGAGCGGCAGGACCTCGATGGCGCGGTCCTTCGCGATCTTGGCGTCATTCGGATGGACGCCGCCCATGGAGAATGTAATCTTAGCCATTGTTTTCCTCCTTCTTTACGGGTTCAGCCGCGGCGGCAGCCAGCTTGGCAGCCTCGGCTGCGGCGGCAGCGGCCTCGCGGGCCTTCTTCTGGCGCTCCTGGATACGGGCCTTGACGCCTTCCTTGTCGAGCGGCTTCGGGAAGCCGACACCGTGGATCGCGCCGGTCGGGCACATGGCCTCGCATTCGCGGCAGAGCTTGCACTTGGTATAGTCGATATAAGCGACGTTGTTCTCGAAGACGATGGCACCGTGCTGGCAGGTCTTGAAGCAGATGCCGCAGCCGATGCAGGCGGCGGCGCAGGCCTTCTTGACGGCCGGTCCCTTGTCCTTATTGACGCAGCTGACATACATGCGCATGCCGCGCGGTCCCTTGTTGCGGAGCTCGATGATGTGCTTCGGGCAGGCCTTGGCGCAGGCGCCGCAGGCGGTGCACTTCGATTCATCGACGACCGGGAGTCCCGTTGCCGGATCCATGGAGATCGCGCCGAACTGGCAGGCTTCCACGCAGTCCCCGCAGCCCAGACAGCCGTACGCGCAGCCGGTGTCACCGGCATACAGGGCCGCCTTGACCTTGCAGGAAGTGGCGCCGTCGTACTCGTTGGTCTTCGGCCGGTTCTCACAGGTTCCGTTGCAGCGGACGACAGCCACCATCGGGGCCTTCTCCTTGAGTTCGTAACCCAGGATGGCGGCCACCTTCTTCATGACGTCGTTTCCACCCACCGGACAATAGTTGTTGTCAAGGTTCGGAGCCTTGACCGCAGCATCCGCAAACGCACGGCAGCCGGCAAAGCCGCAACCGCCGCAGTTCGCACCAGGCATCACCTTCTCGACCTCGTCGATGCGGGGATCCTCCACTACCTTGAACTTCTCAGCCACAAAGTAGAGGACGAGCGCCAGCACCAGTCCGAGGATGGCGATGATGGCAATGGTCCAGATAATTGTTGTTGTCATAAGTATAGGTTTAATATTATTTCCTTCTGATATAAAAACGGTACTCCTTCTCGAAGCGGTCCCGGAAGCACCAGAGGATCAGGTACCATACCGCAATCCCGGCCAGTCCGGCAGCGCCTGCAAGGAGTTCGTGCACGTGCACGAAAGACAAAGATACGACGAAAATCAATAATATGAAAAGGGGAACGACATAAGCCAGCAGGACGGCTTTCGTTCCCATGCTCCCGCGGAGCAGCACTTCCACCTCTTCCCCGGTCTGGTAACCGGCGGCGGGATCGGTCGGCACCTCCACTTCCTTGCGGACAGACTCGAAGGCCGTGCACAGTCCCGCCGCATGGCAGGCGGCACAGGCCGACTGGGATACAATCTCCACGGTCGTGACCGCGGGGCCGACGGAAAGGATGCGACCGGTATGCGATATTTCTTCCTTCATGGATTATCTGGCAGGTTCGACAAGGGAGGTGAACGGATGCTTCAGCCCGTCGAAAGACGTGAGACGGCCGTAGATATGGCCGACCCGGATCGGGGTGTCGAACCAGACGAGCAGGCGGTTGTCATCATCCGTGAACCACATGTCCCCTGCTGATTCGGCATCGTCTCCGAAGACTTCGCCGGACGCCAGCTTGACCGTGAACCGGCGGGTACGGATCTTCCCGATCCCGCGGACGGTCTTGTACTCGACCCCTTTGTAAATGAAATAGATGTTGCAGATATCGTCATCGATGGCGAACGTCAGCGGATACTTCCTGCCGGGCTCCACCTTGTCGAAATCCAGGTTGCGGGCATAGTAGAAAAGCGAGAGCACGTCGAAGGTGCAATCCGTCAGGGGCAGCTGTTCGGAACGCTTGCCCTTGCTCTTGCTGTCGAGGGCGGCATGGATCTTCATGGCCGGCCAGTCGAAGGAATAATCGTTGGTGGCGAACCAGTTCCCTTCCTTCGTGTCCCGCGTGAAACGGACCGGCTCAAGGCCATCCGTCGTAAACCAGGAGCGGAAATCCTCGCGCATCTTGAAGAAGGGGTCGAATTTCCTGGCATTCTGCCCGAAGATACGGGCATTCAGCACGTCACGGCCGCGCAGGACCGCCGGCTCCAGCGAGAGGGACGCCGTTGCGACGTCGGCGTTGATGATGCCCCATTTGTAATGGATGACGAAAGACATGCGCTCGCCGGCGGCGAAGGCCAGGTTGTCCTTGGCCAGGTCCCGGACCGGGATGCAGTCCTTGCGGGGACCCGCAGCGAGGAGTGCCGGCGCACAGAGCACCAGCGACAGGAGGACGGTGAGGATTCGTTTCATCATTCAAAACCGGAATTGCCGAATTCATCGCCGGCGTATCCGCCGGTCGGGAAATCCATATTCATGGCGGACTGGAACTCCATCGAACCGGCCTGGGCCACCAGGGTCTGGTCGAGTTCGACGAAGCGGACCTGTTCGCTCTTGAAGAGCATGTCGATGTCTCCCGTCTCGCCGTTACGGTGCTTTGCGATGATGATCTGGGTCGTTTCCTTGCCGTTTTCGGTTTCGGAAAGGCCCAGGTAGTCCGGGCGGTGCACGAAGATGACCATGTCGGCATCCTGTTCGATGGCGCCGGACTCGCGCAGGTCGCTCAGCATCGGCTTGCCGTTGCTGTTCGCACGCTTGACCGCGTCACGGGAAAGCTGCGACAGGGCGATGATCGGGATATTGAGTTCCTTGGCCGTTGCTTTCAGCGTACGGGAGATGAAGGCAACTTCCTGCTCACGCATACCCCGCAGTTCGGCAGGGCCTTGCATCAATTGCAGGTAGTCGACGATGACGAGGCGGACACCCTTGCTCTTGACCAGGCGCTTGACCTTGGTACGGAATTCCATGATCGGAAGGCTCGGGGTGTCATCCACGTAAAGCGGCGCCTTCGAAAGGGCTTTCAAGCGGTATTCCAACTGCTCCCACTCCCGGGGCTCCAGCTTGACGCCGCCCTTGATCTTGTCGGCGGGAAGGCCGGACTCCGTCGTCATCAGACGCTTGGCCAGCTGGATGGCCGGCATTTCCAGGGAGAAGAAGGCGACCGGCATCTGGCTGTCCACCGCCGCGTTACGGGCGATGTTGAGCGCAAAAGCCGTCTTACCGACGGACGGACGGGCGGCCAGGATGATCAGGTCGGAGGCCTGCCAGCCGTTCGTGATCTTGTCGATGGACGGGAAACCGCTGGGAACGCCGCTCAGTCCGGACTGTTCCTGCATCCGTTCGACGTCGTCCATCGCCGTCTTGATGATCGATCCGATCTCCTGGACATCCTTCTTGACATTGTTCTGGATGGCCGCGAAGACCTTCGACTGCGCATTGTCGATCAGGTCGTCGACATTGACCGAATCGTCATAGGAGTCCCGGAGGATCTCCGTCGACGCCGTGATCAGGTCGCGCTGGATCGTCTTCTGCTTGAGGATCTTGATATAATATTCGATATGGGCCGCCGCACCGATCTTCTGGCTGAGGGCAGCCAGGCGCACGGCGCCGCCGACGGTCTCGAGGTTTCCCAATTCATGCAGTTTCTGCGACACGGACAGCAGGTCGAGGGCGACGTGCTCGTTGACCAGTTTCTGCATGGCCTCGAAGATCATCTTGTGCTTGGGATCATAGAAACAGGACGGGGTCAGTTCTTCCATGGCCTCGTCCACGCAGCTCGGTTCAATGAGCAGCGCTCCCAGGACAGCCTCTTCGAAATCAAGAGCTTGAGGCGGTTTGTTTCCCATCTCAAGCCCTAAGGTATCCAAGTTGATGTCCTGACTTTTCCGACGTGTGTTCCGTTTCGGGTCAGGCATGTCTTCCGGTTTTTAAAAATTATGCTTCTTCAATCTCCGGGCTGACGATGATGCGGCCGCAGTGCTCGCAGATGATGAGCTTGCGGTTGGACGCGATGTCGACCAGGCGCTGCGGGATGATGGTGTTGAAGCAACCGCCGCAGGCGTTACCGTTGTAGACGGTGACGACGGCCAGGTGGTTGTGGACGCTGGCGCGGATGCGGTCGTATGCGCTCATGGTACGGGCATCGATCTTCGCGGCGCAGGCCTCCCGGTTGGCACGCAGGGCAGCCTCTTCCTTGGCGGTGGATTCCACGATGCCGGCCAGTTCATCCTTCTTCGCCTGCAGGTCTTCGCTGCGGACGGAGATCCGGTCCTTAATGTCCTCGATTTCGGCCTTGCACTCAGCAATCTTCAGTTTGGCCTCACCGATGGTCTTTTCAGCGATCTGGCGCTCCAGGCCCTGGTTCTCGATCTCCTTGTTGATAGAGTCGAACTCACGGCTGTTGGCGATGTTCTCCAACTGCTTCTGGTACTGGGCGATCTGGGTATCGCACTCGACGATCTTCTGCTTGCCCATGGCGATGGACTTGTTGTAGCCGTCGATCAGTTCCGTGGTCTCGGTGATATGGGACTTCAGGCCGGCGATCTCCTGCTCGAGGGTTTCCACCTCCGCGGGAAGTTCTCCGCGCAGGAAGAGGATCTTGTCGATCTCGGTATCCGCCTTCTGCAGATCATAGAGGGTCTTGAGTTTTTCCTCTACGGAGAGCTCGGAATCGGCAAAATTCTTCTGGATGGAAACGAATGTCTCCCGCTGGTCGATCGGGGTCTCTACTTTCTTGATTTTCTTTGTAGCCATATTCTTTCGGTATACCTATTTATATTCGAATTGCAAGTTGCAAAGGTAGGGAAATTTTTGCAATTTCCTTACAAGGTGCTGCGTATTTCCACGAGCTGCGCGCGAATCTCCTTGAGCGTGTCCAGCGCCTTGACCCGGCTGTCGACTTTCTTGCGGTCCTCGGCCAGACGCCGGGCGGCTCCTTCCAGGGTCATTCCCTGGCTCTTGACGAGGAAATGGATCTGCTTGAGCGTCTCGATTTCCTCGGCAGTATAGATCCGGTTGCCCTTGACGTTGCGGCGGGGCTTGAGGAACTTGGAGAAAGAGTCCGTCCAGAAACGGACCAGGGAGGTGCTTTCTCCCAGGATTTGGGCGGCTTCGCCGATGCTGTAGTAAAGCTTATCCATATCTTAGTTGTTGTTAATCAAGCGATTGTTCCGTAATGGCCGCCATCTGCGCGATCTCCGAATACGCCTTGGGTCCGAGCGATCCGAAGAAATAGCGGGACGGGTCCTGCGGCACGCCGTCGCGCAGGATTTCGTAATGCAAATGCGGTACCAGGGATTTGCCGGAAATGCCGACCGCCGCGATCCGGCGGCCGCGGGTCACTTTCTGGCCTCGGGAAACATAGATATCGCCCAGGTGGCCGTACCGGGTCATGTAGCCGTTGCCATGGTCGATGACGACATAATTGCCCAGGCCCTTGCCGGAACGTTCGATTTCCTTGACGATCCCGTCCGCCGTCGCCACGACGCTTTCGCCCTGGCCTGCAATGATGTCCAGCCCCGTGTGCTGGCTTTCCACTTTCGAGAACGGACTGATTTTCATGCCGGTGGTGGCGCCCGTCTGGGCATAGGTCATCCCGGCGACCGGTACGTCGGCCGGCGGCAGGGGCGCTCCCCCGGCCAGGCGGGCGAAGACGGCGAGGAAATGGCTGTCGACGGCGGCGGCCTTCCCGCTCAGCGCAGCGGCGCGCCGCTCCACGGCGAGTTCCAGGTCTTTTCTTTCCTCCAGGCTGTCGGACGCGTCCATCAGGGACGAACCCAGGCTCGGCGCTTCGGTATGGAAAATCTCCCCGTATATGTCATTGTCCCGCTCCTGGAGGTCGCGGACGACATCCTCCAGCAGCTGCTGTTTCTCTTCCAGTTCCGGATACAGGCGGGCGTACATGCGGTTTTCCCGGCTCAGCCGCCGCTCCGTGTCCGTGCTGAGGAACAGCGAGAGGACGACATAGTACAGGACGGCCAGGGTCAGGGAGCCGGCCAGCCACGCCAGGACGCGGAGCACCACCTTGCGGGCGGAGATCCTCGCTTCCCGGAAACGGAAATCCTTGTCTATCTCATACCGGCTCATCGCTTTCTGTTGAAGGGTCTGTTCAATACGTTCTTGGACTCGGAGGCCACCTTGTCCACCATGGTCCTGTATTCCTCCGCCGACATCTCCATGTCGACATAGTTCATCGGATTGACATGGTCGCCGCGGTAGAAGACCTCGTAGTGCAGGTGGGGGCCGGTCACCTTTCCGGTCTTGCCGGACTCGCCCAGGCACTCCCCGCGCTTGACCTTCATGCCCTCGCCCACATAGATGATATGCATGTGGGCATACCGGGTCTCGTAGCCGAACCCATGGTCGACCAGGACGGAATTGCCGTACCCGCCGAGTTCATACTTGACTTCCTTGATCACGCCGTCGCCCGTCGCATAGATCGGGTTGCCCTGGTCCATGGCGAAGTCGATGCCGGAATGGAATTTCGTCTGGCCGCTGATCGGGTCGCTGCGATAGCCGAAAGGACTCGTGAGGCGGTATTTCGACGGATCCGGCAGGACCGGCGGAATCAGCGGGATGCAGGAGGCCATGTCCCCGGCCCGCCGGGAAAGCGCGGCGACATCGTCGAAGGACTTGCTCTGGACGAAGGTTTTCTTCGTCAGGAGGTCCAGGCGGAGGGCCGTTTTCTTCAGCTTGGAGTTGTCCGAGATGACATCCAGGTAGGCATAGCGGTTGGTGCCGCCGAACCCGGCGTTCCGCACCTCCGGAGCGATCTCGCTCATGCCGAAGATGTTGCGGTAGATCTCATCATCCCGCATCCGGAGGCCTTCCAGGATGGCTTCGGTCTCGTCGAGCCGGCGTCCCATCTGCTCGATCCGGGAGGTCCAGGCGGCATTGCGTTTCTTCAGGATGGTCGTTTTCGGCGGTTCGATGCCGAAGACGGAGGTGATCAGCCAGAACCATACGAAGGCCATGGCCAGGCTGCTGGCGAGGAAGCCCAGGATCCAGGACAGACGCGTCAGCAGAGGCACCCGCTCCGTTTCATAGAGCAGGGTCTCCGGATTCAACTTGTATTTCCCGCGACCTTTCGCCATAATAATAAGTCTACAAATATAGCCTTTTTTGCAGAAATTGTTGTATTTTTGCAAGCTTAAGATGAAAACGCAAGGATTATGACATCACAAGAAATACGCCAGAAGTTCCTCGACTTCTTCGCTTCCAAAGGCCACACCGTGGTTCCGTCCGCCCCGATGGTCATCAAGAACGACCCGACCCTCATGTTCACGAACGCCGGCATGAACCAGTTCAAGGATATCTTCCTGGGCAACAACGCGCCGAAGTTCCCGCGGGCGACCGACAGCCAGAAATGCCTGCGTGTCAGCGGAAAACACAACGACCTCGAAGCCGTCGGCCATGACGGCCGCCACCATACGATGTTCGAGATGCTGGGCAACTGGAGCTTCGGCGACTATTTCAAGTCCGAGGCGATCGACTGGGCCTGGGAACTCCTGACCGAAGTCTATAAGATCGACAAGACGAAACTCTACGCGACTGTGTTCGAAGGCAGCGCCGACGACGGCACCCAGCTCGACGAGGAAGCCCGCCAGGCCTGGCTGCGCCACATGCCGGCCGACCATGTCCTGCTCGGCAACAAGCACGACAACTTCTGGGAAATGGGTGACACCGGCCCGTGCGGCCCGTGCAGCGAGATCCACATCGACCTGCGCACCGACGCTGAAATCGCGGCGGTCCCGGGCGCCAGCCTCGTCAACACCGACAACGACCAGGTCATCGAAATCTGGAACCTGGTGTTCATGCAGTACAACCGCAAGGCCGACGGCCATCTCGAGCCGCTTCCGGCCAAGAACATCGATACCGGCATGGGCTTCGAACGCCTCTGCATGGTCCTTCAAGGCAAGACCAGCAACTACGACACCGACGTCTTCAGCGGCCTGATCGCCCGCCTGGAGGAATTCAGCGGCCGCAAGTACCACGCCGATGACAAGACCGACGTCGCCATGCGCGTGTGCGCCGACCACATCCGCGCCATCGCCTTCGCGATCGCCGACGGCCAGCTGCCGTCCAACGTCAAGGCCGGCTATGTCATCCGCCGCATCCTGCGCCGCGCCGTCCGCTACGGCTATACGTTCCTGGGCTTCTCCGAACCGTTCCTGTGCCGTCTCGTCCCGCAGCTGGTCGCCGACATGGGCGCCGCCTATCCGGAACTCGCCGCCCAGCAGAAACTCATCGAAAGCGTGATCCGCGAGGAGGAAATGGCCTTCCTGCGCACCCTCGACCGCGGTATCCGCATGCTCGACGACTACATGGCCAAGGCTGCGGACACCCGCAAGATCGCCGGCACCGACGCCTTCGTGCTCTATGACACCTACGGTTTCCCGATCGACCTGACCGAACTGATCGCCACCGAAAAAGGCTACACCGTCGACCTGGAAGGCTTCCAGGCCGAACTGGCCAAGCAGAAGGAACGCGCCCGCGCCGCCACCTCCAACGAATTCGGCGACTGGACCGAGTTCCGCGCCGGAGAGGAGGTCAGCTTCCTGGGTTATGACTGCACCCGCGTCGAGGGCGCCGTCCTGCTCAAGCAGCGCACCGTCAAGCAGAAGAACAAGACGCTCTACCAGCTCGTCTTCGACCGCACCCCGTTCTATGCCGAAATGGGCGGCCAGGTCGGCGACACCGGCTTCATCGCGTCGGAAAGCGGCGAGAAGATCGCCATCCTCAACACCGTCAAGGAAAACAACCTGACCATCCATATCGCGGAGCGGCTCCCGGAGGACGGCACGAAGCCGTTCACCCTGGCCGTCGATGCGGAGCGCCGCCTGCGCATCACCAACAACCACACCGCGACCCACCTGATGGACACCGCCCTGCGCGAAGTCCTCGGCACCCACGTCGAGCAGAAAGGCTCCTTCGTCGGACCGGACTACTTCCGTTTCGACTTCAGCCACTTCTCGAAGATGACCGACGAGGAGATCGCCGCCGTCGAGCGCCGCGTCAACCAGCTGATCCGGGCGAACTACCCGATCTGCGAAAAGCGTGACGCCACCATGGAAGAAGCAAACGCCATGGGCGCCCTCGCCCTCTTCGGAGAGAAATACGGCGACCGGGTCCGCGTCGTCAACTTCGGTCCTTCCACCGAACTCTGCGGCGGTACCCACGCGGCCGCTACCGGTCAGATCGGCTTCTTCAAGATCGTCTCCGAAGGGGCCGTCGCCGCCGGCGTCCGCCGCATCGAGGCCGTCACGGGAGAGACCGCCGAGAAGATCGTCTACGCCCTGCAGGAGACGGTCCGTTCCGCCCGTTCTTTCTTCAACAATGCGCCGGACCTGACCGCCGCCATCGAGAAAGTGGTCACCGAGAACACCGCATTCAAGAAAGAAATCGACGGGTTCCTCGCCGAGAAGGCCGAGCAACTGTCCCGTACGCTGACCGCGGAAGCCAAGGAAATCGGCGGCTACAAGGTCATCACCCTGGACCGCAGCATGGACCCTGCCATGGTCCGCAACGTCGCCCTGCTCCTCCAGAAAGAACTCCGCGGCTTCATCTTTGCAGGAGCCTACCTGTATGACGGCAAGCCGAACCTCGCCCTGATGTACACGGCCGACCTCGTCGATGCCGGCAAGAACGCGGGCAAGGACATCCGCGAAGCCGCCAAGCTCATCCAGGGCGGCGGCGGCGGACAGCCGGGCCTGGCCACCGCCGGCGGCAAGAATCCGGACGGCCTGCAGGCAGCCCTTGAGAAACTCATCGAAGTCGCCACCGCCTGACCCTCCCCTGTCATTCCGAGCGAAGCGAAGCATCTGTAACATGAAGAAACTGGACCAGTTCATCCTCAAGGCGTTCATCGGGCCGTTCATCGGCACGCTGGTGATCGTCGTGTTCATCCTGATGCTCCAGTTCCTCTGGGTCTACATCGACGAACTGGTCGGCAAAGGCCTGGGATTGAAGGTCATCCTCGAGTTCCTCGCCTGGGGCAGCGCGACCCTGCTGCCGCTTTCCCTTCCGCTCGCCACCCTGCTCTCTTCCGCGATGACCCTCGGCAGCATGTCCGAGAACAACGAACTCATCGCCATCAAGTCTGCAGGCATTTCGCTCCGCCGCATCCTGACCCCGCTGATGATCGCCTCGACCCTCATCAGCATCGGTGCCTTCTTCGCCGCCAACAACCTCGTTCCGATCGCCTACAACAAGATCTACACGCTCCGCGACGACATCGGCCGTACGAAAAACGAAATCAGCATCCCGACCGGCACGTTCTATGACGGCCTGGACGGCTATGTCCTCCGGATCGACGACCGCAACAAGGAGACCGGCATGATGCACGGGGTCATCGTCTATGACCATACCGGCGGAAAAGGCAATACGTCCCTGGTCCTCGCGGATTCCGCGATGATGCGCATGTCCAAGGCGAAAGATTACATCACCTTCGACCTGTACAGCGGCATCAACTACCAGGAAACCAACCAGATGAAGTACCAGGACACAACCCTGCAGCTCCAGCGGATCGAGTTTGCCAAGCAGACCATGATCATCCCGCTGGAGAATTATGCCTTCGAGAAATCGGACGGCGCCCGCTACGGCGACCAGGTCAAGTCCCAGGACTTCGCCCACCTGCGGGTCGGCAAGGACTCCCTGCAGCATGAATGGGATTCCGTCTTGAACGTGCACCGGTCCATCTTCTGGGACCGCCGGACGCTCCGTTACCAGAACCAGCTCGATACCGCGAAGCATTTTGCCGGCCAGACGCCGCTCGATCCGAAACAGCCGCTGCAGTGGGAAAACCACCGGAAGGAACAGGAAGCCTATTCCTCCGCCCTCGCTGCCGCAGAGGAGCTGAACGTCATGCTGGAGAGCCAGGCGGAAGAAGTCCGGTACACGAAGAAGATCATGAACAAGACCGACGTGGAACTCCTGCGCAAGTTCGCGCAGGCCCTCGCCTGCTTCATCCTGTTCTTCATCGGCGCACCGCTGGGCGCTTTCGCCAACAAGCGCACGGGCCTGGGCGCGGCCCTGATCGTCGCCGTGCTGTTCTTCGTCCTGTACTGGGTTGTGGACATCACGGGCGTCAAACTGGCCAATGACGGCAAGGCCTCCGCCTTCAGCGGCGCCTTCGTCTCCACCCTCGTCCTGTTCCCGATCGGCCTGTACCTGACCTGGCGGGCCATCAACGATGCCAAGGTCAACACCGAGCAGTTCGGCACCTGGTGGCGCAAATTCAAGAGCAAAATCATGGGAATCTTCAAGAAAACCCGCATCGTCTACATGGGTACGCCGGAATTCGCCGTCGCCCCGCTCGATGCCCTCATCAAGAACGGATACAACGTCGTCGGCGTCGTCACGGTGGCCGACAAACCGAGCGGCCGCGGCCTCAAGGTCAATGAAAGCGCCGTCAAGAAATACGCCGTGGAGCATGGCATCCCGGTCCTCCAGCCGCTCAAGCTCAAGGATCCCGAATTCCTCGAGCAACTGGCCGCCTGGAAAGCCGACCTGTTCGTCGTCGTCGCCTTCCGGATGCTGCCGGAAGCCGTCTGGACCATGCCGCCGCTGGGTACCTTCAACCTCCACGCCGCCCTCCTGCCGCAGTACCGCGGCGCCGCCCCGATCAACTGGGCCGTCATCAACGGCGAGAAGATGAGCGGTGTCACGACCTTCATGATCGACAAGGACATCGATACCGGCGGCATCATGCTCCGCCAGGAAGTCCGGATCGGACCGGAAGACACGGCCGGAGACCTGCACGACAAACTCATGCCGGTCGGTGCCGACCTGGTCGTCCAGACTGTGGAAGGTTTGATCCAGAAGAACATCGAAACCCGCGTCCAGCGCAGTTTCATCCAAGGCTCCGAAGTCCTCAAGCCGGCGCCGAAACTGACCCGTGAACTCTGCCACATCGACTGGAACGCCCCGACCGCACAGGTATGCAACCTGATCCGCGGTCTCAGCCCGTACCCGACCGCCTGGACCGAACTCGTCCGCGAAGGCGGCCAGCCGGTCCAGCTCAAGATCTTCAAGGCCGCCGCCACCGATCCGCAGGAACTCGGACCGGGCCTTCCCGCCCCGGGCACCATCCTCTCCGACGGCAAGAACTGGCTCCGGATCACGACCGCCGACGGCGCCGTCGACCTGCTCGACATCCAGCTGGCCGGCAAGAAACGGATGGAAACCGGCGCCTTCCTGCTGGGCTTCCGCGATCCGCAAAGCTACCGGACGACCCCGGGCACCTCGGCCGCTGAAATCGCCAAGACCCGCGCCTGATCCATGAAAACCGCCGTCATCCTCTGTGACGGGGATTTCCCCCGGAAAGCCTATCCCCGCTATCTGCTGGACACGGCGGACATCGTCGTCTGCTGCGACAACGCCTTCCGCAAATACCTCCGCCATACCCGGGGAGAGCGTCTCCCGGATGCCATCGTGGGCGATCTCGACTCCCTCCTTCCGTCCCTGCGGAAGCAGTACGCCGACCGCATCGTCCGGATCGAGGAACAGGATGACAACGACATGACCAAGGCTCTCCGCCATGTCCTGACCCGTTTCCCGGAAGCCGATACCATCCACTTCCTCGGCGCCACCGGCCTGCGCGAGGACCATACCGTCGGCAACATGTCCCTGCTGATGGAATATCCCCGCCTCTTCGACCTCGGAGACCGGTCCCTGGACATCGTATCCGATTTCGGAACGATGTTCGCCGTGACCGACACCTGCGAGCTGCATGTGGGACAAGGCCGCCGCGTCTCCCTGTTCAGCCCGGACAACAGCCTGCGGCTCCGCTCCGAAGGCCTGGTCTGGCCCACGGACGACGTCGTTTTCGACAACTGGTGGAAAGCGACCCTCAACCGGGCCTCGGAAGATGTGATCCGCCTGGTTTTCTCCCACCCGTCCCGGGTCCTGGTCTGCCTCGACTGATTTTTTTCAAAAAAATTAATGGAAAATGCCTGCAACGGGCATTTTTTTCTTACCTTTGAAAGTCTGGCACCCCGCGTACCTGACAAGCGGACAACAAATAATACCTAAGGATAACAATATGCTGAAGAAAACCCGTATCGTCTTGGCAGCCGTTTTCTTCATCGCCATTTCCCTCCTCTTCCTGGGGATCTCCGGGGAATTGACGAAGTGGTTCGGCTGGATGCCCAAGCTCCAGTTCCTGCCGGCCGTACTCGCCGTCAACATCGGCGTTGTCGTACTGCTGGTCCTCCTCACCCTCGTTTTCGGCCGTATCTATTGCTCGGTCATCTGCCCGATGGGCGTCTACCAGGATATCGTTTCCTGGCTGAGCGGCCAGCGCAAAGGCAAGAAAATGCGCTTCAAGTTCCAGAAGGAGATGAAATGGCTCCGCTATGGCATCTGGGTGCTGTTCGTCATCGCCCTCATCGCCGGCGTCCAGGTCTTCGTCGCCCTGCTGGCCCCGTACAGCGCTTACGGACGCATGCTCCGCACCGCCGTCGCCCCGGCCTCCGTCGGGACCGTCATCGTCGCGGCCGTGACCTTTCTGGTCGTCACCATCCTTGCCTGGATCGGCGGACGTACCTACTGCAACGCCGTGTGCCCGGTCGGCACAACCCTGAGTTTCCTCTCCCGCTTCGCCCTCCTGCGCCCGGTCATCGATACCGAAAAATGCAAGAGCTGCCATGTCTGCGAGAAGAAATGCAAGGCTTCCTGCATCGATATCGACAACAAGAAGATCGATTACAGCCGCTGCGTCGACTGCTTCAACTGTTTGGACAACTGCAAGTTCGGAGCGATGAAATACCGTTTCGCCTATGGAAAGGCCGCGGCTCCTGCCGCCCCGAAAGCCACTTCCGAAGCCCCGAAGACGACCGATGAGGGCCGCCGCGCCTTCATCGCCACCGCCGCCCTGACCACGACGGCCGCCACGCTCGGCGCCCAGCCTGCCGGCGACGGCGGTCTGGCTACCATCCTGGACAAGAAGGTTCCGGAGCGCACCACGCCCCTGACCCCGTTCGGATCGGACAGCGTCAAAGACTTTTACAACCGCTGCACGGCCTGCCAGCTCTGCGTCTCGAACTGCCCGAACAACGTGCTGCGTCCGTCCATGGACCTGGCGCATTTCATGCAGCCGGAGATGGGTTATGAAAGCGGTTACTGCCGCCCCGAATGCGTCAAGTGCTCCGAGGTCTGCCCCGCCGGGGCCATCAAGCCCCTCACCCCGCAGGAGAAGACGACCTTCCACATCGGTACGGCGACGGTCGACCGCAGCCTGTGCGTCGTCGAACGGGACGGCGTTTCCTGTGGCAACTGCGCCCGCCACTGCCCCGTCGGAGCCATCGTGATGGTTCCCAAGGATCCGAACGATCCGGCCTCCCTGAAGATACCCGCCGTGGACGAGAGCCGCTGCATCGGCTGCGGCGCCTGCGAGAACCTCTGCCCGTCCCGCCCGTACAGTGCCATTCATGTAAACGGACTGCAGGTCCACATCAAAGAGTAAAGCCATGGACAAGAATATTACCCGTAGAGATTTCCTCAAGATCGGCGGCGCCGGTGCGCTGGCCATCGGAGCTGCGGCCGCCTGCGGCCCCAAGAAAACGGCTGTCTCCGCCCTCCAGACCGGAGACGGAGAGATGGAATACCGCATCAACCCCAAAAGCGGCGACAAGGTATCCCTGCTCGGCTACGGCTGCATGCGCTGGCCGATGATCAAGGATGCCGACGGCAAGGACATCGTCGACCAGGAGAAGGTCGATGAACTGATCGATTATGCAATCGCCCACGGCGTCAACTACTTTGACTCGGCGCCCGTGTACCTGCAAGGCCAGAGCGAGGCGGCCACCGGCAAATCCCTGAGCCGCTATCCGCGCGAGAGTTATTACGTCGCGACGAAACTCTCCAACACCCGCGGCTTCGAGCCGACGCTGGAAGAGGGCATCGAGATGTACCACAAGTCCCTGGAATACTTCCGCACCGACTATCTCGACTACTTCCTGCTGCACAACATCGGCAGCGGAGCGATCTTCGAGCGGCGCTTCGTCCGCAACGGCCTGATCGATTTCCTGGTCAAGGAGCGCGAAGCCGGACGGATCAAGAACCTGGGCTTCTCCTTCCACGGCCAGGCACAGGGATTCGACGAACTGCTGGCCCTGCATGACAAGTACCACTGGGACTTCATCCAGATCCAGATGAACTATGTCGACTGGACACACGCCGATCCCCGGCGCAACACCAACGCCGAATACCTGTACAAGCGGCTGGACGAACTGCAGATTCCCATCACCATCATGGAACCGCTCCTCGGCGGACAGCTCAGCAACGTACCGATGAACGTCATGACCAAGTTCAAGGAACGGGATCCCAATGCCTCCGTCGCTTCCTGGGCTTTCCGTTTCGTGGGATCCTATCCGCGGGTCCTGAGCGTCCTGAGCGGTATGACCTACATGGAGCACCTGGTGGACAACTGCAAGACCTTCAACGGCTTCCACCCGATGGACGACGACGAGAAGGCCTTCATGGAAGAAATGGCTGTGCTGATGCGGGAATACCCGACGGTCCCCTGTACGAACTGCAAGTACTGCATGCCTTGCCCCTACGGCATCGACATCCCGACGATCTTCGCCCACTACAACCAGCAGATCAACGACGGCAGCGTCCCGCAGAACAGTGCGCAGAAGGACTACCGCCGTCTCCGCAAGCAGTTCCTGACCACGTACGACAAGGCGGTCCCTACCCTGCGCCAGGCAGACCACTGCATCGGCTGCGGCCAGTGCCAGGTGAAATGTCCGCAAAGCATCCGGATTCCCAACGAACTGCAACGCATCGACCGGTACATCGAACAGCTCAAGCAAGATACCCTGTAAAAAAGAAAGGCCCGCGGATCCGCGAGCCTATTTTTTGCAAACTCAGAAGGAGTAACCCAGACCGAGCGTCAGGGTACTCCCTAAAGCATCATTCCCGGTCAGGAAGGCCAGGTCCAGCCGGATGCCCTTGAACTGCCCGCCCAGGCCGAAGGTCACGAAAGAAGGCAGCACCGCCTCCTCGCTTCCGTAATGGTATCCTGCACGGACGAAAACACATTTTCGGAAGTCATACTCCGCACCCGCGCCCAGGGTTATCGCCCGGGAGGCGAGGAACCAGTCGGCGTCCACGTCGGCCCGGAGACCATGTTCCTCGGCCAGGACAGTCCGGTATTCTCCGGCGAAGGTGACGGATCCGGGGATGTGGAACGACTGGCTGCGGCTGTCATCGACCGAACCGCCCAGATTTGTCACACCGGTCGTCAGGGTCATTCCGCCCAGCCGGTATGCAGCCAGGAAATCCACACCGAAAGCCGTGTACTTGTCATCCGCGGTCACCGTGCTGCTCAGGAAACGGGCATTGGCGCCCAGAGAGAAGCCGGGGGCCAGCAGCACGCCGATACCACCGCCGAAGACCATGTCCGAAGGCGTGAAAAAGCCGGTGGGCATGCCGACCTCGTCGATCATCTCATATTTTTCTTCCTGCTGGCTGGCGAAGCCGAGGGTCAGTCCGACGATGCCGAAACGATAGGAAAGTCCCGCGGATATGTTGCTGCTGCGCAGCGTCTGGGGCGCCCAGGACTGCCAGGAAAGGCCGGCGGCACCCGAAACGGAGCCGAGCGGCAGCATGGCGGCATTGCTGAAGGAAGCCCAGGCCGGCGCGGCATCCGAAGCCTTGCCGGTAAAGCCCATGGCCGCGGAGGCCGGATCCCGGACGATGCGGCTGAATCCCATCGATTCATCCGACTGCGCCGCGGCAGAGACGGCCGCCAGGACAGACAGGGCCAGGGAGAGGAGGATCTTGTCGAATTTCATGTTCTTATCGCTTTACTACCGTCTGCGTATATTCCTTGGAACCATAGGTTACCTTGACATGGTAACGGCCCGGTGCCGCCTCCCTGAGGTCGACCGTCAGCGGATGGAAGGCGTCCGCCTGGTCCCGCAGGTCCGCGACGACCTTGCCGGTCGACGAAGTCACGACGACGTGGGTCGGCTGCGATTCCAGTCCCGGCCGGACATACAGCCGGTCCGTAACCGGATTGGGATAGAAGTCCACTTCGACGCCGGACTGGCGGACCAGGACCGGAATCGCCAGGGTCACGGAAGACTTGAAGTCCCGCGCAGTCACCAGGATCTCGGAAAGTCCGTAGTTCACCGCCGTCAGGGTCAGTTTCGTCTCGGCCAGCGAAGTCATGACGCCCTGGGAATTGCTGACGGCCGCATAGCGGAGCGTCTCACCGTCCGGATCCGTGAAGTAAGGAGTGACGTCCAGGTCCCGTTTGTCTCCCGGAGAACCCAGCAGGATCGGATCCGCCTCGCGGACGATGACCGGCGGATTGTTCGGAAGGACGGTATAGGTGATGTCCTTTTCGGCGATCTTTCCGTAGGAATCCGTCGCACGGATCAGGGTTTTGAAGGTTCCGGCACCCTGCACATCGCAGGAAAGACGGAAGGTCCAGATACCGGAGTCGGCGCTTCCGGAGAGGAAACCGCGGCCTTCCGTCACCAGTTCGACCGAGAAATCATGGCCTTCCGGATCATGGATGCGGAACGGGATGGTGGCGACGGTGTATTCCGGGAAACGGTAATCGCCGTCGTAGTCCGTCTCGATGACCGGCGGAAGATTGATGCCGGTGGTGGCGGATGCCAGCGGAGAACGATCCGACAACTGGCGGTAGCGGTTGAACATAAAGACGACGGCGTGATAGGTCGTCTCGTAATTGAGGTTTTCCAGCGTCACGGAGAAAGGATCTCCGGTCTGGACTGTGTCGTCAAAGACAACCGTGGAGGCGACGACGCCGGCCGGGACGGCCGAGGGATCCAGGTGTTCCAGGACACTGCGGTCCGGAGAAAGGAAGACGACTGCACCCTTGGCCGGAATACCGCTGTTGTCCGCCGTCACCGCAGAAGAGACCGTCACCGTGTTCCGGTCCGCTGTCGCCGTCAGGGATTGCGCCGCTCCCGGCACCTCTGCCTCGAAGTAGCCCAAGGCGGCGGCCGCATCGACCTTTGGGCCGATGACCGTATTGTCGGTAAAGAAATCCCGGTCCGCTCCGCTGAGAACGGCATCGCGGAGCATGTCGTTCGTAAATCCGTAGCCGCCCACGACCGACAGGATCAGGGCCGCTACGCCGGAAGCATGCGGACAGGCCATGGAGGTTCCCTGCATGCGCGTATAACTGTTGTTCAGCGACAGGCTCAAAACCGTATTGTAGTTCGACCGGCTCGGTTCATAGACATCGCCTCCCGGCGCGGCCAGGTCGACCCAGGGGCCGTAGTTGGAATAGTAAGCTTTCTTGCCGGTCGGGCCGAAGGCGCCGACGGAAATCACCGGTTCATAGGAACCGATCGGATCGTAGTCGAGGTTCTCGTTGCCCGCGGCGAAGAAGACCAGGCCGCCCCGCATCGGGGAATCCGGCAACTGCCGTCCCTCGTTGTCGCAACCGGCATACTGGATGAAATAGTCGATGGCGGAACGGATCGTGGAAGGGATGGAGACACGTTTGAACGCCTCTTTCTCGGTAGCGGAGACATAGCCGTCTCCGTTCGTGTCAGCAATGTAGCCCCAGCTGTTCTGGGAGATCACGGCGCCATGGTCGGCCCCCCACTTGATCGCCCGGGCCGTTCCGGCGGTCGTCGCGTCGGCATCCTGGTCCGTCGGTCCGAAAATCTGGCTGGACAGGATGCGGACACCGGGCTGTCCCTTCGCGGCGTCACCGCCGGCGATGCCGCTGACACCGATGCCGTTGTTGTTGATGGCCGCGATCGTGCCGGCGACATGGGTGCCGTGCGATCCGGGTGCCAGCACGCCGTCCGTATCTGAAACGAAATTATAACTGCCCGCCTCGCCGGCCGCAATGGTATTGCCGGCCAGGTCAGGATGGGTCAGGAGCACGCCCTGGTCGACGACATTGACGATGACAGCCGGGTTGCCGGTAATGCCGGCCTCCCAGAGCGGCATGACGTTGACATCGGCGCCGGCCCGGTAGCCGTCGGTCTCGCCGTCATTGTAATAATTCCACTGCAAGGGCAGGTTCGGGTCATTGAAGACGGCCCGCATCGCAATCGGAAGCGGGAATTCCACTTCTTCGACCCCGGGGATGGATTCCAGGACCCCTGCCGCCTTGGTCCGGGGCATATCCTCCGCCCAAGTCACCTCATAGAAAAGGTGCAGTCCCGCCGCCCGGGTCCGCGGTTCGAATTCCCCGGCATCCGGAAATACCCGCCGCAGGGACTGGATTCCGAGTTCATCCAGCGCCGCATTCATTGGTGCGGACTTCGTCCGGATGCTGCCGGCAGCCACATCCGCCTCGATCAGGGCGGCCATGTCCGGCGTCAGCCGGAGTACGGCCGAGGACGGCGCCGCCGCTTCTTCAGCCACCGGAACGGGATCCGGATCGGAGGGAACGGCTTCCGGCGTCAGTTCCTGGCGGGAGCAAGCCCAAAGAGCCAGGCAAGCCAAAGGGAAGAGATATTTTTTTTTCATGTCAGATACAGTCGTACGGGAATGATTCAGCCTATCCTATAAGTTTGCAAATATAAGAAAAAACAAAGAAAAACAGGGCCAGTCCCTGATGGAACCGGCCCTGCACCCTATACAATTAACATTAATCAGCCATTACAGAAAGGCTGTTGACCAAAACGCCCGGTGCATACGGCGGCTTGACGCCGATTCTGCGGCTGAGCGTATTCATGCTGGCGGAAGGCTTGTAGAACGGCACGGCGCTGGTCGAAGAACTGCTCTTCGTCATGGTCAGCGGGAAGGTCGTCATGGCCTCGTCACCGACCCACTGGAGGGCACGGCCGGCATATTCGCCGTCGAGGATCTCACCCCACCACTTCATGCCGGCGACCGGATGGGTACCGTAGGAGCCCACCGTGATGTTGGTCGGAGAGAGTGTCGCGGAGGTCGCGGTGTCGTTCACCTTGCCATTGAACATCTTGTAAGTACCGCCAATCCGGTACAAGTCGTCCATCGTCGTTCCCGTCAGGAATGCCATACCCTTCAGGGTCGGCTGGATCGTACCATAGGTATCGTGGACGAACGTGTCGAAGGTCTGGCCGCAACGGATGCTGAAGCCACCGGTTTCCGGATCGAACTCGCCGACGATCAGGGCGTTCTCGCTACCCCAGAACGAAGTGGAGACATGACCCTCGATACCGTCGACAAGGTAAGATTCGTCTTCGACGTTCGGATAGATCGCCCAGGTGTCGGTACCGCCGGCACGCGGAACATCCCAGACACCGATCCACTTGTCATACGGGGTCATCTCACGGTCGATCGTGAACTCGCAATACTGGTAGTAGCCGGTCGGCTGGATGTCGTCGTCCAGACCGATGGCGTAGGCGATATAGTCGTCGTTCGCCAGTTTCGGATACTCGAAGAAATACATGGATTCGTCATAGAGATACTCCTTGAATTCTTCCCTCTCGTCCGGAGTCAGGTCTTTCAGTTCGGCGAGCATGTAGGTGACGATGAACTCGTCCTGGTCCAGACCGGTCTCCTCGAACACGGAAGCCGGAATCAAGGCGTAGGTGTACTTGCCGGTGTTCTCCTCGCCGACCGTCACGGAGATGACATCGACGGAAGTTCCCTGAATCTTGTAAAGGCCCTCATAGTTGACTGCCCAGTTGGTATTGCGCACCATGGCGCCGGACTGGGTCACCGGAATGACACCCGTGTAGGAGCCGGCGGCGTACGTGACGTTGCCCTTGCGGACATCGACCGTCGGATTCTCCAGGAGCGTGATCTTCAGGGTATCCACGGCGTCACCGTGCACGATGGTCGGGATGATCCAATCCTGGTCGGAAGTCACCGTCATTTCCGCATTGGAAGAGAACGGGAAGGTAAAGACAGACGGCTTGGCCGTAGCCATGATGGCTTCCGGATGGAAGTCACGGACCTGGACACCGAACTGCTGGGCGGTCACGGTCGTGGTTTCGTTGCCGGACTTGATGGTGATCTTCGCATAACGGGACTCGTTGGACGTATATGAAGGAGCCGTCACGACAATGGTCGAACTGCTGACGGAAACCGTCGCCCAGGAGGCGTCGGACGACGCCGTCACCGGGTTGGAAGCAGACACGGTGATGCTGTTGGAACCGCCGTCTGGACCAAAGACCAGATTGGCTTCAACGACCTTCAGGTCCTGGTTGCCATAGGACATCACGTCCCCTTCCCCGTCCTCGCACGCGGTAAACGCGGCGAAGCCCAGGGCGGTTGCAAGAATATAGAATATCTTCTTCATAAGGCGATGCTATTTACGGGTAAGACTGTAGACATACCGGAGGGCGCGGGAGCCGACGACGTTGCCTTCCGCATCCTTGGCACCGGTGTTGAAACCGTAACCGGAAGCGAGATCCAGCGGACCGCGGTCGGCGGTACCGGTCGCAGTGCCGAAGCAGTGCAGGTAGAAGGAGTCGCCCATGTGCAATTCGAAACCGGCGGATGACAGGATGGCCCAGCCGCTGTGGCTGTCAATGATGAAGGTCGGTTTGGAGGAATCCTTTCCGTCCCAGGTGAAGTCCATGGTCGGAGAACCGCTCGTCCGGTAGAAATAGTGGTTGCGGGTGGCAAACGTCTCATCCTCCAGCATCAGGGCGCCGTCGGCGAAGCAGAAGCGGGCAAAGCCGTTCTGGTTGGTCGAGACCTGGCCGAGGTTGATGGCGTGCACGATCTGCGCCATGCCTTTCCAGTCGTCATAGGTGAGCGGGATGTCATAGTGCTCATTCAGGCCCCGCAGCACGAGGTTGCCGTTCTCATCCTTTGCGATGGAGACATTCATGGTCTTGCCGGTCTGTTCTTCCGACTGTTTCTCGTAGGTCAGGACATAGTCCCCGACAAACTGCTCCTTGGGCAGGTAGGTGAACGGATGGCCGAAGACGATGTCAGGAGCGTCGATCGGCTTGAGGTCCCTCGTATCCGGGTCCAGGGTGAAGTCCTGGAAGGAATAATCCCCGATCACCATCGGCTCATAGAAGTGGCAGCGGTCCGGGAGGATCGCGAACGCCATCTTGATGGGATCGCTTTCCTCATCGGGCGTCACCCGGATGTAACGGCTGGAGCCCTTGGTTCCATTCGTCTCATACAGGAATCCGTTCATCTTCACGCCGCCGACGGTGACGCCGTAAGGGATGTTGGACAGCGCCTTCTTCTGACGCAAAATGGACATGATGTAGGATTCGGCATCCGTCGGAAGCGGATACATGTCGACCTTGGTCTTCCAGCGTTTGCCGGTCATGCGGATATGGTCGGTGGTCGCTTCGTCGATGACGAACTCGAAATCGCCGCCGCGGCCCTGGTAGTAGGAAGAGGAACCGCTCGGGGTCGACCAGTAATGGAGCACCTCGTTGTAGGTGTCGAAGGAGAGGACCGGACCCTCGTCGTTGGTGATCTTGTAAGAAGATTCGGCGACGGTCAACGTCGTATCCTGCGTCGTATAGTTGCATTCACTCATGGCCGTGACCATGTTCTCGCCGAACTTGACGGTATAGGCATAGCCGCCGTTCATGGTCGAGGAGGCCGGCTCCGATGCGGAATAGGATGTCGGAGAGACCGGGAAGATCAGCATGACCCAGCCGTTCGAGGCGGACTTCAGGATATCCGATGCCGCAACCATCCGCTCCTGCATGCGCTCGGAGGCGGATTTCTCGAAGACATCGGCCTGTTCCTTGAGGCAGGACTGCAGCGGAAGGAAAGCGGCAGCCGCGACCAGCAATGCTATGATGTTTCTTCTTTTCATACGTTTTTCCATTTTAAGTTACTGAACAGCGACGGAAGTAAGGTCCACGCGGCCGGCGACGAC
>CADCRA010000047.1 GCA_902803715.1 uncultured Bacteroidia bacterium
CCTTCTGAGTACATTCAGAGGGGGTTTTTCTTATTTTAGGCTCGGAAAAAATGCACCGAAAATGCACCGAACCTCATTCCGTCGGCGTAATGGACTGGCAGGCAAAGCGGCTCGCGAGTTCGAATCTCGCTCTCTCCGCAAAACAATGAACGGCAGCTGGTTGCGAAAGCAACCGGCTGTTTTTGGTTTTGGCCCCGCCGAAAGCTTGCTTTCGCAAGGAGCCGCGCGTCCCTCGGCGTCGAATAAAAACAGAAAACGGGGCTGCATTCCGTACATCTTGGAATACAGCCCCGCTCTCTTAGGATTGGCCTTCAAGAAAGCCTGTGGCGGATGAATTAAATGCCATCCGCGTCAAAGCCGGTGTAGCGGTAGCCATGGACATAGAGCTTGTTCCAGAGCTTGCCGGCATTATCATCGTCCTCGAAGACAACATAGAACTCGATCTTGTCGGCAGGCATGCCGCTCGGCGTCTTGGCGGCGCCCAGGGTGATCTTGCCGTCGGTGATGTCCACCTTGATGCCGTTCATCAGGTCGTCGGCACCCGTGGCGGAGAAAGTCAGGTTCGCCAGGTCGACTTTGACCTTGCATTTGTACTCCCAGAAACGGTAGTCTTCTTCGTTCTCGACATCGCTGATGTACATCTCCGTACCATTGTCATCGGCCGTATTATAAGTCCAGATACGGGAATCTACACCTCCGTAAGGATCTTCGTAGAGTACTTTTCCGGAAGCGTCGACGGCGTCATACGCCTCGATGACCCATTCGCCGGCCATTGCTTCCATCGAAGTACCGCCGACATCCTCTTTCTGGCAGGAAGCCAGCAGGCAGAGGGAGAGAATACCTAAAATATAGAAAACTTTTTTCATGATCGTTCCGTTTTTTAAGGTTCAAAAGGAGTCAGGGTCACGCGGAGACCGTCGAAGTCATAGTCGAAGACGCCGGTCGCAGCATCATATCCACCCGTCACGTTGCCATAATCGAAGGAGCCCTTGAAGTACCAGTTACCGGCGGCGAGGATGTTCAGGCTGCCGTCCTGATTGATGGAGAACTTCGTATCGGCATGGAAGTCATAGGTCGGTTCATAGCCCGGATAGCGGCCGTAGCAGTAGAAACCGCCACAAAGGTCCTCGATCTCATAGACACCGTCGGAGACCTGCTTGATGACGATCGGCAGATTCTTGTAGCTGCGCGATCCCATCCAGCAATTGCTCAGATAGACATTGGCGATTCCGCCTGGATTCAGAACATACACGTTGCGGGAGACAGAGGAGGTGAAACCGTCCGGATTGGTCGCACTGTAGGTCACGGAATAGATGCCCGGAGCAGATGTATCCACCGAAGAATTGATCTTGACGTTGGTGGAATAGTCTTCACCGTTCAGAAGCGCCGTGAAACCGGGCTCCGTATACTGTTCGCCAAGCTGGACGACGTACGGGTTGTCACCCTGCAGCTGAATGTCAGCGAAATAGGTGATATCGATCGGGTCGACCGTCTTGTCGCAGCCGGCTGCGACGATGGCCGCAGCGGCGCAAAGGATTGTCAATATTCTATTTTTCATAAGCCGATCAAATTATTTTGCCCAGAAGACCTTCTCGGTCGGTTTCTTGTTGGTTTCAGGCGCGTTCGCGTTGTAGTTGCTGGAACTCTGCGGATAAGGCCAGCGCTGGAGCAGCTGGTTGGCACCCACGTCCGGCGTCACTTCCCAAGGCGTATACAGGTCGCCCGGCGTCAGGACTTCCGGATCCAGGGAGTCACCGGAATAGATGTCGTTGGCGCTCTTGCCGCCGAAGGCCGGATAGCCCAGACGGCGCATTTCGCACCAGGCCTCGAAGTTGTTGGTACCGGAAAGGGCGATCCACTTCTGGACACCGATGCACTTCTTCGAACCGTCATACGGCCACGCGGCGATCGCAGCATCCGCACCTTCGACACCGGCGGAAGCGAAGGAAGCCTTGATGGCAGCCTCGTAATGGGCCTTGGCCTGGTCGGCATTGCCGGCGGTCATGTAATATTCGGAGAGGAAGAACTCGATCTCGGACCGGGTGATCAGGTAGACCGGGCTGTTGTATGCCATGTTCGGGCGGCAGAAGGCGGCAGCCTTGTAATTGCTCGAGGTGGACATGTTGAAACCGGAGATACTGCCCCAGTAGACACCGTTGCCGTTCTTGGTGAAGAAAGCAGGGAGACGGGCGTCATCGTAGTCGGACATGGCCCGGAACAGGGCGACGTTCAGACCGCAGTTGATCTGGGTAGATCCGAAGGACGTGGAGAATTCCTCCTGCCAGAACGGATTGGCCTTGCCGCTCTCGTTGGCCCAGATGCCGGCCCATGCGACATCGCTCTCGGGGAAGTTGCCTTCGTTGATAAGGGAAGCCAGCTGGGAAGAGACGTTGACGACACCGCTCTCGCGCATGAGAAGTTTCAGTTTCAGCGCGTTGGCGAACTTGATCCACGGAGCGGCCGTCTGGCCGGAATAGAGGAAGTTCGTTGCGACGACATCGGAAGGGGAAACTTTGCTGAGGGCCTCATCCAGTTCGGCGACCAGGCCGGCGTAAATCTCCTGGCCTTCATCGTACTTCGGATTGAGGTTGTTGGCATCCATCGCTTCGCTGTACGGGATTTCTCCGTATGCGTCGGCCATGGCCTGGAACGCAAAGACACGCAGCACGGTGGCGGCAAGGTAGGTACCCCACTGCTCCGCAGCGGCAGCCTTCTCGCGGATGACGGTCGCATTGCCGATGCAACCCGGCATGATGGTGCTGTACGGGTTGTTGGAACGGGTCGCGGAAAGGATGAACTTGCCGAAGTCGTCATAGTTGGACGTACCGAAATACTGGGCGTAATGCTCGGCAAGATAAGCGCCGTAGATCCGCATGATGTCACCGTACTTGGCAGAAAGCGCCATTTCGGCGGCCGGCAGGATCATGTCGTTGTTGACGACGTCGGCGGACGGGTTATTCGGATCGTAGTTGATATCGAGGTAATCCTTGCAAGCGGTCAGGGACAGCCCCAGGACTGCGACGGTGAAGAATGTGAATATCTTTTTCATACTGTCGTCCTCCTTTAGAATTTAATGTTGACATTGAAACCGTAGATCCGGCAGGACGGGTTGACGTACAGTTCGCCGAACATACCGGAGAGGTCGGAACCGACCGTGGAGCCTTCCGGATCAATGTAGTAATTGTCCTTCGGGGTCCAGACAAAGGCGTTGTTGACGAAGGCGGACAGACCGACGCCGCGGAGTGGACCGATCCACTTGCGGGGCAGGTTGTAGGTCAGGGTGACATTACGCAGCTTCGCGAACGTACGGTCGAGCAGGTAGAACATACCGGCTTCGCCGGCGCCGTGGTTGTTGAGCCAGTTCTGGTAACTGGAATCCGTCATCAGGATCGGGGTCTCGTTCTGGGCGAAACCGTTATCTGTCTTCACGACGGAATTCGGGATGACGAACGGACGGCGGTCGTTGTAGGTCGTGATGATACCGTTGCCGGTGAACTGCATGAGGTTCTTCGAACGGGAGAACATCTTGCCGCCGTAACGGACATCGAGGCTGGCGCTGACGGAGAAGTTGCCGACCGTGAGACTGGAGGTCAGACCGCCAGTCCACTTGTGGTTCATGTCATAGCCGGTCGGCTCGATTTCGGAGCCCTGGACAGGCTGGCCGTCGGTACCGACGACCGGGCATCCCACATACTTGCCCGTTGCATCGTAGTACGGATTCAGGTTGGCCGCAGCGTTCAGTTCGTCGCCCGTCAGGTTGGGATTGAGATACTTCTGGTCCGTGACGAATTTCGGCAGATAGGTCCAGTAGGTACCCAGCGGCTTGCCTTCCTCGGCATACATCTGCACGGAATCGTTACCGGCGGAGAAGCCATAGATGGAAACCTTGCCCTCCAGTTCCTTCGGCAGGGACAGAACCTTGCTGAAGTTCTTGGCGAAGTTGATGTCGATGTCCCAACGGACTTTCCGGGTCTGGATCGGAGTGATGTTGACCAGGAGCTCGAAGCCCTTGTTGCCTACGTCACCGAAGTTGGTCACGGCGGAGGTATAACCCACGGCCGGATCGATGTTGACCGAGAAAATTTGGTCGCAGGTTTTCTTATCATAGTAAGCGGCATCGATGCCGAAGCGGCCCTCGAAGAACTGCAGGTTGGCACCCACCTCGAACTCGGAAGTCATTTCCGGACGGAGGGTCTGGCTGCTGATGGAATACGTACGGCGGAATGCGTTGATGCTGTTCATCGGGAACGCGGCGATGCCGTTACCGTAGTAACCGTTGAAGGAAGCCTGGACATAGACCGGGTTGGTGTTGTAGACGCCGGCATCGCTACCGGTCTTGCCGTATGCCACGCGAAGCTTTCCGAAAGACAGGACATCGTTCTTCGGGAGAACATTCGAGAAGATCCAGCTGCCGGTGACACCCGGATAGAAGTAGCTGTTGTTTTCCAGCGGAAGGGTGGAAGACCAGTCGTTACGGACATCGACCGTCAGGAAATAGGTGTCGTCCCATCCGAGAGTCAGGTCGCCGAACGCACCGATCAGGCGGCGCTTGGACTGGCTTTCAGAGAGGTCCGTACGGTTGGCACCGTTGGACAGATCCCAGAAACCGCTGTGGAAGGTCAGGACCTCGGTGGCACCGGACATGCTGGTGCCGGCCCGCTCGTTGATGTTGACACCAACGGTCGCAGAAACATCCAGGTGCTCGTCGAAGAACTTGTTGCGGTAGGCGGCGAGGAAGTCGTGGTTGGTTTCATAGCGGCGGTTGTAAGCAGCGGAGACGGAGCCGTCCGCGTTCATGTTGGACGGAGCGTAGCCGTGGTCATCATCGATGAGGGCGTCATCCAGCGAAATCTGCGGATAGCCGTACTTGCGGTCGCTGTCGGAATAGTCGAAACCATAGCGGTAGCTGAGCGTCAGGGCCGGAATCGGGATGATGTCGACCTGGACCTTGCCGAAGATCTGCTTCTGGTCGGTATGGTTGTAGTTGTTCTCGATGGACCAGTACGGGTTGGTGATGCCGTAAGGAGTGAAATAGGCCTCCGGCGTGAAGAATGCGCTGGTCAGATCCTGCATGGCCGGGATGTTGATGTCGCGCGGCATTTCAAGGATACCGTCGATCATGGAAGTACCCTGGAAGGAACCGACGACGTCGGTCTTCGAACGGGCGAAGTTGACCTGGGACGAAACCTTCAGCCAGCCGACCGGCGCATAACTGTTGCGCATGGCGATGGTGTTGCGCTTGAAGTTGTCCTTGTTGCCCGGGATGATACCGTCGTCACCGGAATAGGAGTAAGACAGATAATAGGTCATCTTCTGGTCGGAAGAGACGCCGCTGAACGCAACGCTGTGGTTCTGGGCCCAGCCGAGTTCGAAGAAGTCGCGGACATTGTTCTCAACCGCATTGTAGTCGTGGATAAGTTCCTGATGGTTCCAGACCGGACCGTAGACCTGGCGGGAGCCATCGAACTTCGGACCCCAGGAACCGTTCTCGATATAGGTCTGAGTACCGTTCCAGCCCTGGCCGTAGTCATTCTGCATGACCGGTAGCAGGGAGACCTGGCGCGCCTGGACACCGCCGTTGTACTCGATGGTGAAGTTGCGCTCGCCGGTCGCCTTACCGGACTTCGTCGTCACGATGATGACGCCGTTCGCGGCACGGGAGCCGTACAGGGCGGTAGCCGCCGCACCCTTGAGGACGGTCATGGACTCGATGTCATCCGGGTTGATGTTGGAGACACCGCCTGCGCTGATGGAGTGGCCCTGTCCGCCGAACGTACTGGAAGCCAGCGGAATTCCATCGACGACATACAGCGGCTGATTGCTGCCGTTGATGGAGCTGAAACCACGGATGGTGACGGAATTGGCGGCACCCGGATCGGAGGAAGTCGACTGGATCTGCAGACCCGCAACCTTACCAGCGAGGGCGGAGGTTACGTTGGACGCACGCTGGCCGACGATGTCCTCGTTCTTGACCGTCGTAGCGGAGAAACCGAGGGACTTCTCGGAACGGGTAATACCCATGGCGGTCACGACGACTTCGTTCAGCAGCTCCGTATCCGGAGAGAGCATGACCTCCATGCGGGAAGAAGCGGGAAGGACCACATCCTTCATCCCGATGTAGGAGAAGACGAGATTGGCGCCGTTCGGGACATTCCGCAGGGTGAACGCACCGTCGTTGTCGGTAATCGTACCATTGGATGTTCCCTGTACAAATACAG
>CADCRA010000048.1 GCA_902803715.1 uncultured Bacteroidia bacterium
CGATCTGCTTGTTGTCCTTGGCCATCGGGCGCTCACCCTGCAGGACGCGGATCTCGACGGACGGCTGGTTATCAGCCGCGGTGGAGAAGATCTGCTCCTTGTCGACCGGGACGATGGTGTTGGCTTCGACCATCTTGGTCATGACGCCGCCGAGGGTCTCGATACCGAGGGACAGCGGAGTAACATCCTGGAGGATGACATCCTTGACGTCACCGGCGAGGACACCGCCCTGGATGGAAGCGCCGATCGCGACGACTTCGTCCGGGTTGACGCTGCGGTTCGGCTCCTTGCCGAAGAAGTTGCGGACGATCTCCTGGATCTTCGGGATACGGGTAGAACCGCCGACGAGGAGGACCTCGTCAATATCGGAAGCAGAGAGCTTCGCGTCGGACAGGGCCTTGCGGCAAGGCTCGACGGTACGCTGGAACAGGTCGTCGCAGAGCATCTCGAACTTCGCGCGGGTCAGGGTCTTCACGAGGTGCTTCGGCACGCCGTCGACCGGCATGATATACGGAAGGTTGATCTCCGTGGAGGTCTGGTTGGAGAGTTCGATCTTGGCCTTCTCGGCTGCTTCCTTCAGGCGCTGGAGGGCCATCGGGTCCTTCTTCAGGTCGGAACCGTAGTTCTCGGAAGCGAACTCCTGGGCCAGCCAGTCGATGATGACCTGGTCGAAATCGTCGCCGCCCAGGTGGGTGTCACCGTTAGTAGACTTCACCTCGAAGAGGCCGTCGCCGAGTTCGAGGATGGAGATATCGAAGGTACCGCCGCCCAGGTCGTAGACTGCGACCTTCTGGAGTTTGTCCTTCTTGTCAAGGCCATAGGCAAGGGCCGCGGCCGTCGGCTCGTTGATGATACGCTTGACCTCGAGGCCTGCGATCTTGCCGGCTTCCTTGGTCGCCTGGCGCTGGGAATCGCTAAAGTAAGCCGGAACCGTGATGACGGCTTCCGTCACCTCCTGGCGGAGGTATTCCTCAGCGGTCTTCTTCATCTTCTGGAGGATCATGGCGCTGATCTCCTGCGGGGAGTACAGGCGGCCATTGATGTCCACGCGCGGGGTGTTGTTGTCACCCTTGACGACCTTGTACGGCACGCGGCCGACTTCGGTGGCGACGCGGTCATAGGTCTCGCCCATGAAACGCGTGAGCGAGAAGATGGTGTTGTTCGGATTGGTGATGGCCTGGCGCTTGGCCGGGCTGCCGACCTTGCGCTCGCCGCCGTCGGTGAATGCCACGACGGACGGGGTGGTGCGCTGGCCTTCGTTGTTGATGATGACTGTAGGCTGGTTACCCTCCATGACAGCTACGCAGGAGTTGGTGGTACCCAAGTCGATTCCAATGATTTTACCCATGATATGTTACTTTTTTCGTTTATTATTCAGTTTCTGTCTCCGGGATCCGCCCGGGACGCCTTACCATTTATCGAATGTTGTGCCAATGTCATTTTTATGTCAATTTGTCAGAAATAACCCCTATCTTTGTGCCACCATGGAATACAGACGACTCAGCGCGGAAGAATATGCGGACCTCGCCTCCCGCATCCTGTACGAAGACAACCACCTCCTTGTCATCTGCAAGAAGGCCGGAGAGATTGTGCAGGGAGACAAGACCGGCGACGAATGCCTGGCAGATACCTGCAAGGCGTTCATCGCGCAGCGGGATGCCAAGCCCGGCAAAGTCTTCATGGGAATCCCCCACCGCCTGGACCGGCCTGTCAGCGGCATCGTCCTGCTCGCCAAGACGTCGAAGGCCCTGGAACGGCTCTCCGCCCTTTTCCGGGACGGCGGCGTCCACAAGACCTATTGGGCGCTTTGCTGCGAACGTCCCCGCCAGGACGAAGGCCTGCTGGAGGACTGGCTGTGGCGCAACGAAGCCCTCAACAAGAGTTTCATCTGCCGCGAGGGGCAGCGCCGGGATGCCAAACTGGCACGTCTGCGGTACCGTTTCCTGGGCAGTACGGACCGGTACCACCTGCTGGAAGTGCAACTGCTGACCGGCCGGCACCACCAGATCCGCTGCCAGCTCTCCCACATGGGCTGTCCGATCAAGGGCGATCTCAAATACGGCGCGCCCCGGTCGAATCCGGACGGCAGCATCTCCCTGCACGCCCGCCACATCCGCTTCATCCACCCGGTCCGGAAAGAGGAAATCCAGATCACGGCACCGGTCCCTGCTTCATGGAAGGGGCCTGCTTCTCTCTTTCAATCCGTTCCCGGTACTCCCGACACCAGTTCCCCGGCGTCTGATTGAGGAACAGCCGGAAAGCCAGGTTGAAAGTGACGGTGCTGTGGAAACCGGACATGGCCGACAGTTCCGTCACGCGCAGTTTCGGATCCCGGCGGAACAGTTCCATCGCATACCGGACCCGGTAGTTGTTGAGGAACTGCGGAAAATTCATGCTCGTACATACGTTGATGACTTTCGAGACATAGCTTTTGTTCGTATAGATATTCCGGGCCAGGTCGTCGAGGCTGAACGTTTCATCCAGGAAAGGCTGCGCCGTCTCCATGTACTCGCAGATCCGCTCGAAAACCATCCGCGAAGGAATGCTGAGCCGCGCCGCCGGAGAAGGACGGAGGAACGAGGCGTCCTTGATCCGGGCGATGACACCCGACTCGAACCGGGACGAAAGCAACGACTGGCTGGTCACGCTGCGGATCAGCAGGACGGCCAGCAGCAGTGCCAGCCCGCCCAGGGAAAGCAGTTGCATGACCAGGCCGGGCACCCCGCCGGAGACCGTTCCCGTCCATGCGGCCGCCAGCAGGAAAATCTGGATGCAGAGAAACGTCTTCCGCGAAAGAGCCAGCATGTATTCCCACCCTGGCAGGTCCGTCGAAAGGAACTCCTGCTTTCCCGTCAGCACCAGATTGTTCCGGACCATGGCGGCCAGCGGCGGCCCCAGGACCAGGAACAGATCGATCATGGGAGCAAACCCGGCCCCCAGCCAGCCGGCCAGCAGGACGGCTGCCAGGGCGAAAACGGACTGGAACAGGATCCAACTGCGGGGAAGGCACGCTTCCTTGTCGGAAGAAGGGGCTACGGTCAGGATGGCACAGCCGGCGGCCAGCCGGCCGGCGGCGATGCCGGGCGTCAGCACATGAAGGAAGTGGCAGATGGGAAAGGACAGAAGGGTGACTGCCACTGCCGACCGCCGGCACAGGTCTCCCGTCGCTTGGTTGCGGTTTCGCTGCATGGAATGGTTCGTTTCATAGTTGCGGGGGATGATCGGCGGCAAACATACTAAAATTTTGAGAGCCTCCACTTGCTCCGGAGGCTCTCAAAACAGAAATTTGCGATAATCTGTCAGAGATCAGGGCAGAATGCCCGAGCAACTATTGCTTCGGGACCTTCTCCTTGATGGTTTCGAACCCCTTCCCGTAGACGCAGGAGATGGAGCCGACGGACAGGAAGGCTTGCGGATCGATCATCTTGATGTAGCGGAGCATCAGGCTGAGGTCGTTCTTGCGGGAGATGACCATCAGCACATGGCTGTCCTGCTGGGTGTACCAGCCTTTCGCCGGCAGCACGGTGACCCCCTTGTGCAGTTCATGCGTCAGGGCGTCGGCAATCTTCTCGTATTCGTGGGACAGGATGAAAAGCTGGACGCTCTGCCGGGAACCGGAGAGGTACATGTCGATGACCTGGCCGTTGACCGTCACCAGGATGAGACCGTAGATGACTGTCGTGAACTTCTCAGCCCATTCCACCCGGGCGCCGTCCGCCGTATAGGAAGGAATGAAGAAGGAAGACAGGATGATGACGAAATCCATCGCCACGATCATCTTGCCGGGCGAGACATTGCGGTACTTGCTGACGATCAGGGCGATGATGTCGGTTCCGCCGGTACTGCCGCCAGCAGACATCGACAGGCCGATGCCGAGGCCGGCCATGATACCGCCCATGATCGTGGACATGAGCTTGCCGTTATCGATCGCAAGGGTTTGGATGATGCTCTGCGGAATGACTTCCTGGGCAAGGTTCAGTCCGATGGACGCAAAAACGATGGCGAAGATCGTCTTGGCGCCGAAATTGGAGCCCATGATGAAGAACGCCGCCACCAGCAGGATGGCATTGATCACGAAATAGGTATAACCAATCATGACGGTTCCGTGCGTGGCATACTGGATGATCGAGGCGATACCGGTCACGCCGCCGCCGACGAGGTTGTTCGGGACGAGAAAGACGCTCCAGGCCAGGATGTACAGAAGGATGCCCAGAATGACGAACAGCCATTCTTTCGCAATTCTCCAGGGATCTTTCGGAAGGATGGACATGGCTTATTCCTCCGGAATCTGTTTTTTCTTGCGGGTAAAGCCGGTCTTCATTTCCTCGAAGCCCTCGCCGTAGACGCTGGTGGCGGAGGAGATGGAGACAAAAGCCTTGCTGTCGATTTCCTTGATCGCCTTGGTCAGTTCGCTCATCTGGCTCTTGCGGACGATGATGAGCAGGACTTTCCCCTCCGACTGGGAATACCAGCCGACGGAGTTGAGGGCGGTCACGCCGCGGTCCATCCGGCGCGTGATGTAGTCGGCGATCTCATCGTAACGCTGCGAGAAGACGAGGACCTGGACCGTGGCCTTGCTGCCGAGCAGCAGGAAATCCAGGAAGACCGAGAAAGAGATCATCGCCAGGTAGCCGTAGACCATATCCTGCAGGTTCTTGCCCGGGATCAGGAGGACCGACGCGATGATGAAGACATCCAGGAACATATAGACCTTGCCCGGAGAAACGGGCCAGAACTTGTTCAGGATCAGGGCGATGACATCCGTTCCGCCGGTGCTTCCGCCCCGCTTGAAAATCAGTCCGATGCCGACGGCCTCCAACAGGCCGCCGATGATCGGGACGAGGACTTTCTCACTGATGTAGAGCGGATGGCCCGGGATCGCCTGGATGATGTCGAACCTGGGAAGGATCTCGAACATCAGGGTGGTGATCAGGATGCAGTAGATCGTCTTGACGCCGAAACCGTTGCCGAGGATCAGGAAGGCGATGCCCAGCAGGAAGACATTGAGGAGGATGTAGGTCAGGGAGACCGGGATGCCGGTCGCGAACTGGATGATGGTACACAGACCGGTCAGGCCGCCGCTCGCGATGCCGTTCGGGATCAGGAAACAATCCCACGCCATGCAGAAGATCAGGCCGCCGATGGTCATCAGGACATAATCCCAGACCGTGCTCCAGATTTTGTTCTTTTCCGCCATAAATGAAGGTTACTTCTTGAGGACGATGTTGATCATGCGGCCCGGGACGACGATGACCTTCGCGATGGTCATGCCGCCCTGGTAACGGGCCGTCTGCTCCAGGCCGCGGACATGGGCTTCCACTTCGGCCGGGGACAGGGTCTTCGGCAGGTCCACGGTAAAGCGAGTCTTGCCGTTGAAGGCGACGGGATAGGTGGCATTGTCTTCCGCGGTATAGGCGGCGACATATTCCGGGAACGCGGCATAGGCGATCGACTCCGAGTGGCCCAGCTGCTCCCAGAGTTCTTCCGCGATGTGCGGGGCGAAGGGGCTCAGCAGGATCAGGAAGGGCTCGAGGATGGCGCGCTTGCTGCAGCCCTGCAGTTCATTGAGGGCGATCATGAACGCGCTGACCGTCGTATTGTAGGAGAAATGCTCGATGTCCTCCTGCTCCTTGGCGATGAGCTTGTGGAGGGCCTTGAGTTCGGCCGGTGTCGGAGCCTCGTCGCTGACGATGAACTTGTCATGGTCCCAGAACAGGCGCCAGACCTTCTTGAGGAAGCGGTTGACGCCGTCGATGCCCTTGGTGTCCCACGGCTTGCTCTGTTCGAGCGGACCAAGGAACATCTCATACAGGCGCAGGGTGTCGGCGCCGTAGTTGTTGCAGATGTCGTCCGGATTGACGACGTTGAACATGGACTTGGACATCTTCTCGACCGCCCAGCCGCAGATGTATTCGCCGTTCTCCAGGATGAATTCGGCATCCTTGAATTCCGGGCGCCAGGCGCGGAAGGCCTCCAGGTCAAGCTTGTCGTTGCGGACGATGTTGATGTCGACATGGATCTCCTGGGTTTCGTACTGGTCCTTCAGGCCGAGGGAAACGAAACGATTCGTGCCGACGACCCGGTAGACGAAGTTGGAACGGCCTTGGATCATGCCCTGGTTGATCAGCTTACGGAACGGTTCGTCCTCGCAGACATAACCGAGGTCGAAGAGGAACTTGTTCCAGAAACGGCTGTAAATCAGGTGGCCGGTGGCATGTTCCGTACCGCCGATATAGAGGTCGACATTGCGCCAGTATCCGTCGGCTTCGCGGCTGACCAGGGCGTTGTCATTGTGCGGGTCCATGTACCGGAGGTAATAGGCGCTGGAGCCAGCGAAGCCCGGCATGGTGCTGGTCTCGAGCGGCCAGCCTTCATAGGTCCAGTCCTTGGCGCGGGCCAGCGGCGGCTGTCCGTCTTCCGTAGGCTTGAACTCATCGACTTCCGGCAGGGTCAGCGGGAGTTTGTCCAGCGGGAGCGGGGTCGGGATGCCGTTCTTATAATAAATCGGGAACGGTTCGCCCCAGTAGCGCTGCCGGGAGAAGATCGCGTCGCGCAGGCGGTAGTTGACCTTGCGGTGGCCCAGGCCTTTCTCCTCGACATAGTCCTTGGCGGCCTCGATGGCTTCCTTGACATCCATGCCGTTGAGGAAACCGGAGTTGCACATCTTGCCTTCCTTGGCATCGAACGAGGATTCGGAGACATCGCAGCCTTCGATGATCGGACGGATCTCGAGGCCGAACTTCTTGGCGAAGACATAATCCCGGCTGTCATGGGCCGGGACGGCCATGATGGCACCCGTTCCGTAACCGGCCAGCACATATTCGGAGATCCAGACCGGTACTTTCTCGCCGGTCAGCGGATTGATGCCGTACGAACCGGAGAAGACGCCGGTGACCGTCTTGGTCTCGGCGATGCGCTCCCGCTCGGTCTTCTTCTTGACATAAGCCAGGTATTCTTCCACGGCAGCCTTCTGAGCGGGCGTGGTCAGGAGCGGCGTCAGGTCGCTTTCCGGAGCGAGGACCATGAAGGTCACGCCGAAAATCGTGTCGACGCGGGTCGTGAAAATCGTGACGTCGGTGCGCTTGCCTTCCGTTTCGACCGGGAAAACGACCTCGCAGCCGGCGGAACGGCCGATCCAGTTGCGCTGCATCTCCTTGAGGGAGTCGGTCCAGTCCAGGGTCTCGAGGCTTTCGAGCAAGCGGCCGGCATAGGCCGACACGCGCAGCTGCCACTGGGTCATCTTCTTCTGCTCCACCGGATGGCCGCCGCGGACGGACAGGCCGTCCTTGACCTCGTCGTTCGCGAGGACGGTACCGAGGGCCGGGCACCAGTTGACGGAAGATTCGCCCTGGTAGGCGATGCGGTAGTTCATCAGCACCTTGCTCTTCTCCGCCTCGGAGAAAGCCTTCCACTGGTCGGCCGTAAAGGTCAGCGGTTCGCTGCAGGCCGCATCGATGCCTTCGGTGCCATGGGCCTCGAAGGCGGCCGTCAAGTCTTCGATCGGACAGGCCTTGCCCTTGGCATTGTCATAGTAGCAGCCGAACATCTGCAGGAAAGCCCACTGGGTCCACTTGTAATACTCCGGATCGCAGGTGCGGAATTCGCGGTCCCAGTCATAGGAGAAACCGATCCGGTCCAGCTGTTCGCGATAGCGGGCGACGTTGCGGTGCGTCGTCACCTCCGGATGCTGGCCGGTCTGGATGGCATACTGTTCCGCCGGAAGGCCGAAGGCGTCGTACCCCATCGGATGGAGCACGTTGAAGCCTTTCAGGCGCTTGTACCGGGAGAAGATGTCGCTGGCGATGTAGCCGAGCGGATGGCCGACATGCAGACCGGCGCCCGACGGATACGGGAACATGTCGAGGACATAGAACTTCGGTTTCGAAGCGTCCTCGCGCGTCTTGAAGGTCTGCCGTTCGGCCCAGCGGGCCTGCCATTTCTGTTCGATTTCTCTGAAATTGTAATCCATGGTATCTGTTTATTTCTTTATTCCTATCGTATTTCTCGATGATTTCTTTTCCAATTTGAATTCTACCGGAATGGAGATGGATGCACGGACCTTGCGGCCCCTGATCTTGCCCGGCTTCCACTTCGGAGAAGCGTTCACGACCCGGAGCGCCTCTTCGTCGAGCATCATGCCGGCGCTGCGGCCGATCTCCGCCTCGACGACCTTTCCGTCCGTGTCCACGACGAAATTGACGATGACCCGGCCCTGGATGCCCTGCTCCACGGCGCCCTGCGGGTACCGCAGGTACTGGTAGACCCATCGTTCCAGGAAATACTTCGGATCGGCATGTCCCATGAACGTCGGCGGCTGGTCGCAGTCGTAATAGTCATAGGTCTTCCCGTCATCGTACTTGCGGGCTGCCTCCTCCGAACGGAAAAGCGGCGCCTGGTCGGCGTTGGCAAGCGTCCGGGTGAAGGCGTAGATATATTCCAGTTCCCGTTCCATGCTTTCGTAATCGATGATTCCGCCGGTATCGCGGTCGGTATCATGCTCCGGATAGGCTCCGGTCGAGAAGAAGACGGAGGGGATTTCCTTGGCATAGAAGGCCCGGTGGTCGGAAGGATAAGGCTCGGCGGCCGTCACGGCCGGGTAGACGGGCTGCAGGTTCCCTTGCATCGCCCGGAGGAGTTGGTCCATGTCCGCGTTGGAGCCGGTATAGGCGCAGAAACTGTCCGATCCGGTGCCCAGCATGTCGAGGTTGATCATGCCGTCGATCCGGTCGGTGTCAGCAAAGGAGCGGTTGAGGAAATACCAGGAGCCGGCGAAGGTCTCCCGGGACGCACCGAAGGCCACGAAAAGGATGCTGCGGCGGAACAGATGCGGCTTGCCGGCAACCATGCGGGCCAGTTCCAGCATCATGGCGAGGCCGGAAGCGTTGCCGTTGGCTCCGTAATAGATCTGGTCCGTGGGAACGCCGTTGACAGTCATCGTATTGACACCCAAGTTGTCCAACCGGGCCCCGACGACGATAAAACGGTCCCGCAGTTTCGCGTCATACCCTTCCACGACCCCGAAAACGTTGCGGGAGCGGAGGGTGTCCCCGCCCTCCCGGGCGACGCCGAACAGGTCTCCGTCCCGTGGGGACAGCAGGTCGACGCCGTACCCGCGCAACTGCGCATCGACATAGGCGGCGGCTTCGCGCTCGCCTTCGCTGCCGGCCTTTCGGCCTTCCAGGGAGGCGGCGGACAGGGTCGTGACATGTTCGCGCATGGCGCGGGCGGTTTCGCTGTCATCCAGTCCGGCCAGGCCGCTGCGGAACTGGGCGGACGCCGGAAGCGCCAGCAAAAGCGCCAGGAAATAAACGGCCAGTCGTTTCATCGGGGTCATTCGTTGACGAGGATCCACACGTCGGAGGGGCAGAACGGCTCCTCCTTGACTTTCTTGAGGGACGCGAACGCAGTCGGCAGATGGTCCGTCTGGCAGACGCCGACGGCATTGTATCCGTTGCGGAAACTGATCAGGGTCCCGGTATAACCGGCGTCCTGCACCCGTTTCAGCAGGCCTTCCGCATTGCTGCGCAGCGTAAACGCACCGACCACGATGTAATACCGGAAGTCCAGTTTCGTCGTATAGAGCCCGCCCATGGCGGAGGGATTCAGGATGGTGCCCCGCATCTGTTTGAGCGAGTCCATGACGGCAATCGAGTCGGCCAAGGCCTGTTCGACACGGCGCATCGAGTCGATCTTGGCCTGGTGCTCGGCTTCCTGCCGGGCCAGGATGACCGACAGCTTCTGCTCCAGTTCCTTCGACGTCGGCCGGCCGGCCAGCTTGCGCAGGCCGTCGCAACCGGTCAGCGACAGGAGCGAGAGCAGGAAGAAAAGTGTCAGAATCCGTTTCATATCGCAAGTATCCAAGGCGAAAAACAATTTTCCGCACATTATTCCCTATAAAATGCAAATGTACCAAAATTATCGTTACTTTTGTATGAACATAGGTCAAAAAGTATTGAAAAGCAAGCGCTGCATCCTCCCCGTCCTCCTGCTGCTGACGGTCTGCCCGGTCCTCCGGGCCCAGGACCTGGAGCACATCTGGCGGGACCGCATCATGAATTTCCGTCCCTTGTACGGGCAGCCGGACACCTTGTCGATGGTCTTCATCGGCGATGTGATGATGCACGCGAAACAGTTGGAATACAATTTCCGGACCTTTCTGGAACCGGTCCGCAGCCGGTTGGAAGCCGCGGACGTCGCCGTCGCCAACATGGAGTTTACCCTGGCTGGCGAACCCTACTCCGGCTATCCGGCCTTCTCCGCCCCCGACGGCTACGCGGAATACCTGGCCGACTGCGGCGTGGATGTTTTCCTGATGGCGAACAACCACATCCTCGACAAGGGGAAGAAAGGGCTTTCGCGGACGCTGGACAGATACCGGTCCATGGAGCGCATCCGCTTTACGGGTGCGGCGGAAGACTCCGTCGAGGACCGTGCGACCTGGCCACTGATCGTGACGGCGAAAGGCCTGCGGATCGCCCTGGTCAACTTTACTTACGGGACCAATACGGGAGATCCTTCCGGCTGGCCGAAAGTCCATGTAACGGATCTTTCGGAGATAGACGCGGCCCTGCAGCGGGCCCGCCGCCTGGGAGCAGATTTCATCGTCGCCCTCCCCCACTGGGGCGTCGAATACCGGCTGCGCCACGACAAGACGGACGAAAAGACGGCCGCCTGGCTGGCGGAACGTGGGGTCGACGCGGTCGTCGGCGCACATCCGCACGTCGTCCAGGATACGGCCCGCATCGGCCGTATGCCGGTCGTCTACTCGATGGGCAACGCCGTGTCGAACATGAGCGCAATCAATACGCGGCTGGAACTGATGGTGACCCTGCGTTTCACCAAGGACCGCTGGCGCAACGTGGCGATGCTCCCGCCGCAACTGGAATTCCTCTGGTGCACCCTGCCGGGGACGCTGACGGACAGTTACGCGACGATTGCGGTGAAGGACTGGCTGGGGAAACGGGATCTGTGGAAAGATCCCTCGGACTATGACAACATGACGGCGACCTACCGAAGGGTCAAGGCCGAAACAGGAATAGAAGACTGAGCATGAAGAAAACCATTACGCTGGAAGCAATGGACCCCATCGAGATTTTCGGGGTCGGAAACAAGATTCTGGAAGAGTTCTGCAGTTATTTCCCGGGACTGAAAGTCGTGGCGCGGGGCAATGAACTGATCGTCGAAGGAAAGAGTTCCCAGATCGAGGAATTCAACATCCGGTTCGGCGAACTGATCGAGCGGCGCCACCGGAAGATGAACCTGACGGTCTATGACGTCGAGGACATTTTCGACGGCGAGAACTCGGCGGAGAAGTTCCGGATCAGCGGGGATGCGATCATTGTCCACGGCACGGACGGCAAGCCCATCCGCGCCCGCAACAAGACGCAGCAGGAGATGGTCAAGGCTTACTTCGACTCCGACCTGATCTTCGCGGTCGGTCCCGCCGGCACCGGTAAGACCTACGTCGCCATCGCCCTGGCCGTGCGCGCCCTGAAGAACCGGGAAATCAAGCGGATCATCCTGACCCGCCCTGCCGTCGAGGCCGGCGAACGGCTCGGCTTCCTCCCCGGCGACCTCAAGGACAAACTCGACCCGTACCTCCAGCCGCTGTACGACGCACTCGGGGACATGATCCCGTCCAAACGGCTGCAGGAATTCATGACCGACGGGACGATCCAGATCGCGCCGCTCGCCTACATGCGCGGCCGTACGCTGGACCGCGCCTGCGTCATCCTCGACGAAGCGCAGAATACCAACATCGGCCAGCTCAAGATGTTCCTGACCCGCATGGGCCCCAATGCCAAGTTCATCGTGACCGGCGACGCCTCCCAGGTCGACCTTCCCAACAAGGAAGACTCCGGCCTGCTCAAAGGCATCGGCCTGCTCAAGGACATCAAGGGCATCTCGACGATCTTCTTCTCCAACGAGGACATCGTACGCCATCCCCTCGTCGGCAAGATCGTCAAGGCCTTCGACAGCCGCCGGAAAGAAAAAGAGTAGTTATTCTCCGCGATAGACGCCCGCGAACAGAACGGCTTGCGTCGACGTTTCCGTTATCGTGAACACGAACGGACGGTCGGCATGGAAAACCGCTTTCTTCCCCTGAGGGGCATCCGTCAGTTTGCCGCCGACGACGGTGACCGCCGCAGCTTCCGTTCCCTCTTCATCCACTTTGATGGATGCCGCCTGGAATGCTGCCGACAGCACCGAAGGGGCATCGAGGACATAATAAGGACAACGCAGAATCGCACCGCCGCTCATGGATTCCAGGATATCCTTCAAGTCGACCTTTTTTTCAATCGAAAAGCGCGGAAGCCACAGGTCCACCTCATGCAGGCTGAAAGGAAGCGACGTGATATTTTCAGGCGAATAGAGCAATCCTTCCACGTCGATCCCCGCTTTGGGAAGATACACCTGCATGGAGAACGCTCCGTTCCCATAAGGCAGATCGACAGCCTGGCAGGCGTTGTTTTCCCCATATCCGATCTTGTCGGATTTCTTCATCATTTTCACCTGGATGTCCTTCCCCGATCCGGAATGGAACCGTTCGTCAGCAGTTTGGCCTTTCTCAAAAGGGGCGATCCATTTTCCTTTGAAATACAAAGCATTCGCCAGAAGGAAAGTCCAATCCTTCACTTCCGATTCCCCAATGACCTCCGGAATCATTTTTTCCGTCCGCTCATACGCCCAGTCATTGACACGTTCCGCGACCTTTCCGGGATTACTGAATGACATGCTCTCTGTCTGCGCATGGTAATAAGTCTGTGCCGACTGGGCAAAATCCGGGTTGATCTTTCCCTTGTCGCTGTTGGTCACCGCAAGGTTGGCCATGGAAACCGTCGTTTTCTTATCCATCCGGGGCAAGCGTTCCATCATCAAGTCCGCATATTCGCGAATCTCCTCCCGGCTGCCTTCCGGATAGCCCAGCATGTCCATGACCTTGTCCGCATCTTCGCATTGCGGTGCGGATTCCAGCAACATCCCCAATGCCAGGTTCAAGGAAAGCGGAGAAACCATGAACGATTTCCCCTCCTGCCGCTCCACTTTCTGCAGCAACTGGAACGCAAACCGGTTTCCCTCCGAAACAAAACTCTTGGTCCGGGATGACAGTTCAATCGGCTCGAAGACATTGTCTTCTTCCTCCGGGTCGACGTCTGAGCAGGAAACGGCAAAGCCGCTCCCGACGGCTAAAAGCACCGCGAACACTCCCCACGCGAATGTCCGCCCCCGTTCAACAAAAGTCCTCATAATCAATATGTTTTATGGTTCGATACAAACATAATACATTTTTAGCATTTTACCAACTAATAGAATCCATAATAAAGCGTCTTGCTATACTGGTAATTACTGTTTCCCGCGCTCCAAACTCCCC
>CADCRA010000049.1 GCA_902803715.1 uncultured Bacteroidia bacterium
GCTTGGCATAGGCCGTGGAGACCCAGTGGATCGTGCCCTTGACGCTGCGCCATGCACCGTCGCCGCCCGGACGGGTCGAAGGATCATAGGTGCACTTGAGCTCGATGACATTGCCGTTCTCGTCCTTGACCACCTCATTGCACTGGATGATATAGGTATATTTCAGACGGACCTCGCCGCCCGGCTTGAGCCGGAAGAATTTCTTCGGGGCATCCTCCATGAAGTCCGCACGCTCGATGTACAGTTCGCCCGTGAACGGGACCGTACGCTTGGCGCCCTCCGGATCGGCCGGATTGAGCGGGCAGTCGAAATACTCGACCTTGCCGGGCTCCCAGTTCGTCAGGGTCACCTTGACCGGATCCTGGACGACCATGTAGCGGTTGGCGCGGGCATTCAGGTCCTGGCGGACGCACCATTCCAGAAGCTGGATGTCCATCAACTGGTCACGCTTGCTGACGCCGATCTTCTCGCAGAACATCTTGAGCGCCTCGGCCGTGTAACCGCGGCGGCGGACGCCGCAGAGCGTCGGCATGCGCGGATCGTTCCAGCCGCTGACCAGGCCCTTCTGGACCAGTTCGAGCAACTTGCGCTTGCTCATGAGGGTATAGGTCAGGTTCAGGCGGGCGAATTCATACTGATGGCTCGGGAAAATGCCGAGGGTCTCGATGAACCAGTCATACAGCGGACGGTGCACGTCGAACTCGAGGGTGCAGATCGAATGGGTGATGTGCTCGATCGAGTCGCACTGGCCGTGGGTATAATCATACATCGGATAGATGCACCACTTGTCTCCGGTCCGGTGGTGTGACGCATGCTTGATGCGGTAGAGGAGGGGATCGCGGAACATCATGTTCGGATGGGCCATGTCAATCTTGGCACGCAGGACCTTCTCGCCGTCGGCGTATTTGCCGGCCTTCATCTCGCGGAACAGGCGGAGGTTCTCCTCGACGCTGCGGTTGCGGTACGGGCTCTCCACGCCCGGCTTGTCCACGGTACCGCGGTGCAGGCGGATCTCTTCCTGGGTCTCGTCATCGACATAAGCCAGCCCCCGCATGATGAGCTGCTCGGCCCACTCATACAGCTGGTCGAAATAGTCGGAAGCATACAACTCCTTGTCCCACTGGAATCCCAGCCACTTGATGTCCTCCTTGATCGAGTCGACATACTCGACATCTTCCTTGACCGGGTTGGTGTCATCATAGCGGAGGTTGGTCTTGCCGCCGTATTTCTGGGCAAGTCCGAAGTTCAGGCAGATGCTCTTGGCGTGTCCCAGATGCAGGTAGCCGTTCGGCTCCGGAGGGAAACGGGTCATGACGCTGCTGACCTTGCCGGAAGCCAGGTCCGATTCGATGATTTCTTCGAGGAAATTGAGCTTGCGCGGCTCTTCCTGGGGAGTTTTGATAGCCTCTTCCATAAATCTTGGGTTAAATTCAAACAATTTACAAAAATAAGAAAAAAATGTCATTTGGTCTATTTCGGTATCCGAAAATGGACGATGTTTGCAGTTATTCTAAAATTGTGTTAATTTCGTAGCGTGCTAAAACCGTATTGAAATGAACCTGTTTTATGAAAGAATGGCGAAGTACGACCTGCCCCAGCAGATGAAGGAAAAGGGGATCTACCCCTATTTCCGGGAGATCAGCGGGAAGCAGGGTACGGAAGTCGAGATGGACGGCCGCTCCGTCCTGATGTTCGGCTCCAACGCCTATACCGGCCTGACAGGGGATGATCGCGTCATCCGCGCAGGCATCGCCGCCATGGAAAAATACGGATCCGGCTGTGCCGGGTCGCGGTTCCTGAACGGCACCCTGGACCTCCATGTCCAATTGGAAAAGGAACTGGCCGCCTTTGTCGGCAAGGACGAAGCCTTGTGCATCTCGACAGGCTTTACCGTGAACTCCGGCGTCATCTCCTGCCTGGTGGGCAAGAATGATTTCATTTTCTGTGACGACCGGGACCATGCCTCGATCGTCGATGGCCGGCGCCTGTCCTTCGCCAAGCAGCAGAAATACAAGCATAACGACATGAAGCAGCTGGAACGGCTGGTCCGGCGCGCGCCCAAGAATGCCGTGAAACTGATCGTCGTCGACGGCGTCTTCTCCATGGAAGGCGACCTCGCCCCGCTGCCCGACATCGTCGCCATCAAGCAGAAATACCAGAATGTCGTGATCATGGTCGACGAGGCCCATGGCCTGGGCGTTTTCGGCCGGGAAGGCCGCGGCGTCTGCGACCATTTCGGCGTCACCGGCGATGTCGACCTGATCATGGGAACGTTCAGCAAATCCCTGGCCTCCATTGGCGGTTTCATCGCCGGTGACAGTGTCGTCATCAACTACTTGCGGCACAATGTCCGCACCTATATCTTCAGCGCATCCGCGACGCCCGCTGCGGCAGCCAGCGCGCTGGAGGCCCTCCACATCATCCAGCAGGAACCCGAACGGCTGGCCCACCTGTGGGAAGTCACCCGCTACGCGCTCGGCCGTTTCCGCGAAGCCGGCTTCGAGATCGGCCAGACGGAAAGTCCGATCATCCCGCTTTATGTCCGCGACCTGGAGAAAACTTTCCGGGTGACGAAACGCTCCTTCGAGGAAGGCGTGTTCATCAACCCCGTCATCCCGCCCGCCTGCGCCCCGCAGGACACCCTGGTCCGCTTCGCCCTGATGGCGACCCATACCAAGGAACAGGTCGACCGGGCCGTCGAAGCCCTGGTCCGTGTATTCAAAGAAGAACAGATCCTCAAATAATTTGCGCATGATCCGATCCATGACCGGCTACGGCAAAGCCGAAGCCCAGCTCGAAACAGGAAAACTCACCCTCGAAATCCGGACGCTGAACAGCAAGAGTGCCGATATCAACCTGAAGACCCAACTGCTCCCGAAAGACAAGGAAATTGCAGTCCGACAGAAGATTGCGCAAGTCCTTCAGCGTGGGACCATCGACGTTTTCCTGACTTGGGAACCGAATGCGGCGGAGAATGCCAAGACCATCAACGGCGATCTGGCCGAGGCTTATTACAAGCAGATCCACGCCATCTATAACCGCTGCGCGACAAGCGGAGCGCCGGCATCCGACAGCCTCATCCTGGCCTCCATCCTTCGCTTCCCGGACGTGCTGGACGTCAAGAAAGCCGACATCATCACGGAAGAAAACTGGCCCGCCGTCGATGCCGCCATCGACCAGGCCCTGGCCGCCGTGGACGCTTTCCGCAGCCAGGAAGGCGCCGTCCTGTACAAGGATGTGACCGGCCGTGTCGCGACGATCCTGTCCCTCTATGACCAGGTCGAACAATTTGAGGGAGAACGCATTGAGACCATCAAGGCCCGTCTGCTGAAGAACCTGGAAGAACTACAGCAGAAACCCGACCCGAACCGTTTCGAGCAGGAACTGATCTTCTACCTGGAGAAATACGACATCAACGAGGAGAAGGTCCGTCTCCGTCAGCACTGCAAGTATTTCATGGACACCATCGACGGTGAGCCGTACCCGGGCAAGAAACTCGGATTCATCATCCAGGAAATGGGCCGCGAGATCAATACGACCGGTTCCAAAGCCAACCATGCCGGCATCCAGCAACTGGTTGTCCGCATGAAAGACGAACTGGAGAAGATCCGCGAGCAGAGCATGAACATTCTCTGATCCGCCGAAAAACGGCTCCGGCCTGCTGAAAGTCGCGGGATTTTGCTATCTTTGTCTTTTACAGACCAACGTACTGATACATGTTCAGAAAGTTTCGACAACGGATACGGAATCTCCGGCTGACCCTGAGGATGAAGATAACGCTCAGCCTCAGTGCCATCGCCGTCATTCTTCTCGTCTCCAGCATCCTTTCGATCCTCGAATACCGGAGCATGAGCAATTATGTCTCCGACCTGATTGCGGACAACATCGAGAGCATCAACGCCGCCCAGCAGCTCTCCAACGTCACGGACGCCTACAACCTGCAGATCCTGACCGTCATCGGCGACGAAAACGACAACGAATTGCCGGACTTCAACCGGCAGGCGTTCCTGGACCACTGCGACAGCCTCCATGTCTCGCTGAGTTCCATCAACATGCAGCATCTGGCCGATTCCGTCGTCTATTCCTGGTCCGCCTATATGCTGACCTCGCTGGAACTGCCGAACGTCATCCTCTCCGACTTCATCGATACGCGGTCCTGGTATTTCGAGCGGCTGCAGCCGGTCTACAACCGGCTCCATGGAGATATAGACGATCTCAACACCGCCATTTACAAGGAGTTGCAGAAGAACTCCGCTACTTTCGAACGCGGTTTCTACCGGAGCGTCATTCCCAGCGCCGTCACCGTCGCCGTCGGACTGATGCTGGTCCTGCTCCTGCTGTTCTACATCCTGACCTATTACGTCAATCCGATCTACAAGATGCTGAAGGGACTTGACAGTTACCGTTCCTTCAACACCCAGTACAACTATACCTTCGAAGGGGACGACCAGCTCAAGGAACTCAACGACGGCATCACCGAACTGACCGAAGAGAACCGTCAGTTGCGCCGCCGGATCAAAGGCCTGCGGGACACGCTTACCCAACGTTAAACTGACATGTCCATGAAAAAGATACTTTCCATCCTCCTGTTCGCCGCGGTGCTGTTCTGTGCTGCTTCCTGCAAAAAGGACGAAGGCGTGACGTACGAGTATTACCTGGCCTGCTATGACAGCGCGCGCTACATCAAGGCCGACAAGGACGAGACGGCCGGACTGATCCGCAAGGAAGTGGAAGCCGTCGTCGAAAACTGGAAGCGAGACCAGGAAATGAACTGGGCAGCCGAAGGCTCCTCGCTGGAAGCCTCCGACGCTGATGCGATCCAGCGTTTCGAGGCCGCCGTCACCTCCTTCTCCGCTGAAATCGACCCGCTCAGGGAAAGCCTCCTCGAGCGCTATCCCACGGTGACCATGACCCTGCGCTGGACCCTGGAGATCATCCGCTTTGACGGATCGAAATCCAAGCGCCTTACCCATGCCCGCACCGTTGAAATCCTGAACGGAGACCAATCCCTATAGCCAGCATCGACCGTGAACCTGAAAGTCATATCGCGCAACGTGGGCTTCGCACTGCTCGTCAGTGCGTTGTTCATGTTCCTGTCCATCCTCGTCTCCTTCGGGAACGGGCGGGACAGCGCCCTGGCGGCCCTGATGATCAGTTTCGTCATCACGTTCACGGTCGGTATCTTCCCCTTCATCTTCGTCCGCCGCAGTTCGGGCATCTCCCTCCACGACGGCTACATGATCATCTTTCTGTCCTGGATCCTGTCCTTCATCTTCGGCATGCTGCCCTACCTGCTGTGGGGCGGACCCTTTTCGGTCGTAAATGCATGGTTTGAAAGCGTTTCCGGATTCACGACGACGGGAGCGACCATCCTGGACAACATCGAGCAACTGCCCAACAGCCTGCTCTTCTGGCGCTCCTCGACGCATTTCATCGGCGGCTTGGGTGTCGTGGTCTTCCTGCTGCTGATCATCCCGTCTTCCAGCCCGGTCAAGCTTCGCCTGACCAACATGGAACTGTCCTCGCTCTCCCGTGAAGGATACCGGACCCATGCGAATCGCATGGTCTACATCTTCACCTTCGTCTACCTGGGCATCGGCGTCGCCGCCTTCCTCTGCTACTGGCTCGCCGGCATGTCCCCGTTCGACGCGATCAACCATGCGATGAGCGTCTGTGCCGCCGGCGGCTTCAGCACCCGCAACCTGTCGATCGGATATTACCAGTCCGACCTGATCAATCTCATCACGATCGTTTTCATGCTGCTGGCTTCCATCCATTTCGGCCTGATCTACATGGCGATCGCCAGCCGCTCGCTCAAACCGCTGAACAACCCGGTCCTGAAAGCCTATCTGGGATCGATCCTGCTCGTGGCCCTGTCCGTCTCCATCTCCCTGAAGCTCCAGCATGTCGACGCGACCTGGGACCGCTCCCTGATGGACGGCTTCTTCCATGTCGTCAGTTACGCCTCGACGACCGGATTCGCCATCAGTGACAACGCCGCCTGGCCGCTGCTCCCGTCCATCCTGATGCTGGTCGTCGGCATCCAGTGCGGTATGGCCGGTTCCACCACCGGCGGTCTGAAGACCGACCGCGTCCTGGTGCTCTTCAAGTCGATCCACCGCCAGGTTCGCCGCTCCGTGCATCCTTCCTCCGTCGCGGAGATCAAGTTGGGCAACACGATCCTGCACGACGAAGACACCTATCCGCATATCCTCTACATCGCGCTTTTCCTGATGCTCGCGATGCTTTCCGTCCTGATCTGCCTGACCGTTTCCAACGACAACCAGAATGCCATCGCCGGCTCGATTTCCATGCTGACGAACGTCGGTCCGTCCATCGGGGAGATCGGAACCTACGGCAACTACAATGCGGAACCGGCGGCGATCAAGGTCGTCTTCACGGCGGACATGTTCTTCGGCCGAATTGAAATCTACCCGATCCTCGCCGTCTTCTCCATGATCTTCTCCCGTTCCCGCAAATAGCCATGGGACGCGCGGAATTCCTATATGACGCTTTCCTGCGGCGCATGGACCATACGCCGACTTCCTGCCAGGAGAACCTGCTGCGGGACGTGGCGGATTTCATCACGACGGACGACGGGGACATCCTGGTCGTCAACGGCTATGCCGGCACGGGCAAGACGACGGCCGTCGCCGCCGTCATCGCCGCCCTGGGCGAATTCAAGGTGCCCTGCGTCCTGCTGGCCCCGACCGGCCGCGCCGCCAAGGTCCTGTCCTCGTACGCCGGAAGGCCCGCATCGACGATCCACAAGCACATCTACCGGCAGAAGAGCATGGGCGAGAACGGTTTCGGCCTTTTCTCCATGGGCCCCAACAAAGCCCGGGACACCCTGTTCGTCGTGGACGAAGTCTCGCTGATCGGCATCGAATCTGCCTCCGCCTCCGGCGCCACGTTCGGCACCGGTAACCTGCTGGAAGACCTGGTCCGCTTCGTCCGGGCCGGTTCGGACTGCCGGCTGATCCTCATCGGCGACGCCGCCCAGCTCCCGCCGGTCGGCCTGGACCGCAGTCCGGCCCTGTCGGAGGAGTACATGGCCGGTTTCGGCGGCGTCCGCTTCTCGACGCTGACGACCGTCGTCCGGCAGCAGCAGGAATCCGGCATCCTGTGGAACGCCACCCGGCTCCGGGAACGGATCGCGGCGGATCCGCTGGGGGAGGAGATCCTCCCGCTGTCGGACCTGGCGCTGCGCGTCTCCGGGTTTACGGACATCGTCCGTGTCAGCGGGGGCGAACTGATCGACGCCCTGACCGATGCCTACGGCCATTACGGCGAAGACGAGGTCGTCGTGCTCTGCCGCTCCAACAAGCGGGCGAACCGCTACAATGCCGGGATCCGCGGACAAGTGCAGTGGAAGGAAGAACGCCTGGTCCGCGGCGACAAACTGATGATCGTCAAAAACTGCTACCAGTTCGTCGACCAGGTGGAGAACATGGACTACATCGCCAACGGAGATATCGCGAAACTGGACCGGATCTCCCATTTCGAAGACCGGTACGGCCTGCATTTCGCCGATGCCCGCCTGGTCTTCCCGGACTACGGCGATGCGGAAATCGTCGCCAAGGTCTGCCTGGATACGCTGGAATCGGAATCCGCCGCCCTTTCCTATGAGCAGCAGAATGCCCTGTACCAGGGGGTCAACGCGGATTATGCGCACCTGACCAGCAAGAAGAAACGCTATGAAGCCGTGCGGGAGGATCCGTTCTTCAACGCCCTCCAGCTCAAATATGCGGATGCGATCACCTGCCACAAATCCCAGGGCGGCCAGTGGCGGTGCGTCTTCGTGGACAATCCCTTCTGGCAGGAGGAACTGACCCTGGATGACCTGAAATGGCTCTATACGGCCGTCACCCGCGGGGTGGAGAAAGTCTGTCTCGTCAATTTCAAAGATGCATGTTTTAAAGATTAGGAATATGAGAAAACTGATGCTTACCCTCGTTTTCGCGGCCATCGGCCTCAGTGCCATGGCCCAGGCCTTCCATCCGGTCCCCGCGACCTGGAAATGGCTGGACAACCGTGAAGTCGCATTCTCCTATACCGGGTCGTTTACCGGCGAGCAGGACTTTGCCGTCGATGCCAAGACCCATGCCCGCCGGAGCGTCAAGGCCCCGGCCAAGTACGCCACCTTCCCGGTCCGCCCCGAGGGCGCCGTGAACCTGACCTATTCGCCCGATTCGACGATGCTGGCCTTCACCCGCGCCAACGACCTCTATGTCGTCGACATCGCCACCGGCAAGGAAACCCGCCTGACCCATGACGGTACGGACCTGATCCTCAATGGCTATGCCTCCTGGGTCTATTACGAGGAGATCCTCGGCCGCCCGTCGATGTACTGCGCCTTCTGGTGGTCGCCGGACAGCCGCAAGATCGGCTTCTACCGTTTCGACAATACGGAGGTCCCCATGTTCCCGATCTATTCCCCGAAGGGCCAGGACGGCAGCCTGAACCAGACCCGCTATCCGAAATGCGGCGAGCCGAACCCGAAGGTCCGGATCGGTATCGTCGATCTGTCGGCCCCGTCCGAAATCGTCTGGGCGGATTTCAACGAGAATGACGACCAGTATTTCGGAACGCCGTTCTGGGGCGCCGACAGCAAGGAGTTCTTCATCTCCCGCGAACCCCGCACGCAGAACACCCTCGACCTGTACAGCGTCTCCGCCGCCGACGGGTCGAAGAAACACATCTACCATGAACAGTACAAGACCTGGCTCGACTGGATCGAAGGCATGATCTTCACCGATAAAGGTCTGTACATGGTCCGCTCCTTCGAAACCGGCTGGCAGCAGATCTATTTCCTGTCCTACGACGGCTCTGAACTCCGCCGCCTGACGGACGGCCCGAACTGGCGGGTCCAGCTTCTGCGCGTCGACGAGAAGAAGGGCGACGTCTACTTCCTGGCCCGCCGGGACGCGACGATCCGCGGTGCCGTCTACAAAGTCGACCGCAAGGGCGTCATCACCGCCCTGACCGACCCGGCCTACGACGCCGTCTCCGCCCGTTTCTCGCCGGACGGAAAGTATTTCGTGGCCTCCCTGAGCAACGCCGTGACCCCCACGCAGGTCTGGATGTACGAGACGGCCAAGCCGTCCAAGGCCTTCCTGGTGGCCGATGCCGCCGGCCCGGATTTCAAGGCCACGGATTATGCGCTGCCGCAGATGATTACCCTGACCACCCACGACGGACTGGTGCTGCCGGCCTCGATCGTCTACCCGAAGAACTTCGATCCTTCCAAGAAATACCCGGTCCACATGGACATCTACGGCGGTCCTGACACGCCGCAGGTCCGGGACAACTGGCGCGCTCCTTCCGCCGCCAGCCAGTGGTGGTCGGACCACGGGATCATCGAAATCACGGCCGACTGCCGGGCCGCGGGCCATAACGGCCGCGCCGGTCTGGACCAGATCTACCGCCAGTTGGACCAGGTAGAAGTCGAGGACTTCGTCGAATGGGCGAAATGGCTGCAGAGCCTGCCGTACGTCCGTGCCGATAAGATCGGCGTCGAGGGCTTCTCCTTCGGCGGGACGATGACGGCGCTGCTGGTCATGGACCATTCCGAGCAGTTCCATTACGGCATCGCCGGCGGCGGTGTCTATGACTGGAGCCTGTACGATACCCACTATACGGAGCGATTCATGGATACGCCGCAGAACAATCCGGAAGGCTATGCCCGCACGCGGGCGATCAGCCACGCCGCCAACTATCCCGTCTCCTACACGACCGCTTCCGAGCAGGCGGATCCGGACGCTGCCGCTGCAGCGGTCGAACCGGTCATGCTGAAGATCACCCACGGAACGGGCGATGACAACGTCCATTTCCAGAACACCCTCCAGCTGATCGACGAACTGCACCGCCAGGGCAAGAAGTTCGAGTTCATGATCTATCCGGACGGCATGCACGGGTACCGCGGCTACCAGGGAACGCATTTCCAGCAGGCCAACCGCGAATTCTGGCTCAAATACCTGAAGTCTGAATAGGCGTTACCGCTGGGTGACAAGCAGAACGGGATCCGCTCCGATGCGGCAGCCGAAAAGATGGACGCTGCCCCCGGAGCGGGTCCCCAGTCGTTTGCGCAGTTCGTCGCTGCTCATGGGGATGTCCCGGGCGGTGACATCGGCCTGGGGCCAGGCTTTGCCGAGCGTCTTGAGGGTCCGGCCGGAAAGTTCATGGACTTCCCGGATCCGGTAGATTTTCCCGAAGGACGCAAGGGCTTCCTCCTGATCCTCCGGCAGGAGATAGAGATGGGTGTGCCGGGAAAGTTTCGGCAGGCCGAACCGGGCGGACAGCGCGTTGAACAAGCCGGTCTTGGCAAGGGCTTTGCCCGGTTCGAACAGCAGGGCGCCCGGCTTCGCTTCCTCCGGGAGGGCCAGCACCGGGACGGCCGACTTTTCGGCATCGGCGGCAAAGGACAGCTCCGGCATCGCATCGGCGCCGGTGTCGCAGACCGTGACGGAAAGGGTATGGGGCCCCGTCCATTCCCGGTCCAGCCAGAGCAGCAGTTCCTTGCATTCTCCGTCCGCACCGATGGTGCGGACCTCGCGGACTAGGCCGCTCCGCTCCGGGACGGATTCCTGCAGTTGCTTGACAATCAGACTGATATCCGCCATCGGGGAAATCTTGAGCAGGAGGTGGGGCGCGGCTTCCAACAATTCGGGCAACAGCCGGAGGATGTCCGGCTGGCAATCCTCCAGCCGGAAGACTTTGCGGCCGTCGGAGGCGCGCCGCGCCGGGTCCAGGAAGATCAGGTCGGGCGCGAAGCCGTCCAGGATGCCGGCGACGGCACCCGGCTGCGTGCAGGCGTTGCGGAAGACGACATGCTGCAGCCCCAGGACCTGGAAGTTGTGGCGCACGGCGGCGGACAGGACCGGGTCCATCTCATTGTGCAGGACTTCGGCGCCGAGGCCGGCGAAGGCCCAGGCGTCGACACCGAGGCCGCCGGTGAGGTCGGCGATGCGGGGATGCTCAGGATGACTGAGGGCGAGGATCCGGGCGGCGAGGGCGGCTTTGCAGCGGGCCGTGGCGGCGGAACTGCATTGCTCCGTGCAGAGCCGGGTGGGGTAGCGGAGCGAGACGGCGGGGTACCAGGCAGGCACCTTGGTGCGGATGCGGCGGCGTCCCTCGATCGTATGGACAGCCAGGTCCATGTCGATGTCCGGCCAGCGGGACCGTCCCAGCAGCAGCCGGGCGGTATCGTCCTGTTCATGTTCCAGAATGAATGCGGTCAATTTGTCGTCCATGTTCCCGAAAACTCTCCCTGCAAAGATAGGTATTTACCGGGAATTTGTATAAATTTGTACGATACCAAGCATATAAACCAAAACCGAACGATAACACTATGGCACGTGATTACAAAGAAGTAGCCCAGAGCTGGCTCGACGGAGATTTCGATCCGCAGACCAAATGTCAGATTCTTGAACTCCGCAACAATGATCCCGCAGGCTTCGAAGACGCTTTCTACCGCAATCTCGAATTCGGTACCGGCGGTCTCCGCGGCATCATGGGCGTCGGCACCAACCGCATGAACCGGTACACCGTCGGCATGGCCACCCAGGGCCTGGCCAACTACATGAAGGCCCGCCTCGAAGGCCCCCTGAGCGTCTGCATCTCCTACGACAGCCGCAACAACAGCAAGGAATTCGCGCGCATCACCGCCGATGTCCTCTCTGCCAACGGCATCCATGTCTACCTGTGGGACAACATCCGCCCGATTCCGCTCCTGAGCTATTCCGTCCGCAGCAAAGGCGCCAATGCCGGCGTCATGATCACGGCCTCCCACAACCCCAAGGAATACAACGGCTACAAGGTCTTCTGGAGCGACGGCGCCCAGATTACCTCGCCGGTCGACAAGGAAATCGTCGCCGAAGTGGCGAAGATCACCGATCCGTCACAGGTCCGCTTCGAACCGAAGGAAGACTGCGGCGGCATCGAACTCATGGGCCATGAGATGGATGACAAATACTTCAAGGATGTCCTCGGCCTCATGCTGAGCCCGGAGGCCCGCGCCAAGCATTCCGACCTCAAGATCGTCTATACCCCGATCCACGGCAGCGGCGTCCGCATCGTCCCGGAGGCCCTCGACCGCCTGGGCTTCAAGAACGTCTACCATGTTCCCGAGCAGGACATCAGCGACGGCAACTTCCCGACCGTCATGTCCCCGAACCCCGAGGAGGCTTCCGCCCTCAAGATGGCCATCGAAGTCGCCGACCGGGAAGGCGCTGACATCGTCCTGGCCACCGACCCCGATGCCGACCGCGTCGGTATCGCCGTCCGTGACAACGAAGGCAAGATGGTCCTCTTCAACGGCAACCAGACCGGCTCCATGCTGACCTACTACATCCTCCGCCGCTGGAAGGAACTCGGCAAGCTCGACAGCACCAAATACGTCGTCAAGACGATCGTGACGACCGAACTGATCGCCCAGATTGCCAAGAGTTTCGGTGTGAAATGCTACAACGTCCTTACCGGCTTCAAGTACATCGCCGAGGTCGTCAAGCGCAACGAAGGCAAGGGTGAATTCATCTGTGGCGGCGAAGAGAGCTACGGTTTCAATGTCGGCGAGTACGTCCGCGACAAGGATGCGCCGATCTCCTGCTGCATGGTCGCCGAATGCGCCGCCTGGGCCGCCGAGCAGGGACTGACCCTGTACCAGTTGCTCCAGAAGATCTATGAAGAATACGGCTACCGCAAGGAAGGCCTCGTCTCCCTCGTCCGCAAGGGCAAGACCGGCGCTGAAGAAATCCAGCAGATCATGGCCGACATGCGTACCAACGCGCCGGCCGACCTCGCCGGCAGCAAGGTCGTAAAGGTGGTTGATTACCTCGACCCCGAGGCTACCGGTCTTCCGAAGTCCAACGTCCTTCAGTTCTTCAGCGAAGTCGGCGACGTCGTGACCGTCCGTCCTTCCGGCACCGAGCCGAAGATCAAGTTCTACTTCGGCGCCGCCGGCACCGAGGCCGACGAGAAAATCGCCCGCCTCAAGGAACAATTCGTCAAGTAACCAGATCGGCCGGCGTGCATCCCAGCACGCGACTCAGATTGAATACAGTGCGGACCTCGGCTTTCCCGAGGTCCTGCTTTTTTTGTTCATACGCCCGGATCATCCGCAGGGAAACTCCGGATTGCGTTGCCAGTTCGGCTTGTGTTAAATGCAATTGGCGGCGGAAGCGCCTCAATGGAGCCTCCGTCTCTTCCAGCCGGACTCGGATCTTATCTTCGGCGAATAACAGCACTTTGGAGAGATCCGTTTCGTGCAGTGTCGGATAGGCCTCTGCAAGTACTTCGATTGCCAATCCATTTTGCTCGAGGTACTCGAAGGAACATCCCATCTGCCATTGGATATAGGCCAAGGCCCATCCGGTCCAGTAACAGGTGCTCCTCTCTCCCTCCGGAAGCGGCCGGTCCGCTGGAAGATGGTCCCCGACGGCAGCCGCTACAGCCCGTGCGAGTTCCGTACCGGACATACCCGCTATGTATTTGGGGTTTCCCATGGCAAACTGCGTCGCAATGCCGCTGGAAAGGAACATCCTGTAGAACGGCTTCATTGCCTGGCCGCAGCTGGACACGGCATACTCCAGCATGTTCCCCAGCGTGTCCATTGCCTGCTCCAGGTAGATATGATCATAAGCGTTCATCGTCATTTTCCCATTGTTGCCGGATGATGTCAATCAGATAGACTCCGTCCGGAGATGTTTGTCTGTTCATATAATACGAGTCCCGTGCTCTATGGTCCCGTGCTGCTTTCAGCGGATACCATATCTCTTTCTCTGCCGGGATGGCTTCTACGAATCGAAGCGCTTCGAATGCTTCCGGACTTTTCAGCACGACCTGTTCTCCCAATTTGCCGAGTCGCATGGCTGCGCTCAACTGGCTGAGAGAAATCGTATTGTTCAGAAAATCCCGTGTAAATGAAAAGTAAGAGTCGTCTGCCCGATAACCGATCAGGATGTCCATGTCTTTATAATCCGGCAGAAAATGGTCCAGGATATACTGTCTCCCCTGTCGTGCCAGGGGAGCGTTCAGATCGAACGTCCGGTTCTCCAGCAAAATGGCGAGCCAATTCAGGATGTGGTATCCTTTCCCCGTCAATTTCAGGACTTTCATCCCTTTCCATTCCAATTCATATGCGTTGGCAAATCCGCTGTTCTGGTCGCTGCATGCCCATTCCTTGGCAAGGTCCAGCGTTTCGGTGCAATAGAATCCCCGCCCATAGTCATTTTGGGGATTCCCCATACCGAACAGAGGCTGCCTGATAATGAAATGCGATCCGTAGTATAGTTTTAGAAGGCTCATAAATGACGTTATAACGTTACTTTTTTGCAAAGATAAAAGAAAATGCCTGGATATCCAAGCATGATTCCCGCATATAATGGATTATTCGGGGCGGAGGTTGCCGCGGGCGAGGGCGGCGAGTTCGCCGAGCCATTCGCGGGGGGCGTACCGCAGGGAGAAGGGGAGTCGGCGCAGGAAGCGCAGGAGGGTGTCGGTCTTGCGGCGGAGGCCGCCTTCTTTCAAGACTTTTTCCCGTGCGGCGTCATGATGCCCGAAGTTGCCGCCGGCCAGGACAAACGCCAGCAGCCCGGCAGGGTCGGGAAGCGGTTCTCCCGCGCCCGTGACCGGCGAAACCGGATCTCCGGCGGAGTAAGGGGTTGCGGCACCGAGGTATCGCTCCAGGAAAGCCGCCAGCAGGCGGTTCCAGTGGGCGGTTCCCGTGGCCTTGTAACAAGCCAGCAGTTTCTCCCGGTCATACGGCACGCTGCGGTACGCTGCCGCCATGTCGCAGAACTGCCGCAGGCCGATGCCCGCGCCCATGCAATGCTTCAGGATATGGACAGACAGCATCAGCAGGGTCGCCTCCGCCGACGGAACCGGCGGCAGACCCTTCCGGGTGTGCAGGTCGAAATACTGCCGGTGCTGGTCGATGTCGATCCCGTTCCAGTCATAATGGACGCTGCCGTCCGACGCCGGGGCCAGGGAACGCCCTTCCGCCCGGACCACCGCGCAGGCCTTTTCGAATTCTTCCGGAGAGTAATACAGATCGATGTCCCCGCTCTCCCGCAGGGACGGATCCGGATACAGCCGGGCCACTTCCGGGCCTTTCAGCACGACCGGATGGAGTCCCGCCGCCTCGAACCGGGCGCAGACCTCCGCCGCCGTTTCGGAGACAAGCGCGCTCTGCCGCTTGATCCGTTCCGCCTCCATCATCAGGGAGAACATGATGTTGTCCGGCACCTGGACCTCGTCCGGCAACAATCCCACGCCGCGGAACACCAGCCCCGTGACCGTCTGTTTGCGCGCCATGTCCAGGATCGCCTGCCAATGCGGCAGCGGGAGCACCTGCGGAAAATCTTCCGCCGGCTGCTCCCGCAGTCCACTTCTTACCAATGTAAGGAAATGCTGTTCCAAAGGACTCATTCTGGGATCGCTTCGACCAGACCGTAATCCGACCAGAGCCGGATCATCTTGCCGGCCTCTGCCAGGGCCTCCTCCCCGGAGAGTTCGTATTCTTCCTGCATTTTCGCGGCGAGGAGCGCCGCATCGAAGGGCCCGCCGGAAGCCATGTCCCAGATCCGGGCGAAACTCCCGTTGACCTCGAGTGCCTTGCCGGTGCCGCGGATCAGCAGATGCTTTCCGCGAAGGGTCATGACCGAGCAGTCTTTCCGAAGCCGGAACATCCGCTAATGCCTTTTGCCGAAAAGCCGTTTCCAGAACGAACGCTTGCGGTGCTTCTGCGCTTTCTTGAGCATGATCATCTCGTAGATCGTGCCCCAGTCCGGCAGGCCGCCGAGGTTCTTGTCGTCGATGTAGACATCCGCCACAACCTTGACCGAGGTGCTGCCGGTCCGCCCCTCGAAGAGCGAACCGACCGGTCGGTTGCTGTTGATCCCGTAGAAATCCAGCCCCCGTTTGTGGCAGTAATCGATCGCATCTTGCAGCAACTGTCCGTCCCGGGAAGTCCAGAGGATGAGTTCGTTGCCTTCCAGCGCCAACTGCTTCAGTGTATCGATGGCGAAGGGCTTTTCCTTGCCGATGGCCGGATACCGGTGCTCGACGATCGTCCCATCAAAATCAACCGCAATCTTCATCGCTAATCTTCGTTTTCACCGTAGCCATAGCCGTAACCATAGCCATATCCGTAGCCGTAACCATAGCCATATCCGTAGCCGTAACCGGAGCGGATTGCGGAACCGTTGAGGATGATGCCCGGGTTCGTGACCTTGTGGCTCTTGTTGATTTCCTCGAGGAGCGGCAGGGCCCGGCGGTCGAGCTGGCCGCTGCGGATGATGAAGAGGTTCATGTCGACGACCCGGTTGACAATCATCAGGTCGGCCACGGCGTTGAACGGCACGCAGTCCAGCAGGACGAAATCGTAGCGCTCGCGCAGCGCGGCGATCAGGTCGTCGAAACGCTTGCGGCTCAGGAGTTCGACCGGGTTCGGCGGGATGTGGCCGGCCGGGATCAGGTCGACGCCCTGCATGACATTCTCATGGAGGACATCCTCGATCTTCATCGTATCGTCATACAGGTAGTTCGTCAGGCCATTGGTCTTGTGCTTCAGACCGAAATGGTCGGAAATCGTCCGCTTGCGCAGGTCGAGGTCGACAATCGCGACTTTCTTGCGGGCGTCGGCCAGACAAGCCGCGATGTTGGTCGTCAGGAAGGTTTTGCCGGCGCCGACGGTGATGGACGTCGTCGCCATGACGGCGTGGTCGACGCCTTCCGGCTTCATGAAGTCCAGGTCGGTGCACAGCATGCGGAGCGCCTCCGTAAAGATACCCTTCGACTGCGGATCGTAAGCCAGTTGGACGCCGCTCTTCTTCTTGCCGAAGCCTTTCTTGACCTTGCGGAGCGGAACCTCCGCGATAAACGGCATGGAAACCGCGTCTTCGACATCCTTGCGGGTACGGGCCTTGTTGTCCAGCAGCAGGCGGGCGAGCAAGACGACAGCCGGGGCCAGCAGACCGATCAGGAAGGCGATCAGCATCATGCGCTGACGGCTCGGATAGATCGGAATGGTAGAGCCGACGGCGGCATCCATCATCTTGGCGTTGTCTTCGACCATCGCCTGGGTCAGGGCATTTTCCTCACGCTTGTTGAGCAGGTAGAGGAAGAGGTTCTCCTTGATGCCCTGCTGGCGCTCCATGCCGATGACTTCCAACTGCTTGGTCGGCATGCTGGAGAACTTCTGCAGGGACTCGGTCTCATGGGCCTGGAGGTCCTTGCGGTTCATCTGCAGGCTGACGATCAGGTTGTCGATGTTGCCGATGATGTTCTGGCGCATGGCCTGCATCGTCGACTCCAACTGCTTGACAGCCGGGCTGTTCTCGCTGCTGGCCGCCACGAGGTTGTTGCGGCGGAGCACCTGGTTGTTGTATTCGGCGATGGCATTGTCGACGCTGGCACTGTTGATACCGGTATTGGCCGGGATCATCTCGGAAGGACCGGCCTGCTGGACCGTCTCCTTGATGAAACTGGCGATCGAGATCCGGGAGTCCAGGTCCGCGATCTTCGCCTGGTCGGCGTTGCTCTGGTTGAGGTAGTCGTTGGCGGCCGAGTTGACGTCGACGACGCGCTGGCTGCGCTTGAAGGCGGCCAGGTTCATCTCGACGGCGCCCAGATCCTGCTGGATCAGGTTGATACGCTCATTGATGAACTCCGCAGTACTCCGGGCGAGTTCTTCCTTCTCCCGGATGGCGGCCTCATTGTATTTGTCGACGAGGGTCGTCAGGATATCCTTGGCGCGCTGCAGGGCATAGTCCTGTTCGGTCAGGGTCAGGACGGAGTTCTCCCGGTCGGTCTGGGTGACACGGAGTTGGCCGGAGAAGACTGCGGCGGCGTTGGCGACGGTCGATTTCGTGATGTTGACTGTCTTGCCGATGAAACTGTTGTAGTAACCGGTCGGCTGGAAGGAAACCGGCATCCCGCCCAGATTCA
>CADCRA010000050.1 GCA_902803715.1 uncultured Bacteroidia bacterium
CACCGAGCAGGGCCTCGACCACATCTTCTATGTTTCCGACGGCGGCCACGTCTGGGCCAACTGGAGACTCTATCTGAACACCTTCGCTCCGATGCTCTTCAAATAGTCCTCGGATATGAAGAAGATTCTTGCAATCTCAGCATCGCTCCTGCTCATGGCAGGGGCGATGTCTGCTCAGGAGCTCGCCAACTTCAATTTCGGTGGCCGCGGCGTTCCCGCCCCCTCCCCGCAGATCCAGAATGACAGCGTCACCTTCCGTCTCCGCGCGGAATATGCCACCGAAGTCCGCATCAGCGGTTCCTGGATGGCCAATCCGTACGGCGCCGGCGAGATGATGCGCCGCAATGCCAACAACGTCTGGGAGTACAAGTGCCCCCTCCCGTCCCCGGAAATCTATACCTATAACTTCATCGTGGACGGAACGGCGGTCAACGATCCGCAGAACATCCTTGTCCAGCGCGACGGTACCCGTTTCCTCAACATGCTGATCGTTCCGGGCGAACGCACCGAGAACTACGGCGAAGCCAACCAGCGCGGCACCGTCCGTTACATGTGGTATGACAGCCCGTCCCTCGGCCTGAACCGCCGCATGGTCGTCTATACCCCGTACGGCTACGAGAACAACCCGAAGGCCAAGTATCCGGTCCTCTACCTCCTCCACGGCGGTGGCGGCGACGAGGAAGCCTGGACCTCCATGGGCCGTGCCGCCCAGATCCTCGACAATCTCATCGAAAAGGGTCTCGCGAAGCCGATGATCGTCGTCATGCCGAACGGCAACGCCGGCCAGCAGGCCGCTGCGACCCTCAACGTTGCAACCAAGCAGGTCAGCGAGCAGAACGCTTATGTCAACAGCCTTGTCAAGGAGATCATCCCGTTCATCGAGAAGAATTTCCGCGCCATCCCGAAGGCGGACAGCCGTGCCATCGCCGGCCTCTCCATGGGCGGCGGCCACACCCTCAGCGCGACCGCTCTCTACCCGGGCACCTTCGGTTACATCTGCCCGCTGAGCATCGGTTCCCAGCGCTCCGAGCAGCTTGACGCCCAGCTTCAGGGCATCAAGAAGGCCGGTTACAAGCTCTACTGGTTCGGCTGCGGCAAGGAAGACTTCCTCTGGCAGTCCGCCCAGCAGCTTGACGCTGCCCTGACCGCCAACGGTCTGGAGCACACCTTCTTCGTTTCCGACGGCGGCCATGTCTGGGCCAACTGGAGGCTCTACCTCAACACCTTCGCACAGCTGCTCTTCAAGTAAAACCAACGGATCTTACTATAGGAAAAGAGGCCGGTTCCCAAAGTGGACCGGCCTCTTTTTCAATGGTTTCCGCGAAGGCTATTTGAACGCCTTCTGGGCGAATTCCGTCAGATAAACTCTCCAGTTGCGCCAGATGTGGCCGCCCGGGGTCTCGCGATATTCATACGGATAGCCGTTGGCATCGAGGAACTTGCGGAGACCTTCGTTCGCACTGTAAAGGAAGTCGGTCTCGCCGATGGCAATATAATAGAGTTTCGGCTTCGCGGCAAAGAGCGCCTTCATGCGGTTCTGGAACTCGGCATTCTGGGAAGCCGCCTGGTCAAACCCGGCCTGGAAGCTGCTGCCCGGGATGGAAACGGCCGCGGAGAACATGCCGATGTAGCCGAACTTGCCCGGATTGAGCAGGGAAGTCTGGAAGGTATGGCCGCCGCCCATGGACAGACCGCAGATCGCCGTATTGGCCGGGCCGGTCAGAACGCGGTAATGGCTCTCGATGTACTTCATGATGTCGCCGAAGCTTTCCGGCATACCGGCCTTGGCCGGCGGGAAGCCGGCACCGCCGCTCATGCTGGTCGCATACATGCCTGCGGACCACTCGCCCGGCGCAGCAGAGGTATTGGTATTGCCGTTCGGCATGACCATGATGCAAGGCTTGACCTTGCCAGCTGCGATCAGGTTGTCCAGGATCTGCGCCGCACGGCCCAGATTCGGCCAGGCATCCTCGTCGCCGCCTGCACCGTGGAGGACATAAAGGACCGGATACTTCGTCTTGTTGCCCGGCTTGTCATAGCCAGCCGGCGTATAAACCGTCATGCGGCGGCTCAGGCCGAGGGTCGGACTGTCGTACCAAACCTTGGAGACATCGCCGTGGGCTACTTTGTTGACGCTGTAGAGGTCGCCCTTGTCGCCCTTTTCTTTCGTGACGATCAGGATGTTGGACCAGGTCGCGACGTCGCGGTACATGTAGATGTTCGACGGATCGAGGGTCGTCGCACCGTCCACCTTGAAGACATAGGAATACAGTTCCGGCTCCAACGGCTCGGTGGTGTACTCCCAGACGCCGTTCTTTTCGACCAGGTCGACCGTTGCCGGCATGTCCATCCGCATCCCGTTCATGTTGCCGGGGATCGGCGGAATGACGTCGCCGGTCAGCTGGACCGTGCGGGCCTTCGGGGCGATGAGCCGGAAGGTCACGGAACCATCGGGATTGATTTCAGGAGACTTGGCGGTCTGACCGCCCATCAGGGACTGCTGCGCATGGGCGCTTACACAAAGCGCCGCTGCAGCCAGGAAAATTAAAAGTTTTTTCATAATGAATTAATTATAATGGTTGATTGATTATAATGATACACTCGGGAACAGTTTTGACCCGCCGGATGAGTTGAAACGCCACGTCGCACTGACTAGGAAACAACGCCCATAAACCGGAGTCCAGATTTGCGAGAAAGAAGAAGAGCCAAAAGAAGAAGAATAAAGAGATCCTCCGTTCAGGAGATCCAAACCTATTATGGCAAGCTCCATCTTTCGACCAAGCAACGAAATGCCCAGTAATGCATTCAGGCGATGATAATTCAAATCAAGAGATCCGCGCGTAAGATTTCTGGTCTGAGACCAATTATAGTCTGCCCGAAGACGAGCGACATTCAGGACTTTCCATTCGGCTTCAGCGCCCAAAGAAAAATGAACCGCCTCCATATTCAGCGTTTCATGACCATTGATTGCATGCAAATATGATCCACGGCCGTTAATGCTCAACGAGAATTCTCTTCCTCTCTGCGCACTGGTAACATCCATTGTGGGATTCCATTCGACCGTACGATCTAAAAGGGGACCATAATACTCTGGTAGTTCGGAGTAAGAAAGAGAGGGTTTTATTGTCCATGTCGGTTTCCATTTTCCACCAAACCATGTTGAACGATTCTGATAAGTCAGCGACGCAGTTGCTTTTATTAATCGATCTGCCTGATCCCACGTCATTAAGGATGCCCCGGCCGGAACAATATATCCGTAGACTGGCAACTCGGTTTGAATCGGAAAGAACATGGTTTGGGATATGATAGGGTGGGACATATACGAGATCGTCGCATTTCCCGAGAGACGTTGGAAACTGCCCCCCGCCAACTGCGCGGAAGACAGGCCAAGCTTTCCAGCATGAACACTCACAGTATGAATCCTGCTCATTCCCAAGCCAGGGTTCCCGGCTTTCAAAAATAAGGGCGAAGCATTGTCAATACGGGCACGTAACTGTTCCGCTGATGGAATTGTCCCAGACATGTCATAGTTCAACGAGACGGAACCTTGGAAGAGTGACAGCGCCAATGAGGGCCGAAGGCTGTAAAACGTTTTCCTCCAAGTATTTGAAGAAGGAATACTTTCCTCGTCGTTTATTCGATTAGATACAGCATGCAGAGAAAAACGCAACAGAGAGGAACGAGGGCCCCTATTAAAGGACAGATCTCCGTTCAGGCCAATACTATGCTCGTCTCCGGAATATGTATAATCAAATGTGTTTGTCTTGTCGCCTCTCGGAGTGTCTGCTCCGAACAAATCAAAAGCCGCCTGTTCCTGAGTCCGGTGTTGCTTCATAAAACGGTATTCGCCTCGCAATACGAAGTTGTGATATACATTTGAAGCTAAGAATAATTGCTGCGACACCGACGCACGAATTTCATTGGAAAGCCCCTTACCGTCCTTGGTAAGATAACGCCTTGAATAAGACGAGGAGAGCGTGTCAAGAATCCATCCATCCCTATTATTTCGCCCCATAACGACACCGATAGAAACTAGCGGCCGGATTCTTCCAAAATGTAAAGACACGTCTACAGATTCATCCACGGTCCATCCAAAGTCCTTCGCCCGAGTATGCTCGTTTCTCTCCATGGGAAGATAACCGGGGATTGCCGTCGTCCCACGATTTGTTGCATGCAAATCCGTATCAGAAATCTGAATACTGTTCCTCCATGTTATCCGAAATTTCGGATGAGTCTTGTACGCCGCAGCCAAAGTCAAGGCATGCGTACGTAATTTTATTTCATTGTGTGCAATGCTTTCCTCTGCCCGGGAAGGTATACCTGCTGTTTCAAAATACTCGGTCAAGGCCCGGCGTTGCGCTTTCGTCCAACTATGCCCATAGTCATAATTTAGCTGGACCCCGTTCCCATACAGAGGACTCGACCAAAATCGGTCATAGCCCAAATGCAGCACCGTGTTTTCCTCATATTGGCTTTGGACATGCGGCTCGGCATATAACAGACTTGTTGTCATACCAAGATTGTCCGTAATCAAATCGGTTCGCAATTGGCGTAATTCCGAAAAATACTTACCATTGACTCCCGCGGCATAACGGAGTTGCTGCCCCCCCCTTTCTGCCCTTTGCCCATCCGCTCCCGCCATCAACCGGAGTTGAAGATCTGTTACACTGAAGATCGGATCCTTCGTCCGAATATCGATTACCCGGTCTTGCTCTCGCATGCTGCCGTCCAGACGATTCTGAGGATTATCTTCATCATAGACATAGAATTGAGTAACTTGTTGCCCTTGAAGGTTTTCCATGCCGGCCATAGGATCCAAACCGAAAATAAGCGCTCCATTGACATATGTCCGGCGAATATGCTTCCCCGATATCAGAATCTGACGGTCTTTTACTTCGACGCCCGGCATTTGCTTTAGCAGGTCAATGGCATAATCACCTTGCTGCAAAGCAACAGCAGCTGCATTGTAGACCAAAGTGTCTCCTTTCATGGTCGCGACAGGGATCTCCGCTTCGATTTTTGCTGCATCCAACACTTCCGGGATGTCATCCTGCAAAGACTTTCTTAACTCCACCAAGACAACATTTTCTCCCGGAACAAGGTAGAAGCCTTGGGAAAAAGACTGAAACCCTGCAGCCTCCAGCACAAGCTGAACCGGGGCGGTCCGCAAATTCAAAAAACGAAAGCTTCCCCGCTTATCCGTTGTCGTGACCAAAGTATCACGACCGGTGATCAAGGTGACCCTGGCAGAAACAATCGGAGAGTCGAAAGCCACGACCGTATTCCCGTTTCCGTCTGTCAATCCATCCCTCCAAATTGCTCGCCCGGCAATACCGGAAACAGTCTCAGAATCTTGCCCGAAAAAAGGACAAGAGAAGAGAAAACACGCAAAAACTGTCAATAGTTTTTTCATGGTTCCTTTTGCTCGGGAGGAATGCACACAAGCAGATTGCCGTCAATTATACTAAAATTAACTTCAGGGGTATTCAACACATAAAACTTCCCATCTTCGCTGATTTCGACTCCAGGAATCTGTTTCAGAACATCATATGCAATATCCGGAAGCGGCGTACGCTGCGTCTCCCAGAACGTCTGCAAAGGTCTCGGCCAATAAAGACGATCACCTTCTATCTTCGGCGTGTAAACTGGCTCATCCTCATGATATACCCTGAGGAACAAATAGTTGACTCCCGGTGAAAGATTCAGGTCAATTCCCCAATGTTTGATATTTTGTTGTTTCTTACTTGCACGACGACGATTCTCATCAAAAAAATAACTTAGCCGATAAGTTTGCGCCGGAAGATCTTTATAGATATAATATCCTTCGATTGAAGCATCTGTCGGCACATACCCGTTACCGTCTTCCAGAGATAAGAGGGAAACTTTGTCCATCGGCGGCCGAGAAGCAAGGTGTATTACCTGTTGTCCATTGATTTCGAAAGCGACAGAATAGAACCGGCAGACCAAAGATGTAGATTCTTCCTGCCCAAAGAGCATCAACTCCCACAAAATTGCAACAAAGACAATAATCACCTTACACTTCATAAGCGACTAATTGTTTCCAAGGACCAGCCACGCACATTGTCCCTGTTCATTAAAGGTCTGCGGAGTATACGTATACCAAAGTCGGACAAAACTCGTAACATCCTCTTCGAAAGCGGCTCCGTTGACATAATATGGGCCATATTGTTGTCCGATTGACCCAGAGTGCAGGAATACACTATGTGCGCCAGAAGAGGAAGACTGCGGTACGACGTTGAACGAGACCATCAAAGTATAACTAGAATAATTATTTAATAGAAATGGCGTCATGGATGCAGAATAGTTATTATCCTGCTCTGCATAAAGAATTCCATATCCATATATGTCACTACTTTGTACACCCTTGGTATTCACTTCCCCGCAACGACGGCCAACACGCTCGTTTAAACTATCAATTATCGCATGCATACTTAAATATGCTTCTTGGGAAATCCCTCGCTCTTCAGCCTCTTCAAGTGAAACCTTTAGCTTTAGCGTCATTCCGTCGACCGTAATGTCACTGTCTGTAAATTGGCACGGGTTCGATTCCTCTTTTATCTGTTCCGAATCTATCTCCTTGGTACAAGATACCGAAAATATAAAACACAATGCCATCAAAAGGCAAAATCTGCTTGTTTTCATGGAACTATAATTATTTCTCCTTGTGGATAAGCCGAAGGGTCCATCCACAAGGAGAGGTGACACACTTATATTCTATTTGAAGACTTTCTGGGCGAATTCCGTGAGGTAGAGCCGCCAGTTGCGCCAGATGTGGCCGCCGGGTGTCTCGCGGTATTCGTACTTGTAGCCCTGGGCGTCCAGCCAGCCGCGATACTGCTCGGTCGAGGCATAGAGGAAATCGGTCTTGCCCATCGCAATGTAGTAGAGCTGCGGCTTCGCGGCGAAAACGCTGCGGATCTTGCCGGCATACTCGGTATTGGCGGCGAGGTTCTCGCTAAAGGACTTGCCGCGCTCGGAATTCGGGATCGAAATCGCACCGGAGAAGATGCCGACATAGCCGAACTTGCCCGGGTACATGTTGGTCGTCTGGAAGGTATGGCCGCCGCCCATGGACAGGCCGCAGATACCGGTATTGGCTGCTCCCTTGAGGACGCGGTAGTTGGATTCGATGTACTTCATGACATCCGGGAAGGCCTCGGGAATGGTCGCCTTACCGGGGCCGAACTGGTTGCTGGAACCCATCGCGGGGACATACTGGCCGGCAGACCATTCGCCGGGAGCCGCCTCGCAGGAGACATTGCCGTTCGGCATGACCACGATCATCGGTTTCGCCTTGCCTTCGGCGATCAGGTTGTCGAGGATCTGGGCGGCGCGGCCGAGTTCGCTCCAGGCGTTCTCGTCACCGCCGGTGCCATGGCAGACATAGAGGACCGGATACTTCGTCTTGTTGCCCGCATCGTAATAGCCGGCCGGGGTGTAGACGGTCATGCGGCGGGTCATGCCGAGGGTCGGGCTGCTGTACCAGACCTTCGCAACGCTGCCGTGGGGCACGTCGTTCGCGGAATAATAATAACCCGGATCGTCCTTCTGACGGGTCACCAGGACAATGTTGGTGTAGGTTGCGATATCACGGTTCATGTAGACATTGGAAGGGTCCAGCATCCGCACGCCGTCGACGTTGAAACTGTAGGAATAGAGTTCGCCTGGCAGCGGGGTGGTCGTGTATTCCCAGACACCGTCTTTTTCGACCATTTCAGCGGTCGTGGTGGCATCGGTCGCCCCCTCGGGGATCGCGGTCAGGAAGTCACCGGAAACGGTCACCTTGACCGCTTTCGGAGCGACCAGCCGGAAGGTGACGCTGCCGTCGGGATTAACTTCCGGAGACTTGACGTTGTTGTTCTGGAAAAGTTGCTGCTGCGCAAAGGCGCTGCCGGCGGCCAGGCAAAGGACCGCCATCATGGAGAAGATTTTTTTCATGTTCAATGATCTGGTTTACAGAGGCTTTACTGTGCCCATTCTTTGCAGAGGGCGAGGAGGGCGTCGAGTTCGGCAGGCATTTTCTTATGATCCTTGAAATACGCCTCGATCGCATCCTTGGCTTTCGGGAAGCAGCGTTGGCAATTGCGCTTGCTCATCGGCATGAGTGCACCGTCCTTGAACAAGGAAGCGGTTTCGGACATCCGATAGGGGAACTCGCGGGTGTCGTCCAGCAGGTACATCCGGTTCGTGGAACTGAATCCGGAATACTCCTGGACGGCCGTTGTCTGGGTCTCCATGCCGAAGGCGCCTTTTTTGCTGTCGTTCATGATCGTCACATCCCGCTTGACGGCAACGGAAACGTTGTCTGCGACGGACATCGGGACCAACCGCAGGAAAGCATCGCCTTCACGGATGAAGGAAACGTTGTCGATGACAACCTGCTCGATAGCTTCCGGGTTGTCGGCAGCCATCTCGACGCCCTTGCTGTCCCTGAAGCGGACGGAATTGTCGATCGCGCAGATATTGAGCAGTCCCCGCATCGGCGTCTGTCCTTCGTATACGACAAAACCGGTGCCGAATTTCGGCATCAGGTAGAAGACATCTTCCGGAATCCCGGATTTCTCTTGGGCAAACAAGGAAGCAGCGGCTATGGCCATCGCTGCGACAGAAAGGAAAAACCGTTTCATGATCAATTATTTTTAGTCGGACAAACCGCTGCAAAAAACGTGCTTGAAGATACAAAAGGGCCAGGTGTCGCCCTGGCCCTTCCTGCAAGTTAAGATCTTATTCCCAATCAGTCACCTCGGTAATCGTACCGAAGTCCGCGGAAACTTTGTAAACGGCGGAGTAGTTGTAAACTTCGTTCGGGTTGACCGTACCGTCGGAGGTGTACTCGGCATCATGATGGATAATGATGTGCGGGGTCTTCTCCTGCAGTTCGCCGAAGTTGCTCCAGTCGGAAGCGAGTTCGCTCCACGGGAACAGGTCCCAGTTCAGACCGGCATCCTCATCCCACGGCGCCACGATGGAGCAGTGGGTGGCCAGCACGCCGATGCGCACATAGTGCGGCTGGGTATACTTGAACTCGGAATTGTTGCCGCCCGTCGTATTGACGCGGAGTTCAACTTCCTGTCCGGGCTCCACGTACTTCGCGGAAGCGGTTGCATCCGTGAAGTTGTTGTGGTTCTTGCCGACAAAGCGATCCTGGGCACCCATGAAGAAGACGGAGATGCCGTTGGTCTTGCTGGCATCGCCATGCGCAACCTTGACACGGGCCACCAGTTCCTTGGTGGATGCGTCATAGGAGATCTTGACATCGGTAACCCGGGCGTACGGAGTGACCTTGAAATCATGGGTATTGCTGCCCTTGGAAATCTTGAACTGCTCCGTGATCGGATAGTAGTTGCCGGTCAGCATCTGGATGCGATAATCTCCGGAGAAGACCAGATTGTTGGTATAGGAACCGTTGGAACGGGCATACCAGGTCATGGCGGAAGGAGCGAAATTACCCTTGTCCGGCGTGTAATTCTCTTCGTAAACGGAGAAGGAGTAGCTGTCCGGCACACCGAACTGCATCGGCTGGTTCGTGCCGGCGTCGATGAACTGACCGGTGATGGTGGCGTCATACCCTTCCAGGTTATCGAATTCAAACCAGTCGCAGGATGCAGCCATCAAAAGGATCGGAATGAGATACAATATCTTTTTCATATTCGTATGCATGTTTTAGATTACTCCTGACTCGGGTTCGGATCAATCTTATTCTTGGAGAAGTTCGGAATTCCGCTGTAGTAGGAACGGTAGTCTCCAATATAAAGACCGTTGGTTGAAGTATACAGGTCGCCGTGGTAGACGTTGGCACGGACGAAGATGTACTTGGGTTCGTTGCCGCGCAGATCCACGGTCGGAACCAGGGCGTGCTTGCGCTGTCCGTTCGCTGCACCGTAGATGTAGGAGCGGCGGCGGAGCATCGTGTAGGAAAGATCGTTCTCGAAAGCCAGTTCGACCCGGCGCTCGTGCAGGACGTTCTCGACCGTCAGGTCGATGTCGTCCGTGAAGGCGGCGCGGTGACGGACGTCGTTGAGGCACTGCTTGGCGAGGGTGGCATCGCCCTGACCGCTTTCAGCAACCGCTTCAGCATAGGTCAGCAGGACCTCGGCATAGCGCATATCCGGCCAAGGGTTGATGGAGTACAGGAGCGCGGAACCCGGATCAAGGAACTTGGCGATACCGAAACCGCTGTTGTACCAGTTGCCGGCATTGGTGTTACCCATATCGTAGAAAGCGGAGTAGTTGCTTTCGAGTTCGGCACCGAACGTATAGTAGGTCTTGCCGCCGAGGGTGGCCTTGTCCTGCTTGTAGAACGTTGCGGAGCCGTCCGGCTTGATGATACCGCCCTGGATGAGGATCTCGGTGTTGCGGAAGGTGCAACCCGGATAGATGACATGGGCCTGGAAACGGGCGTCCTTGGTGGCAAACGGAGCAGCCAGGTTGTCATACTTGATGTAATCCGTGCTGGTGGAGAAACCGGCCTGGGTCGGGAGAGAAAGGTTCGTGACATACTCATTCTCGACACCGTCGTTACGGGTACGGATGGTTCCGCTCGTATGGCTGCGGTCGGAAGCAGAGACATAGTTGTCGAATGCATCCACGAGGTCGAGGGTGACGCAGTAACGGCCCCACTGCCAACCGGTACCGCCGACGGCGTGGACCTGGTTCGGGGAGTTGCCGTAGTCAAAGCCGTTGGAGGAGGTTGCCTGACCCAGTTCGTAGCTGCGGCCGAAGATCAGTTCGTCCGCCTGGCGGGCCGTGAACAATTCCTGCAGGCTCTTCTTGGCAGCGTCGACGCTGGCCGGATTGGTGCCGCCATGCAGGGAATACATGCCGGAGTCGATGACCTTCTTGGCGGCATCGATGCAGGTCTTATAGTAACCGTTGGCATCGGAAGCAGCCATGTAGGTCAGCCTGTTCTTGACAGCCGTGTAATCGCCGGAGATCGGAGCATTGTTCCAATACTTGGCAATGGATGCTGCGAAGAGGGCGACACGGGCTTCCATGGCATAGGCAGCATACTTGGTGGCACGGTAGACACCGTCGCCGCGGGTAGCGGGAAGCAGATTGGCCGCTTCTTCGAACTCCTTGATGACGAAGTCCCAGGTATCCTTCTCCGTGCTTCTCGGAACGAGCAGGCCGCTGACATCCTCGCCGCCGTCGTAGTTGTCATCGAGCGGTTCGGTGACGATCGGAACGCCGCCATAGGTGCGGACCATGCCGAAATAGATATAGCCGCGGACGAAGTGGGCCTCGCCGAGCATGGCATCGCGCAGTTCGGCGCTGATGGCACCCTTGTCGAATGCAGACTGAATCTGCGTGAAAAGCTTGTTGACCGTACGGATGTTGGAATAACTCCAGTCGCCGGAACGGCTGATACCGTAGGAAGCGCCATGGGCATCGGTTGCATCCAGCGTATTCTTGTCGAGCGTGCTGAACGCATCGTTCGGGATATAGCTGTATGCGGAAGCCAGCAAGCGGACGAGACCTGCCTCGCTGGAGGTGAGGTCGTCTTCGCTCATCTTCGTGAGATCGCCTTCAAGACCGTCGAAAAGGGCGTCGCAGGAGACCATGGCGAAGGAGAGGAAGAGTGCAGAAATATATGTAAATATCTTTTTCATATTGCTTGCAGATTAGAAGTTGATGTTCACACCGAAGCTGTAGGTCTTGATAATCGGAGAGCCGCCGCCGCCGATCCAGCCGAAGTTACGTTCCGGATCGTAAGGCTTGAGGAGCTTGTTGCAGAAGGTCAGCAGGTTGGTGCCGCTGACGTAGACGCGGGCCTGACGGAGACCGACCTTGGAGACAATCTTGTTCGGCAGATTGTAGCCCAGTTCGATACTCTTCATACGGAGATAGGTCGCATTGATCCAGTTGTACGGCTGGACGTAACGATAGGTACCGTTGCCGTTCTGGGTATAACCGCCGGACGTGGCGGTCAGGGCCGGCCAGTAACCTTCAATCCACGGGGCGTTCGGGTCGAACGGATCGCTGTAGCCGTCGGCCAGACGGTAGCGGTCTGCGTAGTTCTCATAGAAGGTCGCATAGTAACCGAAACCGTAGACACCGGAGGTGGAGATGTACTTGTGGTCAAGGCCTGCGCCGCTGAAGGTCGCGCTCAGGTCGAGGTTCTTGTAGTTGAGGAAGATCATGAGACCGAACTGGAGCGGCGGGTTGTTGCCGACAGGGCCGCCGAAACCGAAGGCATCGGCTGTCGCACCGAAGGAATAATACCGGTCGGCCGTCGTAATGACACCGTCGCCGTTGCGGTCGTCGATCTTGTACATACCCGGGAGGAGCTGGTTGGCCGCGCTGCCGGTGTAGACATTGTAGTCGTTGATCTCGGCCCAGTTGTGGAACTGGCCGCCTTCCCAACCGTAATAGGTACCGCTGAGGGCGTTGCTCCAACGACCCTCCATGAAGCTCTTGTAGTAAGCCTCGTGGGAACCGTAGTTGGCCGTCTCGGCAGAAGCGATCTTCGTCTGGCGGTCACGGGCGTAGGTCGCCGTGGCAGTGAGGCGGTAGTTGAGTTTGCCGATGTGGTGACGATGGGAGACCTGGAGTTCGAGACCGACGTTCTCGGAAGCGTTCAGGTTGTAATGCGGAAGGGAGATGCCGTAGAAATCCGGAACGGCGTTGGAGTAGATACTGCTGGCCTCGATACCGCTGCGGGTACGGCGGAAGATATCGAAGGAACCACCGAAGAGGCCGCGCTTGATCTCGAAATCGAAGCCGAAGTCCATCATGCGGACGTTGATCCAGGAAACGATGGTTTCAGCCGCAGCCGTGTTGGCATAGCCGAGGGTCGGGGCGCCCGGGTTGAAGACGTAGTTGCTGGTCGTCGTATAACCGAGCTGCCAGGCGTACGGGGTGCCCTGAGGACCGGCAGTCAGACCGTCGGACCAGCGGAGCTTGAAGTTGTTCATCCACGGGAAGAGGTTCTTGAAGAACGGCTCTTCGGAGACGCGCCAACCCAGGGAGTAGGCCGGGAAGAAGCCCCAGCGGTGACCCTTGGCATAAACATAGGTACCGTCGTAACGGCCGGTCGCCTCGAAGAGGTACTTGCCCTGCCAGTCGTACGTGACACGGCCGAGGTAGCCGGCCGTCGCGGAATCGCTGCGCGTACCGTTGTTGGTCGCAGTGTTGGAGACGCCCTGGTTGAGGATGTCATGGGTGAAGAAGTCTCCGTACTGGCGGGCGCCGCCGATGCTGTTGGTCCAGTTCTTCCTGGCTTCCGTGGCAAACATGGCGGAGAAGTTGTGCTGGCCCCAGCGCTTGGTGTAGTTGGCCTGGAGCTTGCCGTAGACGGACATGTTCTTGTTCCAGCTCTCATTGTACTGGGAAGTACCCTTCGCCTCGATCAGTTCGTCCGTCCAATAGTCATAGACATTGTAGGTCTTGTCGAGGAGGTTGGTCTGGCGCTGGGAGACATTGTAGGAAGCAAAAGCCTGGAGGGTAAGGCCCTTGAGGAACGGGGCGGTATACCGGAGGTCGAGGCTGTTGTTGAAGCTGTTCATCGCCGTCTTGCTGTAGCCCATCTCGTCGATGTCGATGATGGCGGCCGGGTTCCAGTGCTCACCGGAAGCGACGGTGTAGTGGGAAGGATTGCCGTAGACGGTCGGGGCGTTGGTTCGGTCGGAATAGGCGACATAGTACCAGAAGTTCAGTTCCGAGTTGGTCGTGGACATACCGACACGCTTGTTGTAGTCGAAGGAGGACTGGTAGGTAGCGGTCAGGTTTTCCGTGATCTTCGTGGTGACATTGCCCTGGAAGTTGAAGGCATTGTAACCGAGGTTCGGGTTGTCGAGGATACCCTGGTCCTGGTTGAAACGGGTACTCAGATAGTACTGGGTCTGGTTGTTACCGCCGTTGACGGACAGGGAGTGGTTCTGCTGGAAGGAGAAATCCTTCATGACGACATCGTGCCACTTGGTGTCGACGTAACCCGGATCACCGTTGCGATAATGGTTGATCGTCTCTTCGGAGAACTGAGGCTGGCGGTTCGTGTTGACGTTCATTTCATTGCGGGCGATCATGTAGTCAACGATGCTGACTTCGTCCGGCATGGCGGTCGGGAAACCGAAGGAGAGGGTGTTGGTATAGCGGACGGTCGGCTTGCCGATCGTACCCTTCTTCGTGGTCACGAGGATGACACCGTTCTGGGCGCCGATACCGTACAGGGACGCGGAAGCGTCCTTCAGGACGGAGATGCTCTCGATGTCTTCCGGGTTGAGCTGGGAGAGGATCGTCGTA
>CADCRA010000051.1 GCA_902803715.1 uncultured Bacteroidia bacterium
CGTCGTGATGGTCCCGGCCCAGGACAATGGGGGCGGTGATGACCCCGCGCCGGATGGCCTCGTTGAAGGCGAGGGCGATCTTGGTGCGGCCTTCGCAGTCGGCATAGCGGATGCGGGCCTGCGAACCGACGACGAGGTGGTTCCGGCCGGCTTCCTCGATCCAGTGGATGTTGTCATGCATCTGTCCGCGGATCTCTTCCGGAGCGGTCGCCGCCATTTCCCGGAGAACCCGGACGGCGAGGGCGTCGGTCTTCGCCAGGTCTTCCGGATCCTGGCTCATGCAGACCCAGCGGAACGGGCCGAAGCCGTAGTCGAAATACATCGGGCCCATGATGTCCTGGACATAGGACGGATAGCGGAAACTGCCGTCCGGCTTGAGGATGTCCGCGCCGGCGCGGGAGCTTTCCAGCAGGAAGGCATTGCCATAGTCGAAGAAGTACATTCCGTTGGCTGCCAGTCGGTTGATGGCTGCGACATGGCGGCGGAGCGAGGCGCGGACCGCCTCCTTGAAGCGTTCCGGATCTTCGGCCATCATGCGCTGGGACTCTTCCAGGCTGTATCCGGCGGGATAATAGCCGCCGGCCCACGGGTTGTGCAGCGAGGTCTGGTCCGAACCCAGGTCGACATGGACTCCCTCGTCGGCGAGGCGCTCCCAGAGGTCGACGACGTTCCCGACATAGGCGAGGGAAACGACTTCGCGTCCGGCCTGCGCCTTGCGGATGCGGGCGAGGAGTTCGTCGAGGTTGTCATGCAGTTCGTCGACCCAGCCCTGCTCGAAACGCTTGCGTGCGGCCAGCGGGTTGATTTCCGCGGTCACGCTGACGACGCCGGCGATGTTGCCGGCTTTCGGCTGGGCGCCCGACATGCCGCCCAGTCCGGCGGTCACGAAGAGCATTCCGGCCAGGTCGTCACCATCGAGGCCCTTGGCCCTGAGCTGCTTACGGGCTGCGTTCATGACCGTGATCGTGGTGCCATGGACGATGCCCTGCGGGCCGATGTACATATAGGATCCGGCCGTCATCTGGCCGTACTGCGAGACGCCGAGGGCATTGAATTTCTCCCAGTGGTCCGGTTTGGAATAGTTCGGGATGACCATGCCGTTCGTGACGACGACGCGCGGCGCGTCCTTGTGGGACGGGAAGAGGCCCATCGGGAAACCGGAATACATGGAAAGGGTCTGTTCGTCGGTCATGGTGGCCAGGTACTGCATCGTCAGCCGGTACTGGGCCCAGTTCTGGAACACGGCGCCGTTGCCGCCGTAGGTGATCAGTTCATGCGGATGCTGGGCGACACGCGGGTCGAGGTTGTTCTGGATCATGGCCATGATGGCCGCCGCCTGCCGGGACTTGGCCGGATATTCGTCGATCGGCCGGGCGTACATCGGATAGTCCGGACGGAACCGGTACATATAGATGCGGCCGTAGGTTTTCAGTTCTTCCGCGAATTCCTTTGCGAGGACGGCGTGGTGCTTGGCCGGGAAATAGCGGAGGGCGTTCCGGATGGCGAGAACCTTTTCTTCTTCGCTCAGGATATCTTTGCGTTTGGGAGCGTGGTTGATCGTCGGATCATAGGGTTTCGGAGCCGGCAGGACATCCGGGATTCCCGCCAGGATCTCTTTCTGGAAGTCATTCATGGTCAATATGCTGGTTGACAAGTTTGAGGATTTCGGTTTCTTCGGCGAGGGCCGTCCTGACGATTTCAGCGGCACGGGCGGTCAGTTGTCCGGCGGCCTCCCGGTCTTTCAGGCCGGCGGCGTTGATGCGGACGTTCAGTTCCGCACCGCGGATGCCCGCAACGGCGGCCAGTGCGCCGACACCGGCGTCGGAAGCGGATGCGGGATTGCCTTTCAGGGCCATGGCTCGGCAGACCGGCAGGGCCTTCAGGGCCGTTTCCATGGTCCGGAGCGGGACCTGGGTGGCATACAGGGTCGCTTCTTCCATCGCGGCGGCGCGGGCTGCCTTTTCGGCCTCATTGCCCTTCGGCATGGCGAAGACATCCATGATCCGGTTGAAAGCGGCCGTGTCTTCGTCTACGAGCGAGAGCAGTTCGTCCATGACTTTCTGTCCCTCTTCCGCGACGTCGGAGAATTCCTTCCAGCGGTCGTCCCAACCCCGTTTGTGGGCGGACAGATTCGCGACCATCGTGCCGAGGGCGGCGCCGAGGGCGCCCATATATGCGGAAATCGATCCGCCGCCCGGCGCGGCCGACTCAGACGCCGTTTCGCGGGCAAATCCTTCGGCCGTCATGCGGATCAGCCGGTGCCGGAGGGCGAGTTCCTTCTCGTCTTCCATCAGGTATTCGATGACTTTCTCCTTGGGATTGAACGGTTTGAGGTCGTCCAGGCTCATGGATTTGACGGCGATGTTGATAATCTCCTCCTCACGGATGCCGAGGGAGCGCTGCTGTTTTGCCAGGTAGTATTTTCCGGCGTCGATGAGGACGGACTTCGGGACCAGGCCGACGATTTCGGCACCGGTGACTTTCAGCCCGCGGGCGGCAGCGGCGCGGCAGACCTCTTCATAGGCGACGTGGAGAGGTACTTCGCGGATGTCGGTGATGTTCATGGAGACCTGCGCGATGCCGTACTCGTCGATGTACCAGCCGATGGCCTTGCAGCCTTTCAGCGTGCCGGGGATCCAGATCTGTTCGCCGTTCGCATCTTTTAGGAGTTTCCCGGTCAGGGATCCGCCTTCCCGGGCCTTGCGCCCTTTCTCGCGGACATCGAAGGCGACGGCCATCGCGCGGCGGGTGGACGTGGTGTTGAGGTTGTAGTTGACGGCGATGAGGAAGCCGCGTGCACCGACATTGGTCGCACCGGCGCGGGCCACCGTCTCATTCCAGGTTTCCGGGCCGAAATCCGGCTTGCGGGCAGGGTCGGCGATCTTTTCCTGCAGGGCTTCGTATTCTCCGGCGCGGCAGACAGCCAGGTTCTTGCGTTCCGGCTTGAAAGCGGCCGCTTCGTAGCAGTAGCAGGGGATTCCGAGTTCTTCATAGAGGCGCCGGGCCAGTCCGCGGGCCAGTTCCGCGCATTCTTCCAGCGTGATCCCGGAGACCGGGATGAGCGGAAGGACGTCGGTGGCGCCGCTGCGCGGGTGGGCACCGTGATGCAGGCGCATGTCGATCAGTTCCTGCGCTTTCCGGGCTCCTTGGAAGGCAGCTTCCAGGACGACCTCCGGCGTGCCGACGAAGGTGACAACCGTCCGGTTCGTCGCTTCGCCCGGGTCCACGTCGAGGACGCTTACCTTCTCGCCGTCCTTCTCCGTCGCGGAAATGGCTTCAACGATCGCATTGATTACCTGCTTATTGCGCCCTTCACTATAGTTCGGGACGCATTCGATGATCTTCTTCATAGTCGAGTTATTGTTTTAGTGCGACCCCGAAGATACGAATTTTTATCCGTTCGTGGAAGAAAAAAGGCGTGGATTCCATTTCCGGAGATGGAGAGGAACATGCCAGCCGTCCGGAAAACGATCTCTAATGTTATGCTTAAGGATTGATTATCAGTAATTTCCTTGATTGAGGATTCCGATGCAAATGTACGTTTTTTTTTAGAAATACAAAATAAATCGTTCTTTAATAACCCTATTTTTCAGGTTTTCCGGCGCCTCCGGATTTGGGGTGAAGCGGATCCTCAATGTTGCATTCATTCCTGTCTGCTTTTTCTAGACATACCCGCTCGGTTTTTCTATGCAAATGCACTGAAAATCCGGGCATTATGGCCGTTATTCGCATAGTATAACGTTCTCTAAGCAAGGAATTTAAGGAGTTTGTGCCAGGACTTCCGGGACGGGACTGACCCGTCGGACCAGACCGCCGATACCTCGGTCTGTCCGCGGCTGCGGCCGCCCGGAATCTCCTGTGCGGAATGAAGAAGTAATGAAGCAACGTTACACCAGCAAGCATTTAATGTTGTTGCAGGACCTGGCTTTGTCGGTCCTGGCTTCCTTGCTGTCTATGCTGCTGGTCCGGTGGATCGGGGAACCGTTCCCTGGTTTCAGCGGCATGGTCCTCCATTGGCTGGTCTATTCTGCGGCCGTCTCCGCCGTCGGTTTCCTGCTCAGCGGGGTTCCCCGCGTTGTCCGGCGCTATGTATCCTTTTCCGTCGTTGTCCGGCTTCTCTGCGCCATCGCCCTGAAAGAGTCGCTTCTGGCGGTGGTAGTCGCTGTCGGCTGGGTTGCGATTCCGGAGCGCTTGCTGGCGGTTGCACTGATTGCGACCGATACGTTGCTGACGGCGGTCGGACTGTTTTATCCGCGGCTCGTGTCGGCCGTATCCAGGAGAGACGATGCGGCTTTGCGTACCCTCTCGCACCGGCGGAGCGCGTTGGTTATGGGAACCGGCGCCTCATCCGTTGCGCTCTCGGAAGATGCAGAAAGAACGGGCCATTATATGGTGATCGGTTTCCTCTCGCCGGATCCGGAGATGTCCGGCCGTGTGATCCGGGACAAGTCCGTATATGTATTTGCATCGCCGGCGGATATCGAGACGCTTCAGTGGCGCCTCGGCGGGATTGACTGCATCCTTTTCCCGAAGGATTCGGACCGGCGGGATCCGCAGGTCCATCTGCCCGAGCATGTCGTGCAGATGGACCCGATGGGTCGGGTGGAACACTTTGTCAAGCGCGCCTTCGACATCCTCCTTTCTGGCGCCCTGCTGATTGTCTTCTCGCCTCTCATCCTGATCTGCGCGATTGCGATCAAGCTCGAGGACGGGGATCCGGTCATCTACTCCCAAGAGCGGATCGGCCGCGGCGGCAAGCCGTTCAATATCCTGAAGTTCAGGTCCATGCGCAAGGACGCCGAGTCCCGTGGACCTGCCCTGTATGCCGGCGACGAGGACCCGCGCCTGACGCGGGTCGGCAAGTTCCTCCGGCAGCACCACCTGGACGAACTTCCGCAGCTGTGGAACGTCTTCGTCGGGGACATGTCGTTCATCGGCTACCGGCCGGAGCGGCAGTATTACATCGACCAG
>CADCRA010000052.1 GCA_902803715.1 uncultured Bacteroidia bacterium
CAAACCTGCGACCTTTTGATCCGTAGTCAAATGCTCTATTCAGCTGAGCTAAGGCGCCATTCCGGATTCCCGAGGGAGATCCTTATGCTAGTCAAGTTATTCAGCAGACTGCTCTTTCCCAACGAATTTCTTCTCCTTGATGCGGGCCTTCTTACCGGCGAGGTCACGGAGGTAGAAGATGCGCGCCCTGCGGACTTTACCGACCTTGTTCATTTCGATGCTGTCGATCGCCGGAGACTCATACGGGAAGATTCTCTCAACACCGACACCGCTGGAAACTTTGCGGATGGTGAAGGTCCGGGTGAAAGGATCCTGACCCTTGATCTGGATCACAACGCCTCTGAATTTCTGGAGACGCTCCTTGTCACCTTCCTTGATCTTGTAAGTCACGGTGATGGTATCACCGGCCTTGAACTGCGGGTATGCGGCAACTTCCTCGTTCTGGAAAGACTGCTCGACTAACTTGATATAATCCATTTAAATGCTCTAAACTTTAGCGCAACGTTACCAGGCATCACGCCGTAAGAGGTTGCATTGTTATTTTGGGATTGCAAATGTAGGCATTATTTTACAATCCGCAAACTTTTTCGATAAAAAATTAGAAATTTTCCTTCATTTTATCGAACAGGGCCCTGTCTTCCCGGCTCAGGTCCGGCGTAAAGGTCGGATTGCGGCGGATTGACTCCAGCATTTCCTTCTCGCTCCGGTTGAGTTTCTTCGGAATCCAGACCAGGAACTTGACATACAGGTCGCCGGTGCCGCTGCCGTATCCCTTGACCGCCGGCATGCCGCGCCCGCGGAGCCGGACGATCGAACCGGACTGGGTCCCCGGTTCCACCTTGATCTTGTAAGAGCCGTCCAGGCACGGAACCGTCACATCGGTGCCGAGCATGGCGTCCATGACCGACAAGATCTGGGTGTAGAACAGGTTCTGGCCGTCGCGCTTGAGCTGGGAGTGCGGGATCTCCTCGATGACGACGAGCAGGTCGCCGGAAACGCCGCCGTTCTTCGCGGCATGGCCGGCGCCGCGCACGGACAGCTGCATGCCGTCTTCCACACCGGCCGGGATGGTGACCTTGACCGTCGCCTTCTTGCGGACGAGGCCGGTACCGCCGCAGGTGCGGCAGGGATTCTTGATGATCTTGCCTTCTCCCCCGCAGCGCGGGCAGGTCGAATACGTCACGGTCTGGCCGAAGAAACTGCTGGACACGCGCTGGACCTGGCCGGTACCGTGGCAGTCCGGACACGTCTGGATGTCCGAAGCATTCTTCGCCCCTTTGCCGCCGCAGTCCGGGCAGGGTTCATTCCGCTCGATGGTCACTTCCTTCTCCACGCCCTTGGCAATTTCCTCGAGGGTCAGGCGCACGCGGGTACGGATGTCACGGCCGCGATAGACCCGCTGCTGGGCCTGGCCGCCGCCACCGAAACCGCTGAAACCGCCGAATCCGCCGCCAAAGCCGCCGAATCCGCCGCCGAAAATGTTGTTCAGCAGATCATTGAGGTTGAAACCGCTGAAATCGAATCCACCGGTCTCGCCCTCGACGCCGGCATGGCCGAACTGGTCATACTTCGCTTTCTTGTCGGGATCGCTGAGCACGGAATAAGCCTCGGAAGCTTCCTTGAACTTCTCCGCCGCAGTCTTTTTCTCCGCATCCGTGCCGTTGACCCACTTGTCCGGATGCCACTGCAGGGCAAGTTTCCGGTAAGCGGACTTGATCTCGTCGACGGAGGCCCCTTTCGAGAGGCCCAATACCTCGTAGTAATCTCTCTTTGCTGCCATGGCTTAGACTCCTACAACAACTTTCGCATACCTGAGCACCTTGCCACTGAGCAGGTAGCCGGTCTGGACCACGTCGAAGACCAGGCCCTTCTTCTCCTCTTCCGGGACCGGGAACTGGGCCACGGCCTCGTGGAAATCGGTGTCGAACTTGGCGCCCTTGGCCTCAATCACTTCCAGGCCACGCGTCTTCAGATATGCCATCAATTTATTATAAATCAAAGCCGTGCCTTCCTTGGCAGCCTCATCGCTAGATTCCGCCAGCATGGCCATTGCGCGCTCGCAATCGTCCAGGACGGGAAGCAGCCCCTTGATCGTATCGGCAGCCGCCGAACCGACCAGGGCCATTTTCTCCTCGGTGCTCCTGCGACGGAAGGTCTCGAATTCGGCCATGAGCTTGAGATAGTCGTTCTTCTCCGCAGCCAGTTTCTCTTCCAGCTCGGCTTTCTCCTTCAGGGCTTTCCCAAGTTCTTCTTCCTTCTCCTTCAAGGCTTTCTCGGCTTTCTTCTCCGCCTTCTTATTCTGTTTGGAAGGTTCCTTGGCCTCTTCCTTTACTTCTTTCTCTTCAATCGTATCTTTCTTTTCTTCCATAATTCAAATCGGATTGTTCCGGACTGTTGCTTCATCAAATTATCTGCCAACCGGCCTCTTCTGACAGATTGGCAGGCCCCGGGAGGCAGTCTCAGAGATTCTCGAACGTAAACTTGTCCCACGGAAGATCTTTCGCCGCTCCGTTTTCCAGCACGTCCATGACATAGGCCAGCAGCGGGAATTCCGCCAGGTCGACCAAGCCCTTCTCCGCCTTGACGGCCATGGCTTTCGCCAGCCGGCGCACGACAACGACCGACTCCAGGGTCAGGCCGCCCAGGATCTCCTGGGCCTCGTCATAGGTCTTGCCTTCGCCCAGCAGGATGCCGATCTTGCGCGTCCGCGCCCCCGTTACGGTGACATACAGGTCCCCGATGCCGATCAGGGCGCTGTCGAAATCCGCCTGCTGCAGCTGGAGGACCTTGACCATCTCCTTGGCAGCCTGGTAGAAGACCGCCGCCTGGGAATTGTAGTGCGGCCGCTCCTGCCCGCCATCCTGCACGTGTGCATAACCGATGGCCATGGCCACGCCCAGGGCATAGGCGTTCTTGATCGCCACGGCGCTCTCCAGGCCGTTGGCGTCATGGGTCAGGGAAATATGGAACCAGGAGGTCTGCAAGGCCTTTTTCATCATCCGCAGCACTTCCGGATCCTGCCCGCAGAGGGCGACATGGGTGTGGTCATGCTGCATGATTTCGGCGGCCGTTCCCGGTCCGCCCAGGGCATAGATGTGCCGCTGGATCCCCTTCTCGCGCAGGGCGCGCTCCCAATACTCCGGGTAGGAGATCAGCGTTCCGTCTTCCAGGTCGGTCAGGCCCTTGGCCGCCGACAGGACCGGGACGGAAGGGTCCATGTTCATGAGGATATCCTGCAGGAACCAGTCGACGCCGAAGGACGACACGGCGCCGATGACGAAGTCCGCCCCGCGGACCGCATCCTGCCATTGCCCGCAATAATAAAAGTCCGTTCCCGCCGGGAAAGGCTGTTCCAGTTTCGGATGACGGCCGTCCCGACGACAGGCGTCGACAATGTCTTGGTCGACGGGAGTGCCCACCAGGCGCAGCCGGTTGCCGTTCTGCGCGGCGACGAACGTCAGGGCCGATCCCATCTGTCCGATTCCTATGATAGTGATTATTGCCATTGCATTCAAGCATTGAGTCCGCAAAGATAGCAAATTTAAATGGAACGATAATTGTACGGATCAAATTCAAAGAGAAAACCCATGGAAGACCTGACAAAGTACGAGAAACACTATTCCGAAGAAAGCCTCGTGGACAAGATTGCCGCGGTGGCGAAGAAAGCAGGGATCAAGGTCATCTACGCCGCCCTGCTCCTCTATTATGTCGTCAAGAATCCGATGACTTCGAAGGGAGACCGTGCGAAGATCCTCGGCGCCCTCGGCTATTTCATCCTTCCGATCGACATCATACCGGATGCCATTCCCGTCGCCGGCTTTACGGACGATCTGGCAGCCCTGACCTGGGCCATCTACTGCGTTGCGAAGAACATCACGCCGGAAATCAAGGCACAGGCCAAGGCCAAACTGAAAGAATGGTTCAAAGATTTTGACGAGAAAGAACTGGGCGCCCTCAAATAAACGGCGCACTCCTCCCAACAGATAAAGGGTTGACCGGAAACGGCCAACCCTTTGTCTGTCATCCGGGACCCGCGTTACCGGGCCTGGTTCGGATTCGGTGCGACGTGGCGCACCACCCGGGCCGCCTCGTGACGGCGGGCCTTGCGCGGCGCCGAAAGCCTGGTGCCGGCGGCCTTGGTCTGCGGCGTATCCGTGGAAGCGGAGATCCACTCCATCGTCAGCGGGAACTGCGGCACGTTCGTATTGAACACGTAGGTCGTTCCGCCTTCCGCGACAGGGACATACATCATCTGCATGGAAGTGAACTGCGTCTCGAAGGTCTGGCCGCCCTGCATCTCCAGCGTCAGGCCACAGCCGATCACCTGGGCGGACTTGCCGTCGTCGGAAATGATGCCGTCCGCCAGGGCGATGTCCTCGTTGACATAGTAATACTTGCCGTTGTACTTGTAATTGCCGTTCAGGCAGACCTCGTACTCTCCGTCATCGAACTTGACCGTCTCGAAATAGAGGCTGTTGAACTCCAGGTGGTGGTTCTCCTTGTTGAAGAAGACCTCAAATTCATAATTGGTCTCGTCCTCGCTTTGCGCCGGTTCCCAGCCGCTCAGCCAGTAGGCGTAATTCGATTCCGAACTTCTCAGCGTGATGGTATAGGCGACCTTGTTGCCCTCGAGGTCCATGCCGGAAATCTTCCAGGTGCCGAGCCAGTCGTTGAACGCTGCAGTCGGCTTTTCCTCGGCGACAGGGAAATCCAGAACGGCATATTTCCCGGTCAGTTCGCCGGAAGAAGTGAAACCGACGGCGAAAGCCTTCCATTCGCCGGCCCGCAGGCGGTCGAAGAGGATGTAACTTTCCCGGGTGCCCAGCAGGTCGGACCATTGGGCATTGCCGTCCTTGACATCCGCCGCCAGGTTGTCGTGCAGGGACTGGGCATACGATGCGACATCGTTCTTGAAATCATCCTGGAAAGACGCCTTGGTGATGACATCGATATAATAATGCTGGGTGTCGGTGCTCTTGACGACGATCCGGTCGACTTCAGCGCCTTCATAATACTCGCGGCCGTTGTAGGAGACGGTCCAGTTGGGATTGACGGTAAAGGAAAGGCCGGGAGTCTCCCCGCCACCGCCGCCGGGCGTGGAACCGCCGCCACCGCCGGGGATGGTGCCGGACCCGTTGCCGGGACGGTAAGGGCCGTCCATAAAGGGGTCGCTCACGCAGGAGACCAGCAGCATCAGGGAGGCTGCCAGCAAGGACCCGATTCGCATGATCGCTTTCATGGTTCAAACAAATAATAGGTTAAAATGATTCTATTTTTGTAAATTTGCCGACTAAACCCTTTGCAAGATGCATACCAAGGAAGAAAAACTCGCACAATTCGGCCGCATCCTCGACGTCATGGACAAGCTCCGCGCCGAGTGCCCCTGGAACCATGCACAGACCATCGACACCCTCCGTCCGATGACCCTGGAAGAAGTCTACGAACTCAGCGACGCCGTCCTGAAGAAGTCGGACGAGGATCTCAAGAAGGAACTGGGCGACGTGCTGCTGCACATCGTATTCTACAGCAAGATCGCCGAGGAACAGGGCAAATACGACATTGCCGACGTGATCGACCGGCTGTGCGAGAAGATGATCTTCCGGCATCCGCATGTCTTCGGCGACAAAAACGGGAAGACCCTGGACGCCGAGGCGGTCTCCGAACAGTGGGAACTGATGAAAACCAAGGAGAAAGGCGGGAACAAACGCGTCCTGTCCGGCGTGCCAGAGAGTTTGCCGCCGATTCTCAAGGCCCTGTCCATGCAGGACAAGGCCCGCGGCGTAGGCTTCGACTGGGAGGAGCGGTCCCAGGTCTGGGACAAGGTCAAGGAAGAGCAGGGAGAGTTCCAGGCTGAACTGGAAGCCCTGGAGCAGGCGGACGGGACCATCGACCCGGCCGTGATCGGCGTACCCGAGGGTGCCTCGGAAGGATTCCGGGCCGCCTATGACCGGGCGGAAGAGGAGTTGGGCGATTTCATGTTCGCCACGATCAACGCCGCCCGCCTGTACGGACTAAATCCGGACACGGCCCTCAACCGGGCCTGCGACAAATTCCGCCGCCGTTTCACCTACCTGGAAGAACAGACCCTCCGCAAGGGCCGCGACCTCCACGACATGACCCTCGCCGAGATGGATGCCATCTGGGACGAAGGAAAAGCCAAAGGACTATGAACAGAATGATTTTCGAAGGCCTCCTGAAGGAACGGGAGGAACGCGTCGCCGCCATCCGGGACGCCGCCTGCCGGCTCCACGATTCCGTCGGGCAGACCTATGACATGACCCATCCGTATGGTTTCCACCTGCAGAGCGTCGCCGATTTCGCGTGCCGGTACGGGCACCTCGTCTGCGACCGTCCGGAAGATGTCCTGACCATCCTGTTCGGTGCCTACTACCATGACAGCATGGAAGATGCGCGGCTGACTTACCGGGCCGTCCTGACCGTCGCCCGCGATTTCCTGCCGGCCGACCAGGCCGCTGCCGCCGCCGAGATCGTCTATGCCCTGACCAATGAAAAAGGGCGCACCCGTGCGGAGCGCGCCAATGATAAATACTACGAGGGCATCCGGGAAACCCCGTATGCCCCCTTTGTCAAACTGTGCGACCGGATGGCGAACCTGTCCTACTCGGTCCACTGTCCGGACGGCCTCAACAACCGGATGGCCAGGATCTATACGGAAGAAATGCCGCATTTCCTGGAAGCGCTCCGGTCCCCGCACGCGGCGGAGGACCTGCGCTATGTCATGCCGGAGGAGATGGTCTCGGACTTGCTTGCCCTGATTATTTAAGGAAAGCGTCGCCCACGACCTTCTGGCTGCGGGTGATGAAATCCGCCAGCGCCTTGCCCTTCAGCATGCCGTTCGCCAGCAGGGCGAGGTCGGTCAGCTGGTGGAGCAGGTCGTCGTGGTCCCCTTCGCCGCGGAGTTTCTGCACGAGCGGGTGCTCGAGATTGACCTTCAGGGTGAAGTTCTTCGGCATTTTCCCGAAATAATTCATTCCGCCGCCGAAGGCGGACATTTCGCGGTAACGGCGCATGAACTCGTTCTGCGTGATCAGCACCGGCTCGCCGTTCTCTCCGAGGTTGTCGGCTTCGACGTTCCAGTCAAACTCGGTGGGAAGCACCGGCTTGAACAGGTCGTCCAGGGCCTTCTTCTCATCCTCGGACAGTTCCGGTTTCTTCTTCTCTTCCTTGACGATCAGGTTGTCCGTACTGTCGGAGTCGACCCGGGCGAAACGGACGTTCTCCAGTTTGGTTTCCAGGAGGTTGACCCAGTGGGAATCCAGTTCGCAGTCGAGCAGGAGCACATCGTATCCTTTGTTTTTGGCGGCTTCGATGAACGGATACTGTTCGTCGGCGTTGGTGGCATAGAGGCAGATGACATGCTTGTCCTTGTCGGTCTGCTCCCCTTCCACGGCCTTCTTGTAGTCTTCCAGCGAGAAATACTTGCCGTCGGTATTCTTGACAAGGGCGAAATGCATCGCGCGGTCGCAGAACTTCTCGTCGGACAGCATGCCGTACTCGATGAAGAGTTTGATGTTGTCCCATTTCTCCTCGAAGGTCGCGCGCTCTTCCTTGAAGATTTCTTCCAGCCGGTCGGCGACTTTCTTGGTGATGTACCCGGAGATCTTCTTGACATTGGCATCGCTCTGCAGGTAGCTGCGGGAGACGTTCAGCGGGATGTCCGGAGAATCGATGACGCCGTGCAGGAGGGTCAGGAAGTCCGGAACGATGTTGTCGACATGGTCGGTCACGAACATCTGGTTGCAATAGAGCTGGATCTTGTTCTTCTCGATCGCCATCCGCTCCTTGATCTTCGGGAAATACAGCACGCCGGTCAGCGTGAAAGGATAATCGACGTTAAGGTGGATGTGGAAGAGCGGATCCTCGTGCATCGGATAGAGGGCCTTGTAGAAATTCAGGTAATCCTCTTCCTTGAGGTCGGACGGGGTGCGGGTCCAGATCGGTTCCAGGTTGTTGATGACCTGGTCCTTGTCGGTATCATGGTAGGCGCCGTCCTTCCATTCCTGCTCCTTGCCGAAGACAATCGGAACGGGCATGAACTTGCAGTATTTCTCCAGCAGGGCCTTGATGCGGCCCTTGGCGGCATATTCGGCGGAGTCATCGTCCAGGTACAGGGTGATGACCGTTCCGCGGCCTTCCTTGTCGGAGTCTTCCATCAGGTATTCCGGGCTGCCGTCGCAAGACCAGCGGACGGCCTTCGCGCCGTCTTTCCAGCTGAGGGTGTCGATGGTCACCTTCTTCGAGACCATGAACGCGGAATAGAAGCCGAGGCCGAAGTGGCCGATGATGCTGCCCATCTGGTCCTTATATTTCTCGAGGAATTCGCCGGCGGAGGAGAAAGCGATCTGGTTGATGTACCGGTCAACTTCTTCTTCCGTCATGCCGATGCCCCGGTCGATGACCTTGAGCACCTTTTCTTTCTCGTCCAGTTCGATTTCGACTTTCAGGTCGCCGAGTTCGCCCTGGAAATCGCCGCTGGAGGCGAGGGCTTTCATTTTCTGGGTGGCATCGACCGCGTTGGCGACCAGTTCGCGGAGGAAGATTTCGTGATCACTGTAAAGGAATTGCTTGATGACAGGGAAAATGTTCTCTGTCGTCACACCGATTTTACCGTTCATATCGATTCATTTTAATTGTCAAACAAGGCGGCCCCGGCATCCGGGACCGCCCTGAATCAGTCAAAATATGTTCCAAGCGGAAAATCCTGCCAATTTGTCACTACTTGTAGAGGAACCGCTTGATGCTCATCTTCGGTGTCTTCTCGAACGGCTGGTCGACCGGTTCCACCTTGGTCAGCTGGCTATAGTTCGGCAGTTTCCGGTTGGCAGCCTTGCGGATATTCTCCGGAATCTCGGACACGGCCTCGGCATCCAGCAGGTCCTTGGCGATGGACTGCTGGTCGAGGTAGACCAGCGCGACCAGCTTGCCGCCGCGGTCGACGACGACGGATTCGAGGACATGGTCCTGGTTGTTGACGACCGCCTCGATCTCTTCAGGGTAGATGTTCTGGCCCGAGGGGCCGAGGATCATGTTCTTGGAACGGCCGCGGATGAAGATGTTCCCTTCCGCATCCATGATGCCGAGGTCGCCGGTCTTCAGCCAGCCGTCTTCGGTGAAGGCGTTGGCCGTCGCCTCCGGGTTGTTGTAATAGCCGATCATGATGTTCTCGCCCTTCGCCTGGATCTCGCCGGCAATGTGGTGCGGATCCTCGGAATCGATCCGGACCTGCGCGCAGTCGACGGCCTTGCCGCAGGAGCCGGGGACATATTTCGTCCAGTGCTCATAGGCCAGCAGCGGACAGGCTTCGGTCATGCCGTAGCCGACCAGATACGGGAACTTGATCTTCCGGAAGATCTTCTCCACTTCCGGATTGAGGGCGGCGCCGCCCATGATGAATTCCTGGACCCGGCCGCCGAACGCCTGCTCCAGACTCTCACGGATCTTCTTGTATATCAACGTATTGATTCCCGGAATCTTGAGCGCGACCTTGACCGCCGGCTTGTCGAGGACCGGTTTGAGTTTCGACTTGTAGATCTTCTCCATGACAAGCGGTACCGTGATCAGCAGGTAGGGCCGGACTTCGGCGAACGCTTTCATCAGGGCCGTCGGCGTCGGCGTCTTGCCGAGCCAGTAGATGGAGGTTCCGTTGCAGAGCGGGTAGATGAATTCGATGACCAGTCCGTACATGTGGGCCATCGGGAGCATGGAGACCATCTTGTCGCCGGCCGGGACGTTCCGCTGGCTGTAGTCGACGTTGGCGGAGAAGTTCCGGTAGGTCAGCATGACCCCCTTCGGGCTGCCCGTGGAGCCGGAGGTATAATTGATGGTGCTGAGCTGGTCCCAGTTGTCGGTCGGGAAGACGACGTCTTCCGGCCGGACGCCTTGCGGATACTGCTCGTCGAAGAGTTTGTCCAGGCGTTCATGGGCGTCGGCGACCTGCGCGTCGCCGCAGAACAGCAGGTCCCAGGTGTCCACATCGATGACGGCCCGGAGCCGCGGCATCCTGGCGTGGTCGATCTTCGCCCACTTGTCCGCATTGGTAAAGAGGAAAACGCTGCCGGAATGGTCCGTCAGGTAGGCGATGCTGTCCGGGGTGAAGTCCGCCAGGATCGGCACGATGACGGCCTCATACGTGTTGACGGCCAGGTAAGCCATGCCCCAGCGGGCGCCGTTGCGGGCGCAGAGGGCGATCTTGTCGCCTTTCCGGATGCCGGATTCCCGGAAGAAGACATGGAACCGGGCGATGGTCCGGGCCATGTCGGCATAGGTAAAGGTCTCGCCGCCGATATTGTTGAGAGCGGGCTTGTCCCAATACTTGCGGGTCGCCGCCTGGAGGCGCTCCAGATAGTGCGGATAGGTTTTCATAAGCTGGAAGGTTCGTTTACGCTTCACAAATTTAGCAAAAAAACTTGATTCTTCGTATCTTTGCCCAGCTAAACGGAATTGACATGAGACGCAAGCCTATCGTAGCCCTGATTTATGATTTCGACGGGACGCTGTCCCCCGGCAACATGCAGGAATTCGGATTCATCCAGGCCATCGGTTCCACGCCGGATGAGTTCTGGAAGATGTCGGACGGCATCGCCATCGGACAGGACGCCAGCAACATCCTGGCGTACATGAAGCTGATGTTCGACGAAGCCCGGAAGGCCGGCATCCGGCTGACCCGGAGCAATTTCCGCAAGTACGGGGAGGACATCAAACTGTACGAGGGCGTGCGCGAATGGTTCCGCAACGTCAACGAATACGGCACCGCCCATGGCGTGAAGATCGAGCATTACATCAATTCCTCCGGCCTGAAGGAGATCATCGAAGGCTCCCCCATCGCCGGCGAGTTCAAGCACATTTTCGCGGGTTCCTTCATCTACGACGAGAACGGCCAGGCCGAATGGCCGGGCATCGCCGTCGACTATACCGCCAAGACCCAGTTCCTCTTCAAGATCCAGAAAGGCATCTTCTCGTCCCGCGACGCCAAGAAAGTCAACGAGAGCATGGCCGACGAGAACAAGCGCATCCCATTCACCAACATGATCTACTTCGGCGACGGCGACACGGACGTCCCCAGCATGAAGATCGTCAGCATGTTCGGCGGCCAGGCCATCGCGGTCTTCGACCCGACCAAGCCCAACAAGCGGGAGACGGCCCGCAAACTCCTCCGGCAGGGCCGCGTGGGGTACATCACGCCAGCCAGTTACACGAAAGACAGCCGTACGTTCCGGCTGGTCTGCGCCATGATCGACAAGATCAAGGCCGATGCGGATCTGAAATTTCTGGGAAGATACAAATAGTTAAAACATTATTCTCAAAATAATTCTCCCGAAAGACCGCAAAGTTTCGTTTTTTTCGTACTTTTGCAGCCGAAAAGAATGCGGACTCCGTGGAACCGGGGCCGCGCCAAGTATCAACAAATTCTGTTTTTATGAGTAGCAGAAATGAAGAAATTCCTGGTAGTTTGCGCAGCAAGTTTGCTGTCCTGCTTCCTTGTGCACGCACAAGAGGCTGACAACGCCGGCCGCAGTGTCGGGTTGTCCGTTATTCCGAGATTTGACCTCAATCCCACTTTTTCAACGAAAAATGACGGAAGCGGCGAATTCACACTCGGTGATTCTTCTCTCTATTCACTTCTGGAAGGCGATCTTTCCGCCAACCTCTCATTCAGCATCTGCAACCACTGGCTCGCCGGTGACAAGGAAAGCATCCAAGCCCTGTACAACAATACATGGCGCAGCGACGATGTCAACTGGCTGGATTGGGCGTACCTGACCTATTCGATGGGCAGTTTCTCCGTGTCCATGGGCAAGCAGCCCATGACTCTGGGAGGCTATGAACTGGACGCGTACGACTTCGAAGTCCATTCCTTCCTCGGCTCTTCGCTCTGGAACGACCTCAACGTCTACCAGTGGGGAGCCAAGCTCGACTGGACCAATCCGTCCGAGAACACGACCTTTGCCGTCCAGATGACGACCTCTCCCTACGGGGAGCGTCCGTTCTCCAGCAAGCTGTTCAACTACTCCGCCGAGTGGCGGGGCGAGTACGGCAACCTCGAGAACATCTGGAGCGCCACGGCCGTCCAGCGCGACAAGGGCGACTTCATTCCGGTCATCACCCTTGGTCAGGTTTTCCACGTCGGTGAGGTCATGGACCTGGGTCTCGACGCATTCAACGTCGTCGGCGACGAGGAGGAAATCATGCAGAAGGGCCTGACCCTCATCCCGTCCGTCACCTTCTATCCGGGTGAGAAATTCGAGATCGGCGCCCGTGCCGCCGCAGAATACAACCGCGAGACCAAGAACCGCGATCTCATCTGCGGCGTCAACGCGAACTGGTTCCCGCTGAAAGACAAGAGCCTCCGCCTGCATGCCGCGGCCGGTTACCACCACGACTGGAACATGGTTTCCCTCACGCTCGGACTCCTCTACACGCTGAACATTCCCCGATAAGACAGATGGTTGACAAAATCATTGACATCAAGCACCTTTCCAAGTCCTTTGGGGACAAGAAAGTGCTGGAAGACATCAATCTGTACATCCGCCGCGGCGAATTCCTGACCCTCCTGGGCCCTTCCGGCTGCGGAAAGACGACCCTGCTGCGCATGATTGCGGGCTTCCTCCAGCCGGACGAAGGCTCGATCCTGATGGACGGAAAGGAACTGGCGGGCATCCCCCCGCACGAGCGTCCGCTGAACACCGTGTTCCAGCGCTACGCGCTCTTCCCGCACATGGACGTGTATGACAACATCGCATTCGGCCTGAAACTCAAGAAGGTGCCTGCCGACGAAATCGACAAGCGTGTCCGCAAGGTGCTCAAGCTCGTGGCCATGTCCGATTACGAGGACCGCGACGTGGAGACCCTTTCCGGCGGCCAGCAGCAGCGCATCGCCATCGCCCGCGCCATCGTGAACCAGCCCAAGGTGCTCCTCCTGGACGAGCCCCTCGCCGCCCTGGACCTCAAGATGCGCAAG
>CADCRA010000053.1 GCA_902803715.1 uncultured Bacteroidia bacterium
CCGATACCGTACAGGGACGCGGAAGCGTCCTTCAGGACGGAGATGCTCTCGATGTCTTCCGGGTTGAGCTGGGAGAGGATCGTCGTACTGGACTGGGAATAAGATCCGCCGCCGAAACCACGTCCACGGCGCTGGGCCGTACGGACGACGCCGTCGATGACGACGATCGGTTCGCCGAAGCCGCGGAGGTTGAGGTCGGTGTCGAAGTCACCGGCGCCACCGCCGACCTGATGGATCATGAGGCCCGGAACCTTACCCTGCAGGGACGCCGTGACGTCGGTCTGCTTCGTAGCGTTCAATTCCTCATCGCGGATGTTCGCAATGGCACTGGTCAGGGATGCCTTCTTGGTCGTACCGTAACCGACGACAACCGTCTCGTCGAGGGTCGTGTTCTCCTCTTCGAGGGTGATGGTCAGATTAGCGGCAGCCTTGACCGTGACGGTGGTGTAACCGATCGAGGAAACCTCGAGGTCGGCGCCTGCGGGGCAGGTCAAAGTAAAGTTACCGTCGATATCCGTTGCAGCGCCGTTCTGGGTGCCGACCTGCATGACGGCTGCACCGATAACGGGTTGCTTATCCGGATCGATAACCTTACCTTTCACCGTAATCGTGTTCTGTGCGAAAAGCATCGGAAGGCACAGCATGAAGCCGCACAGGACCGAAGCCAATCGCTTGAATGAAAAAGTTTTCATCTTAATCATACGATTAATTTTTGGGTTAATAAAAATGGGTTGATAGATAAGATTGTTCTAATAAATCAGGGATTTGAGCGTCTCGGCATCCGGAGCGTTGACGACCCGGCATTCGTCATCCAGATACATCGTCGCCCCTTCGCCGCTCTTGTAGACCGGCCACTGCGGCAGTTCCGGGACATTCGGATCCCCGGTACGCATGAACGCCAGCAGGGCTGCGGACATCTTGTCAGCCAGGGCCCGCGGACGGGCGCCGCCGCCGGTATGGGTCAGCATCAGGTCCGTGTTGCGGAACCAGAAGCAGATGTCCAGGCAATGGAAGGCTCCCTTCTTGCCGTCGAACAGCGGGGGATTGAAGCCGAAGCAGGCCAGCCACACCGGCGCTCCGCCCTGGGAGGCTTTCGCCTCGACGGCCGGGCGCATGCGTTCGCTGCCGGAGAGTTCACCGTTGGTCGCGCAGAAGATCATCGGGACCTTCGCAGAGGGACAGTTGGTGTCCTTGTAGAAGTCGCCGAGCGGAATGTTGAACCCGTCGCCGACCGGGCCGAAGGCGCCGCGCATCATGCCGTTGGAGTGGTCCTTCATGAACTCCTGCGCGCACGCGTTTGCGAAATCAATATAGTCCATCCAGGGCATGGCCTGGAGTTTCTCCATGCCGCCGCCTTTCTGGGCGATGTACTTGCCCAGTTCCGTGCTGAAATCCGTGTTGATGGCGGAGGTAATGTTGCCGCTGAGGGCGACCGCCTTGCTGAACAGGCCTTCCGTCTGGGCCATGGCTACAAGGGTGCAGACCTTGGCGCCGCCGCCGCTCTGGCCCATGATCGTCACGTTGGACGGATCGCCGCCGAAGGCCGCGATGTTGTCCCGGACCCACTTGAGGGCCGCCACGATGTCCAGGATGCCGGCATTGCCGGAATCGGCGAATTTCGGATCGACGGCGGAGAAGTCCGTGAAACCGATGGGACCGAGACGGTGGTTCAGGGAGACGAAGACGATGTTGCCGTCACGGCTCAGGTTCTCGCCGTTGTAGCCGTCCTGCTCGATGCCGTTGCCGGACGTGAAGCCGCCGCCATGGATCCAGACGAGGACCGGCCGTTTCGAGTCGTCCAGGCCCGGCGTCCAGACATTGAGCCGGAGGCAGTCCTCGCTGACGTCGTCATAGTTCCAGTGGTCGGCGAAAGTGCCGAAAGAATTCGTGTATTTGCCAGCCGTCTTCTGCGGGGCGGAATTGCCATAATAGACGGCGGGACGGACATCGTCCCACGGCTCCGGAGGCTGCGGTCCGCGGAAACGAAGCTCACCCTCGGCCGGAGCGGCATACTGGATGCCGAGGAAGGTGTAGACATTGCGGAGAATGTACCCCCGGACCTTGCCGTACTGGGTCGGGGCGACGGCGATATCCTCGCCGATGAAAAGCTGCTGGGCATCCGGATCCAGTCCGCCGGCATTCCGGCCGGTCGGGTTTCCGCAGGCGCAGAATCCCGCCGCGAGAACGGAGAGGAGAATCCATCTGCAAGGTTTCGACATCATGTGTTATCGGTTTTAAGGTTGTGTATATGCAGTATTTTACGGATACAAAATTATCTCAAACCGTTTTAAGAAACGCTCCGAAAACGTCTCGTTTTTCGTCCGCGCGTCCATAGACCGTGCGAAATCGCCAAGCCATGCTACCGGATGTTCAAAGGGCGGCCACCTTACACAAAACGTCTTATCCATTTGGAGTTTGTCACAAAGAATCCCTATATTTGCAGGAAACGCGAATTTAACCGTTTGTCCGACAAGCGACCCGCATGAAAAAACTGCTGTTGACCCTTTCCCTCCTTTTGGCCGTCCCTGCCCTCTCCCGGGCCCGTGTCTGGACGTCGCCGGTCAGTTCCGAACTGTCCAATCCGACGTTGACGGCACTGGCGGAAGGGAGCGACGGTTACCTGTGGATCGGCACCCGCCGCGGCCTCAACCGCTTCAACGGCTCTACCTACAAGCAGTATTTCCAGGGCGACACCTCCGCCTTGTCTTCCGACCGGATCTTCTCGCTCTGCCCGGACACGGACGGTCGTCTGTGGGTCGGGACGGAAGCCGGCATCAACCTGCTTCGAAACTCCCGCGTCATCCGGACCTCCGCTCCGAAGTTTTTCCCTATTTCCGACATCCTGAACTACGATGACAACCGGCTTGTCCTGGCCTGTCAGCTGGGCCTGCAGGTGTATGACAAGAAGACCGGGGAAAGCACGACGGTCTTCGATGCCGCCCAATTCTCGTACAGCCATTTCCTGGTACGCCTGCCGGACGGGTCCGTTGCGGTTGCCGGACGGAACAACCAGCCCGAAGTCGCCATCCTGGATTCCGCCTTTTCGCTGGTCCGCATTCTCTCCATGCCCGATTCCGGAAACATCTCCGGGATGGAAGCCGGCCCGGACGGAACCCTGTTCGTCGCCACGGAGAAAGGAATCCGCGTCTGGGAGCCGGACGGACGGAAAGCCGAGAGGAAAACCCTTCTCCTCGCCAGGCAGCTGGGCGAATCCCCGACGCAGGCTTTGTTCCTCGAATCGGATCCGGTCAGCGGCTGCCTGGTCGCCGGTTTCTCCAACCTGGGCCTGTTTGAGATCGACCCCGGGGACCTCTCCGTCCGGCAGATCCTTCCGACGCACCGGCTGAACGGAATCGAAAAGGCGACCGCCCTTGTCACCCGCGATTTCCTTTGGATTTCTTCCGACACATTCGGACTCTTCCAGATCGCCCGGGACAACCGACAGTCCATCATCCGGCTGCAGGGGGTCGGGCCGAACGATTTCCTGACCCGCCTGATTCCCTGGTCCAACAACATGGCGCTCGTCCAGACGCAACGGAGAATCCTCCTGGTCAATACGGTGACCGGCGTCGGACGCGACTTGACACCGGAGGGCTATTCGCCGGAAAAGAACATCTCACAGTCCCGCATGGACCGCGACGGCCATCTGTGGGTCATCTATAATTATGAAGCCATCTTCGAGTACGAGGTGCTGGGCGACCGCCTGCGGCAACTTTCGTCCTGGCCGGTTTCCGGCGTGCGATCCATCTGGGAGAACGAAGACGGCAGCATGAGTTTCATCCAGGAAAACCGGATCCATACCATCCGGAACGGGGAAAGGAGCAGCCGGCCCATCAGCCGCAACGGCGAATACTGGCGGGTCATGCCGACCCCGCAGGGGCACACCTATTTCATCGAAGGCGACAAGATCTACCGGTATACCCGCGACGGTCTGTTCCTGCTCCTGCCGCTGAACATCCCGGCCCCGAACTGCCTGACCGAAGATGCGGAAGGACGGGTATGGATCGGGTCCATGAACGCCGGTCTGTACTGCTATGACCCCGTCCAGGAGACCGTCCGCGAACTGACGGTGGAGGACGGGCTTCCGGACAACTCGGTCCGGACCGTCATGGCGGACGAAAAGGGTCTCTGGGTTTCTTTCCGCAATGAGATCGCCTTCATCAGCCAGGACCTGTCCCAGATCCTGCCCCTTCCGCTCGACGAGAACATCCTGCTGGATTTCGTCAGCAACGCCTGCATCACGGGGACCGGCGGCCAGATCATCTTCGGCGCCAACCAGCAGTTGGCCGTCCTCTCTCCCAAGGGAACGCAGAGCCAGCGGAACCTGCAGGTGCACTTGGAAGGCATGCTGATCAACAACCAGGAACGGGACATTCCCAAAGACGGACAGCTGGTGCTCCCGCACGACGAAAACCTCCTCATGTTCTATTTTTCCGCGACGGATTTCGAAATCGGCAAGCAACTCAACTATGCTTATAAACTGGAAGGGCACGACAGCCGGTGGATCCATACCGGCGCGGACAAACGGGCCTTCTATTCCAACCTCGGCAGCGGAAAATACCGTTTCCGGGTCAAGGTGCTGACGCCGGACGGGACCTGGCATGAAGAGCAGCAGCTGCTCCGCATCCGGATCAAATCGGCACCCCTGCTGTCCACGACCGCCAAACTCCTGTATGCCATCTTCGGCCTGGCGCTCCTGGGCACCATTTACCTGCTGTGGACCCGCAGCCGGCGGAACAAGGAGCGCGCGGAGCGGGCTGAAATGGAGAAAGTGCTGGGCGAGCAGCTCAGCCGCGACAAGACGGATTTCTTCATGAACATTTCCCACGAATACCGTACGCCGCTCTCCCTGATCTATGGTCCCGCCCGGGAACTATCCCGGAACAATGAACTCAGTGAGCACGACCGGCACCTGGTCCGGCTCATCGAGCGGAATACGGAGAAGATGATGACCCTGACCGAACAGATCGTCAACTTCGACAAATTCGCCCGTTCGACCGACCACCTGGCCGCCCTCCGGACCGATATCGGGGCCAAGCTCGCCGCCATCGCCGCGAACTTCGACTTCGTCCGCGAGCAACGCGGGCTGACGGTCCGGGAAGACCTTCCGGAAAACCTGATGGCCTGGTGCGACCGGGACAAGATCGAGAAGATCTTTTTCAACCTGTTCAGCAATGCCTTCAAATACACGCCGGACGGGGGAACGATCGAGATTTCCGCCACCTTGCTTCCGAAGGAGCAGGCCGCCGGCCGCTACCGCCTGCCGGAGACGGACTATTCCGGTCCGTACGTCGAAATCCGCGTCGGAGACAGCGGAATCGGCATTGAGCCGGACCAGGTCAAACGCATCTTCGAACGATACGAGAGACTGGGGCAGAAAGTCGGGGAGATAGTCCCGGAAGGCCTCGGACTGGGCCTGAACCATGTCCTTTACCTGATCGGCCTGCATCGGGGCGCGATCCGGGTCGATCCCAACCGGCCGGAAGGAACCGTCTTTTCCTTCGTTTTCCCTGCGGAAAAAGAGGCTTACGCCGGCGAGGAAATCTGGCATGAAGTCCCGGTCGAAGCCTCCGGCAAACTGTCCGAGCCTGAACCGGCCAAGGCGGGCAACCGGACCGTAAACCTGCTCATCGTCGAAGACAATGCGGAGATGCGGACCTATCTTCATGACCTGTTCCAGACAACCTGCAACATCATGCTGGCCGGCGACGGCGAGGAGGCCCTCCGTTTCATCCAGATCAGCGCGCCGGATCTCATCATCAGCGACGTCATGATGCCGTTCAAGGACGGCTTCCAGTTGTGCCGGGAACTCAAGGAGAGCGAAGAATTGTGCCATGTCCCGGTCATCCTGCTGACCGCCAAGTCCGAGATGTCCGACCAGCTGGAAGGTCTCGGGTGCGGGGCGGACGCCTACCTGCAGAAGCCCTTCGACCCGTCCTACCTCCAGGCCCTCGTCCAGAACCTGCTGGCCAACCGGCGCCGCATCCAGAAACTGCTGAAGGAACATACCGCCGGCGACCTGGCCGGCGTCCTGCCGGATCTCCCGGTCAACAACCACGACAAAGTCTTCCTCGAGAAGATTTACGGCCTGATCGAAGAGCATCTCTCCGAAGAAGACTTCAACGTCTCTACCCTGGCCGCCATGATGGGCATGAGCCGGAGCGGCCTCTTCTCCAAGGTCAAGGCCCTGACCGGGCAGTCCCCGCAGGAGTTCCTCATCAACTACCGCCTGAGCCGGGCCAGGGAACTGCTGAAGAGCCACGAGTACAATATCAGCGAGGTCGCCTACAAGGTCGGCTTCTCGACCCTCAACGGCCTTTCCCGCGCCTTCAAGAACAAATACGGCGTTCCGCCCAGTTCCGTTTAGGCCGTCAAATCTACCGTTCAGGCAATATAAATCGTTAAATACCGTTTTTTCGCCGGGCCAGCATTAAACTTCGCCCGGCGAAATCCGTCAAAGAGGGTGTTGAATAATTTTGTAGATTATATGAAAACCCCATTCAGGCTTATTCTTTCCGCCCTCGCTCTCGCGCTGTGCAGCGCCGGAGCCTTTGCCCAGAACATCAAAATACAGCTGAAGGACGCCACGAACGACGAGGCGGTCGGTTTTGCCACCGTTTCCCTGACCGTTCCCGGCCGCACCACTGCGTATAAATATGTTCTTACCGATGAAAAAGGTGCCGCGACATTCGAAAATGTCCGCAGGGGCACTTATGAGGTAAAGGCGGAACTCCTCGGTTACAAGCCCTATACCAAGACCATCGAATTTGATGCCCGCCAGAACCTGGACCTGGGCACCATCAAGATGGACGTCGATGCGGAAGCGCTTGAGGCGGCCCGGATCTCCGATGTCGGCAACCCCGTCATCATCAAGAAAGACACCATCGAATACAATGCCGATGCCTTCAAGACAACGGAAAACGACATGCTCGAAGACCTGCTGAAGAAACTGCCGGGCGTCGAAATTGACGACAACGGCACCATCGTGGTCAACGGCAAAACCATTACTGAAATCACGGTCGGAGACAAGACCTTCTTCCTGAACGATCCGACGGTCGCCACGAAGAACTTGCCCGCCAAGATGATCAAGAAACTCAAGGTCATCCGCAAGAAGAGCGAGCAGGCCGAATTCACCGGCATTGACGACGGCGAAGAGCGCAACGTTCTCGACCTTACCGTCCAGGACAACATGATGAACGGCCTGATCGGCAACCTCACCGCGGCCGGCGGTCATGACATCCCCGAAAAAGGCGTCTACAACGACACCGACCACAAATGGACCGACGAAGGCTGGCGGTTCAGTGAAAACTCCATGCTGGCCCGTTTCTCCCAGTCCAGCCGGTTTACCTTCAACACCAGCGCGAACAACGCCAACAACATGCGGTTCAACGGAGCCCGCGGCGGCTTCGGCGGCAACTTCAGCGGCTTTGGCGGCGGCGGTGGCGGCGGTGGTATCACCACGTCCTGGAATGCCAGCGTAAACGCCGGCGGAGACCTTTTTGACGAAAAGATGCAGCTGACCGGCAACTATGGTTACAGCGGCGCCAACAACGAGGTGAAACGCGAAAGCTACACCCTCAACTACCTCGCCGACGGTTCCCAGATCGCCAATACGTCAAACAGCTCCAGCAACAGCGACAACACCGGCCACAGTTTCGGACTCCGGCTCGAGCACCGATTCTCCCCGAGTTCCTCCATCGTCTTCACGCCGCAGGTCAACTTTGGCAACAACCACAATTCCTCCGCCTCCAATCAGTTGCGGGAGAATATCCGCGACGGCGTGACCTCCAAGGCAAGCGAAGGTTTCACGGTCGGCTCGTCCGATTCGAAACAGGTATCCACCAGCGGTCGGCTCCTGTGGCGCCAGCGCCTCGGCATCCCTGGCCGTACGATGACCGTCAACCTCAACTATAATTTCAGCAACAGCGACACGGATGGTCTCAACCAGTCTCTGACCAGCAGTTTCTTCGGAGACATCCAGAAAGACTCGATCATCAACCAGCGCTACTTCCAGAACTCCAAGAACCTGTCCCTCGGCGGAACGCTGACCTATACCGAGCCGCTCGGCAACAATTTCTATCTGGAAGGCAACTACGCCTACAACTGGAACCGGTCCATCTCCTTCAAGGACACCTACAACAGCGGATCCAACCCGATTCCGTTCTCCGGCGGTTCCGACCAGTACAACCCGGCCGGCGAAGTCTTCGACCCGACCTATTCCAATGAAATCATCAACCGGAGCGTCCGGCAGACCGCCGGTGCCAACCTCCTCTACCAGGACACCAAGTGGAACGCCCAGGTCGGTATCAGCGTCATTCCGACGAATACGTACAACTCCACGACCCGCAACGGCGAGGAGAAGACCTATGACAACAAGGTCCTGAATTTCGCCCCGCGCATCATCGTCCGGTACAACCACAGCGACAACACCAACTGGAACATCCGCTACAACGGACAGTCCAGCCAGCCGAGCGTCAACCAGCTCATGCCGGTCCCGGACAACTCCAACCCGCTCAACGTCAGCTTCGGTAACCCGTACCTCAAGCCGTATTTCACCCACAACGGAAGCGTGGAATACCGCCATAGCAACACCGCCCGGTACTCTTCCCTGAACATGACGTTCAGCGGCGGCATGACGACCGCACCGATCAGCAACACGACCTGGTACGGCACGAACTCCGGACAGTATTCCTATCCGGTCAACGCCCCCGCCTCCTTCAACGGCCGCATGCAGTATACGTTCAACACCCCGCTCGACAACAGCCGCTACTTTACCTTCAGCACCTCCGGAAACGTCGGCTACAACCAGTCCTCCAGCTATGTGGAGAAAGAGCGCGGCAGCATCGACATGAGCAAGTACTACCTGGACGGCGAGTTCGATTATGAACTCTTCCACACGGACTTCTCCGACTTAGGAAAGAGCGACAAGTTCATCACCAACAAGCTCCAGTCCATCAACTTCTCCGAGCGTCTGCAGGTCACCTTCCGCAACGACTATGTCGAAGTGGTCCTCCGCGGCCAGACCAGCGCCCGCAAGTCCTGGTACACCGTGGCAACCGGTGCCTCCACGAACATGACGTGGAACAACCGGGCCACCCTCGAATTCAACTGGACGCCGCTCGGCGGCTGGGAGATCGATACCGACTACAGCTACGTCTGGTACAACGGATACACCACGACCCAGGCTCCCGAGAATCTGCTCAATGCGACCATTACCAAGAGCCTCGGCATTTTCTCCATCGGCGTGAGCGGATACGACCTGCTCAACCAGGCCAAGACCCTCAACATCTCCGAGAGCGGCAACTACTACTCCGAGTCCCGCACCAACATGCTCGGCCGCTATGTCATGCTGAACATTTCCGTCCGCTTCGGTTCCTTCGGCGGACGCCGGATGGGCGGCAACCGCGGCGGCATGATGCGAATGGGCGGTGGCGGCTTCGGCGGCGGCCGTGGCGGCCGATTCTAAAGCACATACATACGGTTAATATTTAATGGAAAAAGAAGCCCGTCTCCTGCAATGGGGAGACGGGCTTTTTTTTGACGCTTCGCGGTTTTCGCTAGCCGGCGGCTTCTGCCAGTTTGCGGGCGAGTTCGATGAAGGCCAGACCGTCCGGACGGGAAGACAAGGCGGCCGGTTCGCCGGCGTCTCCGCTCTCGCGGATGCTCTGGACGATCGGAATCTGGCCCAGCAGCGGAATGCCGAAACGCTCCGCCATCCGGATGCCGCCTTCCTTGCCGAAGATGTAATACTTGTTCTCCGGCAGTTCCGCGGGCGTAAACCAGGCCATGTTCTCGACCAGGCCGAAAATCTTCTTTCCGACCTTTTCGTTCCGGAACATGTCAACGCCCTTCTCGACGTCCGCCAGGGCGACGGACTGCGGCGTCGTCACGATGACGGCGCCCTCCATCGGGATATCCCCGACCAGGCTGATGTGGATGTCGCCCGTGCCCGGAGGCATGTCGATCAGCAGGAAGTCCAGCACGCCCCAGCGCACCTGCAGGATCATCTGCTTGAGGGCGTTGCAGGCCATCGGACCGCGCCAGATCAGCGCCTGGCCCGGCTGGGCGAAATAGCCGATGCTCATCCACTTGACCCCGTATTTCTCAATCGGGAAAATGACTTCCCGGCCGTCTTCTTCTTCGGCTTCGGGCAGGGCGCCCTCCGTCGCGGTCATCAGCGGCACGGATGGTCCGTAGACATCCGCGTCCGCCAGGCCGACCCGGTAGCCCAGGCGGGCCAGCGCGACGGCCAGGTTGACGGCGACCGTGGACTTGCCCACGCCGCCTTTTCCGGAGGCCACGCCGATGATGTGGCGCACCTGGGCGACTTCCTCCAGGGTCAGGTTGTTGACGTTGGAGCGCTTGTTTTTCGGGGCTTCCTCCATCACGACGCTTTTCACTTCGATTTCCGTTCCGCCGGGCAAGCCGCGGTACAGGGCCGCACGGGCGCTGCCGGCCAGGTATTCCGCCAGGGGGTCCCGGCGTTTCGGGAAGGCCAGCACGACCTCGACCCGGCCTTCGCCGAGACGGATGTCGGAGACCATCCCGAGATCCACGAGGTCGCGGTCACCCTTTCCAGGGTGCCGCACCTCGCGCAAAAGATCCCGTATTTGTTCTTCAGTCATTCGCTTAGGTATTGATTGGAAAGGTTTAGCGAAGGATTTCCATCTCGTTGAGCAGGTACCCGGCGCCGCCGAACTTGTCCATCACGAAGAGGACATAACGGATGTCGACATTGATGCAGCGCTGCAGGTCCGGCTCGAACATCACGTCGCTGGACATGGACTCCCAGTTGCCGTCGAAGGCCAGGCCGATCAGGGCGCCGTCCGCATCGAGGACCGGGCTGCCGGAGTTGCCGCCGGTGATGTCGTTGTTGGAGAGGAAGCAGGTCGGGATGTCGCCGTCCGCATTGGCATACTGACCGTAATCGCGGGCCTTGTAGAGCTCCTTGAGCTTGGCCGGGACGCGGAATTCATAATCATCCGGTTTTTCTTTCTCCATGACGCCGTTCAGCGTGGTATAGTACCAGTAGGAGACGCCGTCCTTCGGGGAATAAGGCTTCACGGTACCGTAGGTCAGACGCATGGTGGAGTTGGCGTCCGGATAGGACGGCTCGCCCTTCTTCCACTCCAGCAGGCCGGCCGCGAATTCTTTCGAGCCCTCGGCAAGATTGCCCTGCGGCGTATTCGTCGACTGCCGGACGATCTTCAGCAACTGCTGCGCCATGTCATTGTTGAGAACGATGACCGGATCGGTCGGGTCGAAGAGTTCCTCCCGCGTGGAACCCTTGCAGGCCTGGAGCTTCTCCGCGCTGGAGAACTTCGAGTTGTCGAACAGGTAATCCACGTATTTCTCGAAGTCCATGGTTGCGAAGTCGCCGATTTCCGTCGGGTAGAACTCCGGATTGGCATTTTCACGATAGAATTCCAGCATGGCGACGGCCATCCGGCGCTCCAGCGGATCATTGAAATCCTTGAACGCGGCGATGCCCCGGTCGATGGCGGCATCCACGGAAGCCGGCGTCTGGCTGGAACTGGTCGTAGCGGGAAGGGCGCGCTGGACGGTGGAGTAGATGCTGAGCGGGCCGATGGTCGAGATGGACTCGCTCAGGACGTAGGTGTCATGCTGGGCCTGACGGGTCGAAGCCACGGCGTCGGAGATCTTCTTCAGCGCCTGGCCGTATTTCGCCTGGCGGGTCTTGTCCTGATTGACCCAGGCCATGAAGTCAGCTTCTTTCTGGCGTTCGCGGCCAATGATGTTGAGCTTGTCAAACGCGAGCTGCTCGCCCTGCCACTTCTTCCAGCCATTGGCGGAACCGGCATACTTGTTGGCATACTGCAGGCGGACGTTCGGATCCGCTTCCATGCCGTCCCACATGACGGCCAGGCGCTCGGTACGGGCCTTGACGGCGACGCCGTAGCGGTCCATCATCGCCTCCAGCTGGTCGGCCGTCTGGAAACGCTGGGTGCTGCCCGGATAGCCCATGATGAAGGTGAAGTCACCTTCCTTCACGCCGCGCAGGGAGACCTTGAGGGCCTGCTTCGGGACGTACGGGACGTTGCTCTCGGAGTAGGCGGCCGGCTGGTTGTCCTTGCCGGCATAGACGCGGAACATCGAGAAGTCGCAGGTGTGGCGGGGCCACATCCAGTTGTCGGTCTCGCCGCCGAACTTGCCGAGGGATGCCGGCGGGGCGCCGACGAAACGGATATCCGTATAGACTTTGTAGACAAGCAGATAGAAGACGTTCTGGTTGTAATAGGCGGAGATGTTGACGCGGCAGCCCGGGTTCGCGGCCTGGGCGTCGCTGACGAGGCGCTCACGGACGGCGGCCGGATCGGCGGCATTGTTGATCGCGTCGGTCACGTCGGTCATGCTCTCGAGGAAGGTCACGGACAGTCCCGGGACCGGGAGTTCCTGCTTCCGGTTCATGGCCCAGTAGCCGTCTTCCAGGTAGTTGTGTTCAGGGGTGGAAAGGCCCTGGATGCTGCTGTAGCCGCAGTGGTGGTTCGTCACCAGGAGGCCTTCCTTGGAGATCATCTCGCCGGTGCAGCCGCCACCGAAATGGACGACGGCATCCTTGAGCGAAGAATGGTTGATGCTATAGATCTGGTCCGGGGTCAGGCGGCAGCCGAGGTCGGCCATGGCCTTTCCGTTCATCTGCTGGAGAAGCGGCAGGAGCCACATTCCTTCATCGGCGCGGGCGCCGAGGGCAAAAGTCGCAAGAACTGCGAGGGCGCAAAAAAGTTTCTTCATATTGCAATGTATTGTTGTTTTCAGCCAAAAGGCAAATATAGACTTTTTTACGGGAATGGGAAGGTTCGGCGGGAGAAAAAAGCCGCCTTAACGGCGCAAGGACGGCGGATCAGAGGTTGAAAAGGGTATCTTCCAGTTCCTTTACATGGAAACTGGTCCGGTGCAGCGGCGTATACCCGTAGCGGCGGATGGCCTCGATGTGCTCGGCCGTCGGATATCCCATGTTGCGGTCCCAGCCGTACTGGGGATAGTCTTTCGCCAGGGAGCGCATGCATTCGTCCCGCCAAGTCTTCGCCAGGACGGAGGCGGCGGCGATGCTGGCGAAGGTCGCGTCGCCATGGACCACGGTCTTGTAGTCCCGGCTGCCGTACCTTCCGAAAGGCCGGAACTTGTTGCCGTCCACCAGCAGGAAATCCGGCGCCGGATCCAGGCGGAGAACCGCCCGCTGCATCCCGGTCACGGAGGCCCAGAGGATGTTCAGTTCGTCGATCTCCGCGGCGCTGACGGCCTCCACGGCCCAAGCGACCGCCTCACGCTCGATGATCGGGCGGAGGGTCTCGCGGGCCTTTTCGGTCATTTGTTTCGAATCGTTGAGAAGGGGATGGTGGAAATCCGGCGGCAGGATGACGGCCGCCGCATAGACCGGTCCGGCGAGCGGACCGCGTCCGGCCTCGTCACAGCCGGCTTCCAGCCGGCCTTCCGCCAGCCAGGGGCGGAGGTGGATTTCCTTGCGCATGGCGCAAAGTTACTGATTTCTTTCGAGGGTTTCCCCCAGTTCGGCGATGATTTTCTCCTGTTCGGCGATCTTTTCCTTCTGGAAGGCGATCAGGTCGGTCTTGTCACGGAGGGAGGCCTTGAGTTCTTCGATCCGGCGGTCCTGGAGGGAAAGCCGCTGGGCATCCTCGTCGATTTTCCGCTCATAACTGTTCAGCAGCGCCTGATACCGGCTTTTCTGTTCGTTCCGCAGGTCCTCCCACCGGGGATCGGAGTCCGGATCTCCGATCTTGTATCCCAAAATCAGTTCTTCGACGGTTGTATCCAGCTCTGCGGCAATCTTCTCCATGTGCCGGTTGATGATCCGCGTCCTTCCCGTTTCGATGTTGCGGTACGTGTTCCGGTTCATGTGCAGCCGCTCCGCCAGCACTTCCTGGGAAATGCCGGCTTCCTTCCTGCTTCGTGAGAGATTGTTTTTGATGGTCTTTTCGTCCATGGGGCGCGATCCGTCGTGTTTTTCTGTGCAAAAATACCGTATCGGGCTACGAACAAAAAGCTATTTTTTCATAGCAAAGTTTATAAATTATAAGCATTCTCCGTCAAAATCGCAGAATTCTCATTAAAAAACACATAAATCTTGTGCAAATCAAGCCTCTCGAGCAAACTTTTCTTGCGGGCGGCACCCGCTTTTCCTAGTTTTGCGGAAACGAAAAGACCATGAAAGAGAAGAAAAACGCGGCATTGTTCCGCCAATATGAAAGGTTCGCTGCCTTGCTGGATCCCGTTCCCCCGCCTGGCCGTTTCCGCGACCTGTGCCGGCGCGCCGGCGCCGATCCCCGCGACCTGAACCGGCTGATCCGGGAGGAACTGGGGCTTTCCGGCCGGCGGCTCCTGCGGAGGCTCCGCAATGGCGGGACGGACCCGGATGCAAGAAAATACGAAGTCGGAGGGGGCAAAGTGTTGTGATTGCGTGAAATTTTCAGTAGATTTGCGGACTATGCATTGCGTGCGCTGCAAATGCCCCGAAATGACTGAAAAAACATATAAATAACACACACATGAAATCTTATTCCACCAAAGACATCCGCAACGTGGTCCTGATCGGCGGCACCCGCACCGGTAAGACCACGCTCGCAGAGGCCATGCTTTACGAAGGCAAGGTCATCGACCGCAGAGGTGCCGTCGAGACGAAGAACACCATGTCCGACAACACCGAGTTCGAGCAGACCAACCAGAAGTCCATCAACGCGACTCCGCTGTACGCCGAATTCATGGGCAAGAAGATCAACTTCATCGACGCCCCGGGTTCCGACGATTTCAGCGGCGGCGCCCTCTCCGCCTTCAAGGTGGTCGAGAGCAGCGTGCTTCTCATCAACGCCACGCAGGGCGTGGAAGTCGGTACGACCATCTTCTCCCGCTATGCCAACCAGTACAACGTCCCGATGATCGTCGCCGTCAACCAGCTCGACCATGAAAAGGCCAACTGGGAGACCGCCCGCCACTCCCTCGAAGAGACCTTCGGCAAGAAGATTGCCTATGTCCAGTTCCCGGTCAACCCCGGCAGCGACTTCAACGGCTTCGTGGATGTCATCACGATGAAATATTACCGCTTCAAGGATGCCAACGGCACCCGCGAGGAACTCGAGATCCCGGCCGAGTACGCCGACGAGGCTGAAGAACTCCGCCAGGCCCTCATGGAGAAAGCCGCCGAAGGCGACGACGAACTCATGATGAAATTCTTCGACACCCTCGAACTGACGACCGACGAGATCCGCGAGGGTCTGGCCGCCGGCCTGAAGAAGGGCGAGGTCATGCCGGTCTTCTGCCTCTCCGCGAAGAACGACATCGGTGTCAAGCGTCTCATGGAATTCATCATCAACGTCGCTCCGTCCCCGGAAGGCCGTGTCGCCAAGACCATCGACGGCGGCGAACTGCCTTGCCTGTCCGACGGCCCGACCAGCCTGTTCATCTTCAAGACCAGCGTCGAGCAGCACCTCGGTGACGTCTCCTACTTCAAGGTGATGAGCGGCGTGCTCAACGAAGGCGCCGACCTCGTCAACCCGGAGACCGGCAACGGTGAGCGC
>CADCRA010000054.1 GCA_902803715.1 uncultured Bacteroidia bacterium
AGGCTCTGACGTCACAAACACAAAACACATTTTCTGCAGGCGTGCCCCGGCGTGAGTCGGAGCACGTCTTTTTGCATCGGGCTTTGAAAAGCGGGCCGTTATCCGTATCTTTGTCTTGAGACAATCGAAACATTATGGCAGCTGTCTGGGAATACGACCGTTTCTATGCGTTCATGCGTCCGTATGTGGACTGGACCTCCAGGCTTTGTTTCCGGAGCGTCCGGATCGAAGGCCGGGACCGGATTCCGGCCGACGGAGCCATCCTGTTCGCGCCGAACCATTGCGCCGCGATGATGGACCCGCTGCTGGTCCTGCAACTGTACAAGGGGCCCGTCGCCTTCGGCGCCCGTTCGGATATTTTTGCCAACCCGTTGATGGCCAAGGTGCTGCGCTTCCTGCGTATCGTTCCGATCGCCCGCGAACGCAACGGCATGAGTGAGGTGGCGAAGAATTTCGCCGTCATCGACGAGATTGTCGAATGTCTGGGGCACGGGGTGCCGTTCTGCCTGTTCAGCGAAGGAACGCACCGTCCCGAGCGGGGGATGATGCCGGTCAAGAAAGGCATTTTCCGGATCGCCCGGAAAGCGGCGGACGAACTGGACGTCCCCGTCCGCATCGTGCCGGTCGGGATCGATTATGAGGATTTCTTCCAGGGGCAGCGCCGGATGTGCATCCGGGTCGGCGAACCGATCGATATCGGGGCTTATGTCGCCCAGCGGCCGGAGGCGACGGATGCGGAGATCTACAGTTCCCTGTGCAAGGAACTGCGAGAACGGATCCTGGCCCTGATCGGCCGGATTCCGGAGCGCCGCCACGACCGGATCGGACGGCGAATCCTGCTCTTGGTACTCTCCCTGCCGCTGTTCCTGCTCTGCGGCGTCCTGTCCTGCCTGATCTGGATTCCGGACCTCATCCTGACGGCCATCCAGGAGGACAAGGCCTGGGCCTACACCACCCATTTCGGCTGCCGCTTCCTCCTCCCGGTCCTCTGGCCCTTCCACACCGTCTTCGAGCGCCTGCGGAATGACTATTGCGACCTGATTGATGATTTGAAAACCCGATGATATGAAAAAGACAGTTCTGTTCCTGGCGGCAGCCTTCCTGCTGGCCGCCTGTGCGAAGGAAAAAGTGGAGTGGGTCAGTACGACCTTCGAGCAGCCCTGGCAGGTCCAGGATGCCGCTGCGATCCGGGCGGATGCGGCGGAGGCGACGGTCGTCATTGATCCGGCTGCGACCCTCCAGACGATGGAAGGGTTCGGAACCGCTGCCAGCGAATTGAGCTGGGAGTCCCTCAAAGCATTGCCGGAACCGGAGCGGAAAGCCATTTTCCGGGAACTGTTCGCTCCGGGCGTCGGCGCCAACCTGACGATGGCCCGTACCCCGGTCGGCGCCAGCGACTTCGCACTGGAGTATTATTCCTATGACGATGTCGAAGGCGATTTCGACCTGGAGCATTTCTCGGTGGAACGGGATGAACGCTACCTGCTGCCGTTCCTGCTGTCCGCCAAGGAGGTGAATCCGTCCCTCAAAGTCTGGGCGTCGCCCTGGTGCCCGCCGGCCTGGATGAAGATCAACAAGCATTATGCAAATACGTCCACCGCGCCGATCGCTCGCCGTTTCGCCGAGATGCGCAAGCGGGCGGAAGGAATGCCGGAGGATACCCGCGCGACCGGCGGGAGCACGTTCGGCTTCAATCCGTCGAGCCTGGAAGACAACGGCCTGGATGAGTCGATGCAGGTCCGGGAAGGGGAGGACGCCTTCGAACTGGACACCGAATACCTGGATGCCTACGCCCGGTATTTCGGAAAGTACGTCGATGCCTACAAGGAGCGGGGGATTGACATTTTCATGGTCATGCCGCAGAACGAGCCGAATTCCGCCCAGTGGTATCCGGCCTGTACCTGGACTCCGGACGGCCTGAAGCAGTTCATCTCTTTCCTCGGTCCGGAAATGGAGAAACACGGCGTGGAGGTCTGGCTCGGCACGATCGAGCGGGCGGATGTCAGCATGTGGGACCAGATCGTCAAGGATCCGGATGTCGGGCCGTGGATCAAAGGCCTGGGCTTCCAGTGGGCCGGCAAGGAAGCGTTGCCGGGCATGCATGCGCAGTTCCCGGACCTGCCCTGCTACATGACGGAGCAGGAATGCGGCAACGGCGCCAACGACTGGAAGGGAGCCATGCACGCCTGGGACCTGATGCGGGAATATATCACCAACGGCTGCCAGGGTTATTTCTACTGGAATACCTCCCTGTTCGAAGGGGAACCGAGTACCTGGGGCTGGCGGCAGAATTCCCTGGTCGTGGTCAACCGCTATGCCGCATCCTGGCGTTTCACTCCGGAGTTCTATGTGCTCCGGCACGCCAGCCATTACGTGCAGCCCGGCGCCAAGGTCCTGGACCTGGGCGGTACGTATGCCGATGCCCTGGCATTCGTCAATCCGGACGGCCAGGTCGTCGTCCTGCTGGCGAACCAGACGGATGCGCCGGCTTCCGTGACGGTGCAGCTCTCCGGCAAGAACCGGACGCTGGAACTCCCTGCGAATTCCCTGAACACGATAACAATCGATTGATATGAAAAGATTTGCAATGATTCTTGCGGCCGCGCTCCTGGCGTGGTGCGCCGCCGCGCAGCCGGGCCGTAACGGCGGTAATCCGCCGGCCGGCAACAATCCTTTCGGCGGGATGTCCCAGGAACAGATGCAGGAAATGTTCCGCCGGATGAACCAGCCTCCGACCGGGGACGACTTCGAGATGAAGGAGATCCATGTCCAGAGTGCCGGCAATGACATTTATGGCGAGGCTTATGTACCGAAGGCATCCGGGAAGCATCCCGCGGTCATCCTTTCCCATGGATACGGCGGTTCCCATACGGCGTTCTATCCGCTGATCCCGGATCTGGTGGCTGCAGGCTATGTCTGCTATTGCTATGATTTCGCTGGCGGCGGCCGCGGTTCGAAGAGTTCCGGCAGCAGTCTGGACATGTCGATCTTTACGGAGCGCCAGAACCTGCTGGACGTGCTGGACGCCGTCCGTGGCTGGGACTGCGTTGATCCGGACCGGGTCTTCCTGCTCGGCGAGAGCCAGGGTGGCTGCGTCTCCGCGATCACGGCACCGAAGGCCCAGGACAAGATCCGCGCGATTCTCCTGATTTATCCGGCCCTCTGCATCCCGGACGACGGGCGCGCCTTGTACAAAACGGCGGCCGACATCCCGGAGAAGGTCAATTTCATGGGACTGGAGATTGGCAAGGCCTATTATGAACCCGTCATCGATCCTGCTTTCGACATCTATGCGGAGATCGCTCCCTTCAAAAAAGACGTGCTGATCGTCCACGGAACGAATGACCAGCTGGTCAAACCGGAGTATTCCGCCAAGGCGACGAATGTCTACGCGAAGAGCGAGCTCCACCTGATCTTCGGCGCCGGCCACGGTTTCAACCAGCAGGAAGAGCGGGCACTGTACCATCAGTATGTGCTCGATTTCCTCATGCGGATGAAGTAGCCCTTTATTCGACCGTGACGCGTCCGTTCCTCATGCTGAACCGGTAGGAACCGGAGGTCAGTTCGTAACGGAGCGTCGTCAGACCATTGCGGACGGTGTTGCCCTTGCAGGCGGCACCGTCGCCGTTTTCCCCGCGGATGCCTTCGGCCACCGGCAGGTATAGGGTCGCCGTGGTGTTCGCCGGGACGGTGCAGCGGTAGGAGGTCATGACGCCTTCCTCCGCTGTCCAGGCGCTTTCGATGCGTCCGTAGTTGGAATCGTAACTGCCTTCCAGGGCGGTGTAGGAACCGCCGCAGGAGGGTTGCAGGACGAAGTGCTTGTAGCCGGCTTCACCCGCCGCATGGTCGGTCGTGATGCCGAGCTGGAATTCGAACATCCAGCCGCCGACGGCGCCGAGGGCGAAGTGATTGAAGGAGTTCATGCTGTTCTGGTTCGGCTCGGAGAAGGCTGTGTCCAGGGAATTCCAGCGTTCCCAGACGGAGGTCGCGCCTTTGGTGACGGGATAGAGCCAGGAGGCGAATTCCGTGTTGGTGATCATCCGGTAGGCTTCTTCGGTTCGTCCGGCGCGGCTGAGGGCCGGCAGGATGTTCGGCGTCCCGGAGAAACCGGTCGTGATGGTGTATGGCTTGAAGTTGAAATCCGTATTGCCGGAGCCGAGCACGCCGAAAGCGCTGGTCTGGTCGTTCTGGAGACCCTTCTGCGCTTCCTGTTCCTCGGCCGTCGGGCCGCTTTCGGCCGGACGGGCGGCCAGGTCGGCGAGATGCTGCTCGGCCCGGGCCTTGTTGGCGGCATTGAATACGTTGAAATTCAGCGGGGTGGCGTAAGAAGCCTGGGTGTGGACCGTCTTGCCCGTCAAGCCGCGGGTCTTGCCGGTCGCCGGGTCGACATAGGCCCGGTTCCAGTCGTCGACGGCCTTGTCATGCCGGTCGCGCAGGATGGCGGCATAGTCCGTCCGGCCAATGACTTCGGCCATGCGGGCCGTCACTTCCATCATGTGGATGTAGATGGCGTTGTTGACCAGGTCCGGCGGAGTCCGGTTGTCGAGGGCGAGGTGGTCGGCCAGGCCGCTGGCTTTCGTCGAGAGATACGGGAAATCCTTGTTGGCGTAGAACGCCATGCCGTTGAGCCAGTCCATCATCGCTTCCATGTTCTCCCGGATGACCTGGGTGTCCCCGTACTGGCTGTACAGTTGCCAGGGGACCATGCAGACTGCTGCGCTCCAGGTCGTTCCGTTGGCGAAGGAGGTGTCGTCGGCCTTGTTGTAGGTCGGGACGGTGGACCCGATGCCGCCGGGGACTTCCCGGTCGTTGCCGACGCCCTGGTCGGCGCGGAGGGCGACCATCCACTGGCGGAAGAAATTCTGGACATCGGCGTTGTAGGTGCCGGTGCGGGTATAGGCCTGGGCGTCACCGGTCCATCCCATGCGCTCGTTGCGCTGCGGACAGTCGGTCGGGATGGTCAGGAAGTTGCCCAACTGGCTGCGCTGGATGTTCTTGAAGAGTTGGTTGACCAGGGTACCGGTTCGGTTGCCGTCGGCGGTTGTGGCGACGTAGCGGCCGGTCGGGATTTCGGAAGAGGAAAGGACGACTCCCTTGACGTTCTCTTTCGGAAGAGCGCCTTCATGGGAAGGAATGCAGACCTGGATGTACTGGTAGCCGCGGAAGGTCTTGGAGGGACGGATCGTGACCGCTCCGCTGCCGGAAGCCGTATAGAAATCGGCGTCGAGGGCGGCGCGGTTGGTCTCATAGAGGATGTGGCCGGCCACGTTGCGGCCTTTCTTTCCGAAGCGCTGCACGTACTCCTTGCTGTCTCCCTTGAGCCCGGGGTAGAGCTGCTCGCCGTAAGTCAGGATGACGGTGTCGCCTTCCTTGAGCCATCCGGCCGGAATCGTGATCTCCGGCACACCGACCATGTTGACGCCCATGTCGTAGATGTGGGTGTGCGGGTCGGAGACCGGCATGAGCCGCTGTGCGGTCAGGGTCTCGCGGACGCGGACGGGTTCATCGTAGCGGGCGACGATGTCGAAGTCGATCCAGTCGCGTTTCTCGATCCGCTCGGCCGGCTGCCAGGCGCTGTCGTCGAAGCCCGGCTCCGTCCAGCCCTTGCATTCCTTGCGCGCGTCGTAGCGTTCGCCCTGGAAGAAACTGCCGAGGCGGACGGGACCGTCCTTGCAGGTCTTCCATCCGTCGGGGCGGGAGAGGACTTCCTCACGGGTCCCGTCTTCATAGGTCAGGACGAGGCGGGCGAGGAGGGCGGTATAGTCGCCGAAGAAATTGAAGTTGGAGGTCGTGAAGGTCATGTAGCCGGTATACCAGCCGCCGGCGAGTTCTACGCCGAGGGCGTTGGCTCCTTCCCGGACGAGGTCCGTGACGTCATATTTCAGGTAGCACATGGTCTCCCGGTACTGGCTGTCGCCGGGGATGAACCAGTCGCCGCTGACGGGTTTTCCGTTGAGGAAGAGGTTCGCGATACCCATGGCGGAGGCGTAGAGCCGGGCGGACTTGACGGGTTTCGCGGCCTTGAATTCCGTACGGAGCATGGTTTCAGCGCCGTGGGACGGATCGGCCCAGGCGAGGGTCTCGCGGGCCGTCTGGTTGCGGACGGTGATCCGGCTGCCGGCAATGCTGACGCCGGGTTTCCCTTCGAAAATGCCATAGCGGTCCGCGTCGAAGACGATGCGGTCCTCGCTCTGTCCGGCGTTGAGGATCTGGTACGCGGTGTATTCCACTTCGGTCTGCGGAGCCGCCGCGAAACCGACGGACGCCAAGTTCGGGAAGGACGGGAAATTGCCGCCGCTGCCGATCTTGTTGAGGGTGATCCGGGAGGCACGCGTGCCGCCGCCGGTCATCCCGACGTTGAAACCGCCTCCTCCGAAGCCGCGGCCCCGGGCGGGTGCTGTCATCAGATCCTGTCCGTCGATGCGGAAACTGATGTCGCCGACTTCGACATGGATTTCAAGGGTATGCTTATCACCCTTGGCGACGATGTCGTTCAGGTTGGTTTCCGGGTAGGTTTCCCGGTTGATGACGGCGACGGGGGTGTCCGCCCGGTCTCCCGGGAAGTAACCGACCCGGTAGATCCGCAGTTCCGGCTTGGCCGGGTCCAGGACGACTTTGATGTACGGAGTCTCGGAGGCGACGCCGTACCCGTTCAGGAAGGCGTTCTTCAGCCGGAAGTCCTCCGCGCCCAGGATCAGGGCGGCTTCCGAGCCGCGGACGATCCGCAGGCCGGTCCGGATGTCGAAAATGCTCTGCGAGGCGGCGTCCAGGGTCAGTTGCTTCGAGCCGATCCAGTCCGCACCTCTCCAGGCTGACTGTTTCGGGTTCATCAGGCCGGTTTCGAAACGGCTCTCCACCTGGTGCTCGGCTCCGTCCTTGTCCCAGACCCGGACGGCGACGCCGTAGCCCATTTCCGGCTGGAGGGCCACGCCGAGGTAGGGGATTCCGACGGAACGGCCGTCTTCTACCTTTCCGCTGTCCCACAGGAGGCTGCCGTCGCTCTCGCGGGTCACGGTGATGCGGTAGGCGGTCTGCTGCTGGCCTCTTTCGGCCGATTCCATTTTCCAGCTGAAGACCGGATGACGGTCTTCGACGGCAAGCGGGGCGTCGGCGTGCTGGATGCGGAGGTC
>CADCRA010000055.1 GCA_902803715.1 uncultured Bacteroidia bacterium
GTTTCTCAACCCCCACCGGCTTCGCCGGAGCCCCCTTTCAGGGGGCATTCGGCCTCCGGCCGGTCGCCGTTGGCGACTTTTTAGTCGCCAACCTTCCTGTATCGGAGGGTCTCCTAAAGGGAATCGCCGAAGCCGGTGCGGAACCTGGCCGTTCTCCGACAGGATGGAGAGGGGGTGGATTGAGATATTTTCCTATCTTTGCAAGCGGATATGCTGGGAACGATCGTCAATACGGCCTGCATCATCGTCGGGACCCTGGCCGGGACTCTTTTCAAAAGGGGTCTTGGGGAGAAGTATTCCCGGATGCTGTTCAACGCCATGGGCCTTGCCTCTATCGCCCTGGGCGCCAATTCGTTCGTGCAGAACATGCCCAAGAGCGAGTTCCCGGTCCTCTTCATCCTGAGCCTGGCCATCGGCGGGATCGTCGGGACGGCCCTCGACCTGGACGGCCGGACCAAGCGGCTGCTGGCCCGCCAGGGCGGCGACAGTTTCGCCAAGGGCCTGATTTCCGCCTGCCTGCTCTATTGCATCGGCACCTTCTCGATTGTCGGGCCGGTGCTGAGCGCCACCCAGGGTGACAACACGTTCCTCTTTACGAACTCCACGCTGGACCTGGTGACGTCCACCGTCTTCGCCACGACCTACGGCTTCGGCATGATCCTCGCCGCACCGATCCTCTTTTGCTGGCAGGGGTCCATCTGGCTGATTGCCAAACTAGCTTCGTCCAGCCCGCTGCTGCAGGGGACGCTGGTCAACGAAATGGCCATCGTCGGCGGCGTCCTGATCATCGCCTCCGGTTTTTCCCTGCTGGACATCAAGGATTGCAAGACCCTCAATTTCATTCCGGCGCTGCTGGTTCCTGTCCTCTGGTTCCTCGGCAAAGCCCTTTTCTTCTGAATCAATGGCCCGATTTTCGCTAAAGCTGGCGGAAATGCTGAATTTTTCTTATCTTTGGAAACGTTAAAAACACAAAACGAATAACATGGAAATTACAATCAAGAACGAAAACGAAGTCATGTACTGCCAGATGAACGGCCGTCTGGACACCCTGGCCTCCCAGCAGGCAGCGAAAGACATCCAGCCGTTGCTGGATCATGCCGAGCAGGAGATCATCATCGACTGCAGCGGACTGGAATACATCAGCAGCTCCGGTCTCCGTCTGCTCCTGACGCTTCGCAAGGAAACCGCCCGCAAGGGCGGCAAGGTGATTATCCGGAACATCCGTGAGGAGATCCGTCAGATCTTCCTGATGACAGGATTCTACAATCTTTTCGAAATTCAATAATCATGGAATCGTACGGGCTGGATCCGCACGGTCTTGCCCTCCTGGAGGCGTATCGCGCGCTGCGGCCCTGCCTGGAGCGGCTGGAGCCGGCCGTTGTGTCCAAGGTCCGCGCTGACATCGCGGACAAGGGGCTGATGGTCACGGCTGTGGACTCTCGTATCAAGAAAGAGTCAAGCCTGGCCGGCAAGCTGTCGCTCAAGGGCGGCAAATACGGCGAGGTTACGGATGTCACGGATCTGCTCGGGGTCCGTGTCATTACGTTTTACAGCGACGACGTCGACAAGATCGCGTCCATGGTGGAGAACCTCTTCGACATCGACCGCGAAAACTCCGTCGACAAGCGGAAGATGCACGAGCTGGACAGTTTCGGCTACAACTCGCTGCATTATGTCTGCCGGGCCCCCGGGCTCGTCCCCGGCGCCGACGACATTCGCTTCGAAGTCCAGATCCGGACGGCGCTCCAGCATGTCTGGGCGACCCTCTACCATGACACCGGCTACAAATCCGGTATCGAAATCCCGCGGGAATACCTTCGGGACATGAACCGGCTGGCCGGCATGCTGGAACTGGTCGACGAGCAATTCTGCCGCATCCGCACCGGCATCACGGACTACCGCCGCCGGGTGGAGACACTGGTCGCGGACGGACGCCTCGACGAGGTGGCCCTGGACGGCGACACCTACCGGCGCTACCTGCTCCTGCGTCCTTTCGACCGGCTTAACCGGAGGATCGCCGCCCTGAACCAGGCGGAAATCCAGGAAGGCCCGCTGATCCAGTTCCTGCCGCTGCTCAGGGCCATGGGCATGGAAACCCTGGGCGACCTGGACCGGATGGTCCGCGAACGGTGGGAAGACGCCTACCAGCTGGCGGTGTACCAGCTGGGCGTCACCGATCTCGATATTATTTCTTCTTCCGTGGCCTTGCAGAACCTGTGCTTCGCCTACATTCTCCGGCAGGGAGGCGGCCGGGCCGGCCTCAGGCGGATGTTCGACACCCTGAACGGCCCTTCCGACAGCAATGACATCCTGGCGGACATGATCTGCAAACAGGCGGAAACCTTAAAGATAATCTGATGCAAACCGACAAGAAATTCGTAATCACCATCGCCCGTGAGCTGGGTTCCGGCGGCCGTACCGTCGGCCGGAAGCTGGCGGAGAAACTGGGCGTCCGTTATTGTGACAAGGACCTGATCAACACCCTGGTCAAGGAATTCGATCTCTCCGTGGATGAAATCGAGCGGATCAAGGGCCGCAAGAGCAACTGGCTGACTGATTTCCTGGAGCGGATCGCACCGATGCCGACGGCGGAAACCCTGCTCGGTACCCAGTCCGTCTATGGCGATACGCTGATCCGTGAAGTGACCTCCGATTCCCTGTATGCCGCCGAGCGCGAGGTCCTGAAAGCCCTGACGGAAGAGGGCTCCTGCGTGGTAGCCGGCCGTTCCGCGTTCTTCGCCCTGGACGACCATCCCAACAAAGCGGACATCCTGATCATCTCGTCGATGGAAAGCCGCATCGCCCGGGTCATGCAGCGGCAGGGCGTGGACCGGAAACAAGCGGAGGCGACCATCAAGGAAGTGGACGCCCAGCGCGAGAACTATGTCAAGCATTTCGCGGGGGTCAGCCGTTACGACGCCCGCAATTATGACCTGGTCCTTCGGATCGACGGCATGTCGGAAGACGACGCCGTCGCCTGTATCCTGGATTACCTCGGACGCAAGGAATCATGACGTCACTGGATGACAGACTCCGGCAGGCCCGTCTGATCGATCTCTCCGACTACATCCATGCCGGGGAGGGAGCGAACGGGTCCAGTTACAACCACCGGTCGGATGCCTCCATCATGCTGAAACTGTACAATCCCGGCAAACTCCGCCAGCCGCTGGACGAACTGGACCTTGCCCGGAAGGTACATGCCGCCGGGATCGCGACCCCGGAACCGGGAGACCTGGTCACGGACGGCACCCGGTACGGCGTGGTGTTCCGTCGGCTCAACGGCAAGATTTCGTATGCCCGCGCCGTCGGGGAGCATCCGGAGAACCTGCCCCGCTATGCGGCGGAATTCGCCGGAATGTGCCGGGAACTTCATGCCATCCACGTGGATCCGACCCTGTTCCCGTCCGTCAAGGACCGGTACCTGTCCCTGCTGGAGGAGAATCCGTTCTTCACGGCATACCAGAAAGAGAGAATCGCCGCATTCATCCGGCAGGCGCCGGACGGGGATACGGCGATCCATGGCGACCTGCAGTTCGGCAATGCCCTGTTCGTCGGCGACCACCGTTATTTCATCGATTTGGGAGATTTCTGCTACGGCCACCCTTATTTCGACGTGGGAATGGTCTACATGACCTGCAAATTGAATGAAGAGTCTTTTACCCGGGAAGCGTTCCACATGGACAACCGGACGGCTTCGGCCTTCTGGGATGCCTTCGCACCGGTTTATTTTGGCCCCGATGCCGATCTGGCGGCCATTGAAAAGGAGATCCGGATCTATGCCGGTCTCAAGACCCTGATCGTCGAGCGGGACACGCGGCGGCCGATGACGGAACTGCGTGCCATGCTCGAGGGAACCATCTATTGATATGGAAGACATTAGGAAAACGCTGCGCCGCTTTTATTCCCGTCAAGGGTTGTTGCTGGTCCTGGCGGCCGCGGTGTTGCTGGAGGCCAACTCCCTGGTACAGTATTACTTTGCCAGAAAGGGACTCCATGAAGAGGCCACCCGTCGCGCGCAGAGCGAGATGGAAAAGACCCGCCTTTCCATCCAGGACGTGACCAATTCCGTCGAGTTGTCCGTGAAGAACCTGGGATGGCTCGTGGAGAACATGCTGGACATGCCGGAGAACCTTTTTTCCGTCATACGGCAGACGATGGACGCCAATCCGTACCTGACTGACGCCGGCGTGGCCTTCGCTCCGGATTATTACCCGGAGATGGGCAGGTGGTTCGAACCCCTCGTGGCGCGCCGCCCCGACGGGTCGTTCGAGGCGTTGCAGGTCGGCTCGGAGAGCCATGATTATTTCGACAAGGACTGGTTTACGGTTTCGTTCGAGACGGGTGAAGGCCATTGGAGCGAGCCCTATTACGATGAAAGCGGAGGCCGGACCACGGTCGTGACCTTTACGCTGCCGGTCCGGGACCCCGACGGAAACATCGTCGCGGTCTGTGCCGGCGACGTGTCGCTCGACTGGCTGGAGGAACTGATCGGCAACATCCGACTGTACCCGAACTCCTTCAGCACGATGGTCAGCCGTTCCGGCGAAGTCATGATCAGCCCGGCGGAAACCCTGGTGACGGACGACGTCGTCCGGTTCGTCGAGCCGATCGACAAGACGGGCTGGAAGATGTCCATCGTCATTCCGGAGCGGGAAATCTATGCGTCCGTCAACCGGCTCGGCTTGATCATGACCCTCTTGCAACTGCTCGGGCTGGTGATCCTGGGCATCCTCCTGCAGCGCACAGCCCGGAACCAGGTCCGGCTGGAGGAAGTCGAAAACAAGAAAGAACAGATAGAGAACGAACTGACGATCGCCCGGGGCATCCAGATGGCCATGCTGCCGAAGATCTTCCCGCCTTATCCCGAACGGGACGACATCTCCATGTTCGGCATGCTGACCCCGGCCAAGCAGGTCGGCGGCGACTTGTATGATTTCTTCATCCGGGACGAAAAGTTGTTCTTCTGCATCGGCGACGTGTCCGGCAAGGGCGTTCCTGCCTCCCTGGTGATGGCGGTCACCCGCAGCCTGTTCCGGACGATTTCTGCCCATGAAAACGATCCCGCCGTCATCGTGCAGAACATGAACGACTCCATGTCCGAGACCAATGAGACCAACATGTTCGTCACGTTCCTGGCCGGTGCCCTCGACCTGACGGACGGCACCCTGCGCTATTGCAACGCCGGCCACAACGCGCCGCTCATCATGTCTCCCCACAAGACCCGGTTCATGGATGTCGTTTCCAACATCCCGCTGGGTATCGTGGAGGGCATGTTCTACCAGGAGCAGGAAACGAAACTGGCGGCAGGCGAGGGAATTTTCCTGTATACGGACGGCCTGACCGAAGCGGAGAATGTCCGCAAGGAACTGTTCGGGGAAGACCGTCTCCTGTCCCTGGCCGCCGAAACCGCCGCCTTGACCGTAGAAGAACAGGTCGGCAGGATCAGCCAGGCCGTGAAAGACCATATGGGAACCGAACCGCAAAGTGATGACTTGACCATGCTTTCCTTCAAATACCAGGGAGACCCCCATACGTTCCGTTACCAGCTCAAGCTCCGGAACAACCTGTCCGAAATTCCGAAGATCGAGACCTTCGTCAACGAAGTCGCCTCCGTTGCGGGCATTCAGGACCACCTGACGACCTCGAGCATCAACCTGGCGCTCGAGGAGGCCATCACGAACGTCATCATGTATGCTTATCCGAGCGGTATCGACGGCCCGGTCTATCTGGAGGCCGTGATCTCGGAAGGCAAGGCGACCTTCATTCTCAGCGATACCGGCAAGCCGTTCGATCCGACAAAGGCGGAGGAAGTCGACGTGACGCTCGCGGCGGAAGACCGCCCGATCGGCGGCCTGGGCATCCACCTGGTCCGGACCATCATGGACAGCGTGTCTTACGAGTACCTGTCCGGCAAGAACATCCTGATGATGACCAAGAATCTCTGATCCATGCGGAAACTGCTCCTTTTCCTTCTGGCGGTTCTGGTCCTGCCGGTCTCCTGTGCCCGGCGGACCGAAGCCGTCCGTACCCTGGAAGAGCTGGAACACGGCCGGATCGGTGTCATGACCCCCGCCGCTTATGCAGAAGAGGTCCATCACCGCTTTCCGAAGGCCCATGTCCATGATTTCGAAGACCTGATGGGGATGACGATCGCCCTGGAACGGCAGCAGGTCGACGCCATCGCCTGCCTGGCGCCGGCGGTCGAAACCCTGCTGGACCTCCGTCCGGATTTCTGCCTCCTGCCGGATGCCGGGATCCGGGATTCCGTCGCCCTCGCTTTCCGGAAAGACGACATCCGGCTGGCCTCGCAGTTCAACGGTTTCCTGGCCGCCATCCGGGCCGACGGCACGTATGACGCCATCTGTGCGAACTGGTTCGGCGCCGGCGCTCCCCGGGAGCCGTATGAACCGGCCGGAGAAGCAGCTTCCGGCGAGGAGATCCGGGTCGGCGTCGAAGTCGGACACCATTTCCTGACCATGGCCGGCGCCCGGGAAGTCTTCGGGTTCGAGCCGGAACTCCTTCTCCGTTTCGGCCAGTCGGTCGGCCGCCCGGTCCGTTTCGTGGAGATCACGGGCGGCGGCCTGGTACCGGCCCTGAACGGCGGGAAGATCGACATCGTCGCCAACGGCGTCACGCCGACGGCCGCCCGCCGGGAGCACCTGCTGTTCTCCGAACCGTACCTGTATCCGGACATCGCCCTGATCGCCCTGGATCCGGATGCGGCGGGTTCCGCCGGACCGGGACTGAAGGACCGCATATCCAGCAACCTAGCCGAGTCCAACCGTTTCGGACAGATCCTCAACGGCCTCCTGATCACGCTCCGCATCACCCTGGCCTCCATCTTTCTGGGCAGCCTGCTCGGCATCGTCCTTCTCCAGTGCCGCCTCTCGAAGAAGCGCTGGCTCCGGCACCTGTCCGAGGGCTACTGCACCCTGGTGGAGGGCGTTCCGATCCTGGTCTTCCTGCTGATCATGGTCTATGTCATCTTCCCCGGGACCGGTCTTCCGATCATCACCGTGGCGACGATTACCTATTCGCTTTTCTTCGCCAGCGGCGCCTGCGAGTGTTTCCACACCGGGGCCGAGGCCATCGATCCCTACCAGACGAAAGCCGGCCTTGCGCTGGGCTTCACCCCGTTCCAGACATTCCGCCATGTCCTTTTCCCGCAGGCCCTGGAGACCATCATGCCGCAGTTCAAGGCCAAGTGCATCGGCTTGATCGAGAATACCTCGATCGTCGGTTTCGTTGCGATCAAGGACCTGACCAAGGTCGTCGACATCATCCGCAGCCAGACCTATGACGCCCTGGTGCCGCTGGCCACCCTGGCGCTGATTTATTTCATCCTGACCCGCCTGTTCAGTTTCGGACTGGACTGGCTGGGTGACAAAATCCTGAACCGCCATGTCTGATACCATCATTGAAGTCAAGAGCCTTGGCCTGACCTATCCCGGCGGCCATGTCGCCTTGCGCGACGTGAACTGCGAGATCCGCCAGGGGGATGTGATTGCGGTCATCGGACCCTCCGGTTCCGGCAAGAGTACGTTCCTTCGCTGCCTGAATGCCCTCGAAATGCCGACGCAAGGCGATGTCCGGGTCCATGGACAGAGCCTGCTCTCCGAGGAAACGGATCTTCCGGCCATCCGCCGCAAGATCGGCATGGTCTTCCAGCAGCAGGTCCTGTTCCGGCACATGAACGTATTGGACAATGTCTCGATCGCTCCCCGGAAGGTGCTGGGCCTGACGCTTCAGGACGCCCGGGAGCGGGCGATGAAATACCTGCGCGTCGTCGGCCTGGCCGAAAAGGCGGAATTCCGTCCCGACGTCTTGTCCGGCGGCGAAGACCAGCGTGTGGAGATTGCCCGTTGCCTGGCCATGGAGCCGGAAATCATCCTGTTCGACGAACCTTTCGCGGGACTGGATCCCCGGATGGTCACGGAGGTGACGGCGGTCATCCGGGACCTGGCGAAGAAGGGCATGACGATGGTCGTCGTGACCCATGACATGAATTTCGCACGGGAAATCGGCCGCCGGATCTTTTTCATGCAGGACGGAACCATCCTGGAAGAGGGCACGGTGTCGGATATTTTCGAACATCCGCAGAAATCCCAGACGAAGATTTTCGTCGGCAACCTGCGCCGGCTGTTCTTCGACGTCCGTTCGCACGACTATGACCTGTACAAACTCAATGCGGAGATCCTCTGGTTCTGCCAGCGTTACGCCCTCGGGCAGCGGTATCTGACCCTCCAGCTGCTCTGCGAGGAGACGCTGACCCAGGTGCTGCCGTTTACCGGCCCGATCCACATCCGGATCCACTGTCCGGAAGACGGCAAGGGCGTTTCCCTGGAATTCGAGCAGGAGAACTGCGCGGATTCCCTGATGGATCGGGAGGACATCGATCCGATCTCCCGCATGCTGATCGAAGGCATGGCCACCGACATCCGGGAGGAACAGCAGGGTGCCGGCCGGATCCTCTCCATGCAGATCGCCTGACGCACGTGCAAGAATAAGAGACCCCCGGAAGTCCGTTTGGCTTCCGGGGGTTTGTCGTTGTATCGGGATACCGTCTAGAAGAGGTAGGCGGCGCCGAGTTTCAGATAGGATTTGTTGCGCTTGACGTCCTCGCTGCCGGTGTACAGGTTGACGAGGCCGTAGTCGTAACCGACGGTCAGGCGGAGCATGTCCATCAGGTCTACGCCGAAGCCGCCGCCGACCAGGACGTTGGTACGGCCGTAGTTGGTGCCGTCCTTGTAGTTGTCATTCTTGACATCGGCCTTGAAGTCGAGGATCGGAACATCGGCGGCATAGCGGGTCTGGGAGGAGAGACCGTACTGGAGGGTCGGGCCGGCGAAGAGGAAGAGCCGCATGTCATCCGAAAACTTCGTGCCGAAGTTGAAGTAGACCGGGATGTTGACGAACTGCTCGGTGGTGTTGCCCTTGGCGATGTTGCCGAGGATTTCCTTGTTGGCGGTCATCATGGAATAATAGATGCCCGGTTCCAGGGAGAAGTCTTCCGCGAGCGGGAGGGCGAAGGAAATGCCGGCATAGAAGCCGTTCATGTTGGCGGAGGAGCTTTCGCTTCCGGCCGTGGTCTTGTCAGTTCCGTTGAGGTAGCCGGCGCCGAGGGAAATCTGGGCGAAGGCCTGGGATGCGGACAGCATCATGACCGCTGTCGCAAGAATCGTGATAAATTTTTTCATAACATATATCCGTTAAGAATTGGCATACTTTGTCGGATCCGTTGCACAAAATCAGTGCCAATCTCCAAAATATGCCGGTTTGCCACCGGTCCGCCGATTTTTGGCCCATATTTTGGAAAAGTGTGGAAAAATAGATAATTTTACCACTTGGAAAACATTTAGAACTCAAATGCATATGAAAAAGTACATTGCAATTGCGCTTTGCGCGCTGATGCTCATCCCTGGATGCGGCACCATGTCCAACACGGCTAAGGATTCCCTCATCGGTGCCGGCGGCGGTGCAGCCCTCGGCGCTGTCATCGGCGGTCTGATCGGCAAGGATGCCAAGGGTGCCGCCATCGGTGCTGCCATCGGTACGGCTGTCGGCGGCGGTACGGGCGCCATCATCGGCAAGAAGATGGACAAGAAGGCGGCAGAACTCGCTGCGCTTGAGAACGCCCAGATCGAGACCGTCCAGGACAACAACGGCCTCGAGGCCATCAAGGTTACCTTCAACAGCGGTATCCTTTTCCCGCTCAACGGTACCTCCCTCAACAAGAATTCCCAGGCTGAGCTGAAGGAATTCGCTGACAGAATGTCCGACATGGTCGACACCGACATCTCCGTCTTCGGCCACACCGACAACACCGGTACCGCCGCTGTCAACGAGCGCATCTCCGTCCAGCGTGCCGAGTCCGTCGCCGCTTACCTGCAGAAGTGCGGCATCGCCTCTTCCCGCATCAAGGCTGCCGGCATGTCCTTCAATGACCCAGTCGCTTCCAACGAGACCGCTGAAGGCCGCGCCCAGAACCGTCGCGTCGAGATCTACATCTCCGCGAACGAGAAGATGATCAAGGCTGCCGAGAACGGAACCCTCCAGTAGTCCTTCCCGGGACCCTTTGAAACGGACGGGGCTGGCCATCGGGCCGGCCCTGTCCGTTTTTTTGCACTTGCCCGCGGGATTCCGTATCTTTGGAGAACCAAAAACAACCGCAACCATGAAACAGATCAATACTGAAAAAGCTCCGGCCGCCATCGGCCCGTACAGCCAGGCCATCCGCAGCGCCGCCGGCCTTGTCTTCGTTTCCGGACAGCTTCCGATCGATCCTGCCACCGGTTCCTTCCCGGAAGGCGGCGTCGAGGCCCAGACCCGCCAGTCCCTGACCAACGCCCGCGCAATCCTGCGCGAAGCCGGTCTCGACCTGTGCAACGTCGTGAAAACCACCGTCTTCCTGGCGGACATGGGAGATTTCGCCGCGATGAACGGCGTCTATTCCGAATTCTTCCAGGCTCCGTTCCCGGCCCGCTCCGCCGTCGCGGTGAAGACCCTGCCCAAGGGCGCCCTCGTCGAGGTCGAGTGCATCGCCGAAGCCTGATAAAGGGCAAGACAGAGAAAGAGCCTGCTGCAAATCGCAGCAGGCTCTTTCTGCATTTTGCGGATCATCCGCCTTACTTGCCGAGGACGTTGTTGACCTTGGTCTCGGAGGCGGCGACTTCTGCGGCGGCTTCGCAGCGGATGTCGCGGGAAGAGGCGCCGAAGAGGAAGTTGTAGGAACCGGCGTCGACCACCCAGGCGCTCTTGGCCTCGTCGAAGGAGGCGAGGTCGGCGGTGGCGAAGGTCAGGGTCAGGGTCTGGCTCTCACCCGGTTCGAGGACCTTGGTCTTGCCGTAGGCGCGGAGTTCCTTGACCGGCTTGTCGAGGCTGCCGGCCGGAGCGGCGGCGTACAGTTCGACGACTTCCTTGCCGGCGTAGGAACCGGTGTTCTTGACGGTCACCTTGGCGGTAACGGTCTTGCCGTCATTGGCGACGGAAGGCTCACTGTACTCGAAGGTGGTGTAGCTGAGGCCGTAGCCGAACGGGTAGGAGACCGGGAGGTTCTGCTTGTCGAACCAGCGGTAGCCCACATAGATGCCCTCGGCATATTCGGTCTGGTCGACGTCCTTCTGGCCGATGTCTTCGCGGCGGTTCGTGAAGTAGACGCCCGTGTCGGAATCGATCGGGAAGTTGGCGGAGGAAGCGGCATCCATCAGGCCAATCGGGAAGGTCATCGGGAGTTTGCCGGACGGACTCTGCTTTCCGGTGAGGATATCGGTCACGGAGTTGCCGCCTTCCTGGCCGGCCTGCCATGCAAGGAGGACAGCATCCGGAATGTTCTTCCAGGAAGCGGTCTCGATCACGCCGCCGATGTTGAGGACGACGACGACCTTCTTGCCGGCGCGGTGGAAGGCGTCGGTGACGTTCTTCAGGAGGGCCTTCTCATTGGCGGAGAGGCTGAAGTCGGCAGAGGTGCGGTCGAAGAATTCGCCGGAGTTGCGGCCGAAGGTGATGATGGCGACATCGTTGGCGCGGGCGGAAGCGGCGAGTTCAGCGGCGGACGGGATGAGTTCGCTCGGACGGGGAACCGGATAGAAGGCGGCGAGTCCGTCGTCACCGAGGGTGGCCTTGAAAGCGGCGGCCTCGTCGGCGATATGCTTGGCATAGGCGTCCTTCTTGCTGTCGTCGACGTTGAAGCCGGCGTTCTTGAGGCCGTCGAGCAGGGAGACGGTATAGGCGCGGTTGACGTTGCCGGAACCGGTACCGCCGGCGATGAAGTCATAGGAGGTGCAGCCGAAGACGGCAACGTTCTTGACATCCTTCAGCGGAAGGGTGGCAGCCTTGTTCTCGAGGAGGACCATGCCTTCAAGGGCGGACTGGCGGGTCACGGCGGCGTGGGCCTGGAGATCCGGCTTGTTGGTGTAGGCGTAACCCTTCATCTTCGGGCTGCGGAGCACGAGTTCGAGGATGCGCTTGACGCAGAGGTCGAGTTCGGCCTCGCTGAGGGAACCGTCCTTGATGGCGTTCATGATCTGCTCGTACTGGAGGTCGGTGCCCGGCGGGAGCATGTCGTTGCCGGCACGAATCTGGGCGGCAGCGTCGTCACCGCCGTACCAGTCGGTCATCACGGTGCCCTTGTAACCCCATTCGTCGCGGAGGACGGTGGTCACCAGGTCTTTCCGCTGGGAGGTATAGGTGCCGTTGAGCTTGTTGTAGGAGGTCATGACGGTCCAGGGTTCGGCTTCCTTGACGGCGATTTCGAAGCCCTTGAGGTAGATCTCGCGCTGGGCACGCTGGCTGATGATTGCGTTGTTGCCGGTGCGGTTGGTCTCCTGGTTGTTGTAGGCGAAGTGCTTGATGGAGGTGCCGACATCGTTCTTCTGGACGCCGCGGACATAGGCAGCTGCGGTCTTGCCGGAAACGAGCGGGTCTTCGGAATAGTA
>CADCRA010000056.1 GCA_902803715.1 uncultured Bacteroidia bacterium
CGGCCATGCCGAGGTTGCCTTCGGCGTTTTCGAAGTCGATCGGGTTGACCTTGTGGGGCATGGCGGAGGAACCGACTTCGCCGGCGACGACCCGCTGGCGGAAATATTCCATGGAAATATAGGTCCAGACGTCGCGGCACAGGTCGATCAGGATCGTGTTGATGCGGCGGATGCAGTCGAACAGGGCCGCCAGGTTGTCATAGTGCTCGATCTGGGTGGTTGGGCGCGAGCGCTGCAGCCCCAGGGAGGCGGTGAAGCGGTCGGCGAACGCCGGCCAGTCGATCTCGGGATAGGCGACTTTGTGGGCGTTCATGTTGCCGGTCGCTCCGCCGAACTTGGCCGGGTACGTCAGGCCGTCGAGCTGACGCATCTGCTCGCGCAGGCGGGCGACGAAGACCATGAACTCCTTGCCCACGCGGGTCGGGGAAGCCGGCTGGCCGTGGGTCTTGGCCAGCATCGGGATGTCTTTCCAGGCCTGCGCGTCGGCTTCGAGGATGTCGACGATCTCGCGCAGGGCGGGCAGCCAGGCCGCTTCCATGGCTTCCTTGAACATCAGCGGCTGGGCCGTGTTGTTGATGTCCTGGGAGGTGAGTCCGAAATGGATGAATTCTCCGAACCGGCTGATGCCCAATTCCTTGAAACGCTCCTTGATGAAATATTCGACGGCCTTGACATCGTGGTTGGTCGTTTTCTCGATTTCCTTGACGCGCTGCGCCTGCTCCGGCGTCAGCTCCTTCCAGAGGTCCCGGAGGGTCCCGTAGAGGGATTTGTCAAAGCCGGACAACTGCGGGAGCGGCAGTTCGCACAGGGCGATGAAATATTCGATTTCGACACGCACCCGGTATTTGATCAGGGCGTACTCGCTGAAATACTGACCCAGGATGCGGGTCTTGGCGGCATAGCGTCCGTCAATGGGAGAGACGGCAAGGAGTTGTTCCATTTCGAAAGATATTCAGGTTTTAATTGTCTGTTTCCGTGTAGCGTCCGGGGTTGAGCCGCTTGTCGGCGGTCTTTCCGAAGACGAAGTTCAGTCCGACGGCGATCTGCAGGTTGAGGTTGTCACGCGGGAAGGCGGCATCCCCGTCCTTGAAGATCTTGACGAGACCGCGGGAATCGCCGGCACGCTCGCTGACAAAGTACGGGCTGGACAGTTCCGCACCGACAAAGAGGGCGATGAGCGGCAGGCGGAAGTTCAGCGCGCTGCTGACCTTCGGTCCGAACGTGCCGTAGGCACCGCCGGCCGTCAGGCCCAACCAGTTCGCCGGCTCCAGGTTCAGGGAGCCCCGGAGTTCGGCCCAGCTGTATTTCCCCTCCACGTGGCCGGTGGCGAGGATGCCGGCGGAGAACCAGTCGGAGGGTTTCGCCTTGGCGCCGGCATGGAGCGTCAGGGGCAGGAAGTCCATGGGCTTTCCTTTATCCGACCGGCGGAACCGGGTCAGGGCATCCAGTTCGTCCAGTTTGCGGTCCAGTTGCTCCTGGAGACCGTTCTCGACGCTCGGGTCGATGTTGTCGAAGCCGGTGTATTCCCAGTTGCCGTCGGCGGTCATGCGGTCCATGCGCCAGTGGATGAATCCGAGATCCAGCAACGATCCGGAGACTTCCAGCCAGGGCGTGGCCTGCCACGTGGCACCCAGGTCGACGGCGGCACCGTAGCCGCTGGGCCGGACTTCCTCCCACTCGAACGAGTCGACGTCCAGCAGGTCCGAAAACTGGACAGCCTGGGAGGCGTCCGTGATCGGAAGGTTGGAAGCCTGCAGTTCGCCTTCAGAGGCGACGGACCAGCGTTCGCCGCTCAGGTTGACGTCAAAGCGGTTGAATCGGGCGTCGGCATAGACGAGACCGACCAGCAGCTTGGCTTTCGCACCGATTCTCAGGCGGTCCGTAACCGGCCGCGAGACGCCGTAGGAGGCTTCCGCGAAGGCCCGGGCGCGGGCGGAAAGGCCGGAGAGGTCGTAGCCGGTCCCGTCGGTGGAGCCTTCCTTCATGAACCGGAAAATGTCATAGGGGACGGAGAGGCCGCCGACGGCACGGACGGACAGGTCGAACGTATGGTAGTGGTTCCTGGGCGTCCAGAAGCCGAAACTCAGGACCGTCTCGCGCAGGTCGATGTTCTCAAGGTTATGCGGGCGGAGTTTGCCGAGGAATTCGGATGAGGCGACGCTTTCGTCCAGGAAGGAAACCGTCTGGCTCCCGGAGGGATAGAAGAAGGTCTTGAATCCGAGGTTGGACTGGTTGCGGACGGTGGCGTTGCCGACCCCGATGCCAATATAGTTCCGGTTGGCATACAGGGCGGGGTTCATCGTATGGCCGTAGATATAGCCGTCCATGAAATAGGCGGCGCGGAAATCGCTCTGGGCGCGGACGCCCTGCAGCGTGAGGGCGAGTCCGAGAAGGAGAAGGGCGGTCTTTTTCATGGCTTAGTTCTCGTAGATGAAACCGGCAGGGAGCCGTAAATAAACGTCGGTGAGCCGGATGCCTTGCCTGGCGGAGAGCCGTTCACCCTGGTGCCTCTCGCCGGTCCGGCCGGTCAGGTTCAGCCGGATGAAGTCGTTGAACGTGCCCTCCGGGCGTATCATCTTGAAAACGATCGGATTCTCCGTGGGGTCGTCGACGGCGCCGGCGGCAATGTGCGGCGTCTGGCTGGAAACTACTTCGAACCGGATTTCCGGCACCGGAGTCCCGTCGAGATAGGTGGCTTCCAATTCCAGGGTCATGTCAAGCGGAATCGTGTTGATGATGTTCATATGCAGTTCCGCCTCTGTCAGTTTTAGGTTCTTGCCGAAATACAGGTCCATCCCTTCCAGGTCTGTCTGGAGGGAGACGGAATACTTGCCGTCCGGAGCGGGATACACGGAGGAGGGATCGGCGCCGAGCAGGTCGGCCAGGGAGATTTCCTTGAAGTTGCCGATGGGAACTTCCATGTTCTGGAAAATCGGCCCTTTGAGTTCGAGGTCGTTGTAACTCAAGTCCTTGTCGATGCATCCGCAGAGCAGGGGAAGGAGCAGGAGCACGGCCGGGATGTGTTTTTTCATGATGGCAGGGGTTATAATGTACAAAGATAGCTACTTTTTCGCAGAAACCGGTGATTCTCCGGCGGAAAGGCTCCGGAAAAGACGGACCGTGCGGACGGCTTCGGCGACGTCGTGGACCCGAAGGATGGATGCGCCGCGCTCAAGGGCGGCCCAGTGCAGAACCTGCGTGGGCGCAAGCGCCTCCTCTGGCGAGATGCCGAGCAGCTTGTAGATCATGCTTTTCCGGGAGATGCCGACCAGGATCGGCCGGCCGGCTTCCTGCAGGACGTCCATCTCCCGCAGCAGGTCGTAGTTCTGCGGAAGGGTCTTGGCGAACCCGAAACCGGGATCGAGGATCCAGTCCCGGATGCCGGCCTTCTCCGCCCGGACGCCGAAGTCTCGGAAATAGCGCAGGACGGCCGCCGTGACGGGGGAGAGTTCCGGACGTTCCGGATCCGGCGCGTAGTCCGTCCGCTCCTGCATGTCCTGCGGGGTCCCGCGTTTGTGCATGGCGACATACGGGAGATCGAGCCGGCCCGCGGTCTGCAGCATGGCCGGATCATCTTCTCCGGCGGAGATGTCATTGATCCAGAAAGGACCGACGAGGCCGTAGCTTTTGCGGACTATGTCCGCCCGGGTCGTGTCGATCGACAGCGTCAGGGAAGGGAAGGCTTCGTGCAGGGCCCGCAGGCCCGGCTCCAGCCGCCTCCATTCTTCTTGTTCCGGGATGGGCGCGGCGCCCGGCCGGGTCGAGCAGGCACCCAGGTCGAGGATGTCCGCGCCGGCGGCCGCCATCTCCCCGGCATGCTCCAGCAGGGCATCCAGGTCCGGCCGCCCCTGTGCGTCGAGGTGACGGCTGGGAGCATAGTAGGAATCCCCGGTCAGGTTGAGGATGCCCATGATCCTGATATCCTTTGCTGTCTCCATGTTCCGAAATTTTGACGAAGATACGAAAAATTCCTATTTTTGTACGTAATTGAATGTACAGCTTATGAAACGTCTTCTGATCCTTGCAGTCAGCGCGCTGATGCTCGTCTCCTGCTCCGAATCTTTCAATGCCACCCGTGCCCTCCAGGGCGGCATGCTGGCTGCCCAGGCCCTCAGCCTGAGCGATGAACAGGTACAGGCTTATGTCCACCAGTATATCACCCAGCTGGATGCCCAGAGCCCGGTCCTGCCGGAGAGCAGTCCTTATGTCGCGCGACTCCGCCGGATGACCCAGGGGCTGACCCAGGTCGGCGGCGTGCCGCTGAATTTCAAGGTCTACAAGACCGACGAGGTCAATGCCTTCGCCTGCGCGGACGGAAGCGTCCGGGTCTATACCGGCATCATGGACCTCATGTCGGATGACGAACTGCTCGGCGTAATCGGCCATGAAATCGGCCATGTCGCCCTCAAGCACTCCAAGAAAGAGATGCGCCAGGCCCTGCTGACCAGCGCCGCCATGGAAGGCCTTGCGTCGACCGGCAATGTCGCCGCGGCCCTGACGGACTCCCAGCTCGGCGCCCTCGGCAATGCAATTATGAACGCCCAGTATTCCAAGAAGCAGGAAAGCGCCGCCGACGACTTCGGCTATGAATTCCTCAAGGGCGCCGGCAAGAACCCCTGGGCGATGGCCATGTCCTTCGAAAAACTCCAGAGCGTGGCCGGCAGCGGCACCCGCCAGCAGCAGAGTGCGGTCAGCCAGCTGTTCTCGTCCCACCCGGATACCGAGGCGCGCATCTCCCGCATGTCCGCCCGTGCGACGAAGGATGGATTCAAGCGGCCGTCCCGATAGCCCTTTTCCGGCAGCATGCGTGGAAAATCCCGGGGAAATGATTACCTTTGCGGCTTTATAACCGAATTGTATGCTGTTTGACATTCTCAAAGGATTTCTTGTTGGAATCTGCGCCTCCGCCCCTTTGGGCCCGACTGCGATTTTTATTATGCAGAAATCCTTGAGCGAAGGCCACCGGACAGGATTTTTCACAGGACTGGGTGCGACGGTCTGCGATACGTTCTATGCGGTTGTCGCCATCTTCGCACTGGCCTTTGCCGAGTCCTTCATCGACAGCCATACGACCGTCATCGCCATCGGCGGCGGCCTGGTCGTCGGACTCATGGGCGTATCCATGGCGTTCCGGGACCCGTTCCGCAAACTGACGGAAGACAGGGCGCCGTCCTATTCGATCCGGGATTTTTTCAAGGCGGTCGCGATGGCGCTGTCCAATCCGGCATCGGTCGTCGTGATGTTCACGCTGCTGGCGTTCTTCGGGATCGACACGGACGCCCACGGATTCCGGATCGCTCCCGTCATCCTGGCGCTCAGCGCCGGATCGGCGACTTACTGGTTCTTCTTCTCGATGCTTTTCAGTAAGTTGCGGAAGAAGGTAAATTTGGGTACCCTGATGTGGCTCAACCGGATTCTGGGTATCATCGTCATGATCATTGGTATCGCTGTACTGGCGGAGGGTGTGATGAAACTCCTCTTCCCGTAAAAAAGATAGAAAGATATGAATGAAGAAACTACGAAGAAAGGAGGGATCAAGGACAACTGGATTGTCCGGAACCTGGTGCTGGCAGCCATCCTGCTGGTATTGCTGGTGGCCGGTTCCTATGCCGGTCTGTCCATCCTGACGCACCATGGCCAGGAACTGGACGTCCCCGACCTGACGAACATGAAGGTCCATGAGGCGGAATATACGGCGAAAGTGGAAGGTCTGCGGACCGAGGTCGTCGATTCCGTCTACATCCGCCGGATGGGCCGCGGCCTGGTCTACAGCCAGAATCCCAAACCGGGCAGCAAGGTGAAGAAGGGACGCAAGATCCGGCTGACGATCAATTCCGTCAATCCGAAGAAGGTCATGATGCCGAATCTCGTCGGCTACTCCATGCGCCAGGCCAAGGCGGAACTCGGTTCCCGCGGCCTCGTCCTCGGCAAGTTGATCTATGTCAGTGACATGGCGACCAACAACGTGCTCCGTCAACTGCTGAAAAACCGTGAGATCCAGCCCGGAACCCTGATCGAAACCGGAACGGCCATCGACCTGGCGGTCGGTCTCAATCCGGAGGACAACCAGACTTACGTGCCGAATGTCATCGGCCTGAAATACATGCGCGCCGTCGATGTCGTCCACGACAATTCCCTCAATATCAAGAGCCTGCGTTTCGACGAGAGCGTGAAGTCTTATTCCGATTCCCTCGATGCGGTCGTGTACCGCCAGGGCCCGGAAGGATCGAAGGCTCCGATCCTGATCGGTTCCGACGTGACCCTCTATCTCTCCGTCGATCCGGCCAAGACCATCATGAAGAAATAGCATGGACTGGCTGGAAGATCCGGAAGACGTCCGCTACGGGCAGGATGTCGTCGTTGAAGAAGATGCCTCTGCGGATGACGAGCAGGGCATGTTCGAACATTTCCGGATGGCCGTCGACCCGGGCCAGGCTCCGCTCCGGATCGACAAGTACATGGCCTCCCATCTCGAGAACACCTCCCGCCACCGGATCCAGCTGGCAATCAAGAACGGCTATGTCAAGGTAGGGGAGAAGACGGCGAAAGCCAATCTGATCATCCGTCCCGGCGACGTCATCCGTTTCGTGATGCCGTACGAGCGGCGCGGTTTCGAGATCCTTCCCGAAGACATTCCCCTCGACATCGTCTACGAGGACGACGATTTCCTGATCGTCAACAAGCCGGCCGGCATGGTCGTCCACCCCGGCCACGGCCATTTCTCCGGCACGCTGATCAACGCCCTGGCCTTCCACCTCGGCCTCCGGCAGGGGCCGGATGCGGAGGACGACCGGATGGGCGTCCTGGTGCACCGCATCGACATGGACACCAGCGGCCTGCTGGTCGTCGCCAAGAACGACGAGGCCCAGCTCAACCTGGCCCGGCAGTTTTTCGTCCATTCCATCGAACGGCGCTATGTCGCCGTCGTGTGGGGCAACCTGAAAGAGGATGAGGGCACCATCACCGGCAACATCGGCCGCGATCCCAACGACCGTCTCCGTTTCAAGGTCTACCCCGAAGGGGACAAGGGCAAGCATGCCGTGACCCATTACCGGGTCCTGGAACGTTTCGGTTTCGTGACGGTCGTGGAATGCCGGCTGGAGACGGGGCGTACCCACCAGATCCGCGTCCATATGGCCCACATCGGCCATCCGCTTTTCGGCGATGAGCGCTATGGCGGCAAGGAGATCCGCCAGGGAACGATCTATGCCAAGTACAGGCAGTTCATCCGGAACTGCTTCGAACTCTGTCCCCGGCAGGCCCTTCATGCCAAGACCCTGGGCTTCGACCATCCCCGCACCGGCAAGCCGGTCCGTTTCGATTCCGCTCTCCCGGCCGACATGACCGCCCTGCTGGACAAGTGGCGCCAGTACGCCGCATCCATGCCGGAAGAATAAAAAAAGAGGCAAGCTCAGTCATCGAGCTTGCCTCCTTTTTCGTCGTAGAATTCATTTTGCAGGACGGAGAAATCGGTATTTTCCTCCAATGTGATCTTGCATTTGTACTTCTTTTTCCATTTTCCCAGGTAGGAACCGTCTGCGAACAGGCTGGACCGCCGGGTCAGGTAGGCGCCCAGGATCGGGCTGACCTTGAGGGTGAAGTTCTTGAGTCCCTTGTCGTTGACATAGTAGGAAAGCCTGCGTTCGATCTGCTCGTCAATCAGGGAACTGGACACGATCTTGCCGGTTCCGTGGCATACCGGGCACACCTCCATGGTGTTGATCTCGGTGGCCGGACGCACCCGCTGGCGGGTGATCTGCATCAGACCGAATTTCGTCAGCGGCAGCACATTGTGCTTGGCCCTGTCCTCGCTCATCAGCTCCACCATGTATTTGTAGAGCTCGTTGCGGTGCTCCTGGGTCTCCATGTCGATGAAATCCACGATGACGATTCCACCCATGTCCCGGAGCCTGAGCTGGCGGGCGATTTCTTCCGCCGCATACTTGTTGACCTCGAACGTGTTCTGTTCCTGTTCCTTGGTCTTGGCGCGGATGCCGCTGTTGACGTCGACGACATTCAATGCTTCCGTCGACTCGATCACAAGATAGGCGCCCTGCTTGATCGGGACGACTTTTCCGAACGAACTCTTGATCTGGCGGCTGACTTCGAAATGGTCGAAGATCGGTTCCTTGCCGTCATAGAGTTTCACAATCTTCTCCTGCTCCGGAGAGATCAGGGAGATGTACCTGCGGATTTCCTCGTATTCATGTTCATTGTTGACATAAATGTTCGAGAACTCATCGCTGAGCAGGTCGCGGAGGATCGTCGTCGTCTTGCTGTACTCGGTAAAGAGCGGCTGGACGTTCTTGGATCGGGATAGGTTCTTCCAGGAGGCTTCCCATTTGCTGATCAGGGCCTTGAGTTCCGAAACGAGGACGGCTGCATTCTTGCCTTCGGCCGCCGTGCGGATAATGGCCCCGTAATTGCGCGGGAGGATGCTCCTGACAAGCGTCTCAAGTCTTCTTTTCTCCTCTTTCGAAGAGATCTTCTGGGAAATGCTCACCTTCTCGGCGAAGGGGAGGAGTACGATGTTTCGTCCTGCCAATGAAATCTCTGCAGTCAGTCTGGAGCCTTTGGTGGAGATCGGTTCCTTCGTGATCTGGACGACCAGCATCTGGCCCTGCTTCAGTACGTTTTCGATACGGCCTTCCTTTTCGAGGATCGGCCCCAGCTGGATGCTGCTGAACAAGTCACCGGCGTTGGTGTTGGGATTGGTCTTGCGGACGAACTGGTCGAACGCGTCGAAATACAATCCCAGGTCCAGATAATGGATGAAGGCTTCTTTCTCGTCTCCGATGTCCACAAAGGCAGCATTCAGGGCAGGCATCACTTTCTTGACCTTTCCGAGGAAAGCATCACCGACCGTGAAGCTCCGCCCGCTGCTGGACTCTTTGTTCAGTTCGATCAGCCTGTGGTTCTCCTGCAGGGCGATCTGAACCTCCGTTGCTCTGACATCAATGATCAGATCCTTGAGCTTTTCTGATTCCATTGGAAAAACTTAACGGGAAAGCGCGTGCGCTTTCCGGACAGAAAACAAAAGGGCCGCACCGAGACTCCCGGTCAGCCCTTGACTCTTAGCAGACTGCTAAAATGGCAGACAGAGAAGATTATTTCTTCTTGTGTCTGTTCTTGCGCAAACGCTTTTTGCGTTTGTGCGTTGC
>CADCRA010000057.1 GCA_902803715.1 uncultured Bacteroidia bacterium
ACCACTTCGATCTGCGGCTTTCCGTCGAAGATGACGCTGCTGTTGCCCTTGAGGTCGACCTTCAGCGTATCGTAGACGTTGACATAGATCTTGCTGGCATTGGCCATGACCAGGTCGGCCGTCTGCAGCGGCGCGCTGATCAGATCCAGTTCGGACGTTCCCTTCCCATCGTGACGGATGGTCTCCGCCGATCCGTTCATCGAAACCTTGGCAGAGTTCTGGCTGGTGGAAACGATGTCGCCGGTATCCCCGGTAAGGGAAATGGCGGAAGAACCGGAAGCATCGATGTTCAGCCGGTCAGACTGAAGGACCATGTTGACCAGGGCCGATTTTTCCGTCTTGATGGAGATTTCTTCCGCATTGACCGTCAAGGTGGCATTGGCATCCTTCCCCGCCGTCACCGAACAGACATCCGCATCGACGATCAGGTCGGAGAGCTTGGCCTTGCCGGTCATGACGAGCGTGAAACGGGCCGGATCGATATGTCCGCCGTTGCCGTTGAACACGGCATTGTCATTCAAGGTCAGGCCCGAGAAGAAAGGCGCATACACCGTCGCCTTCAGCACCGGTTTCGGCGCTTTGCGGCCCGTATAGGTCTTTTTCAGTTCGGATGACATCCCTTTCCGGTTGAAATCCACATACAAGGTCTGACCCGTCACATAGACGCTGATCAGGTCCGACAGGACTGTATCATAGGTCCAGACGACCTTGTATGCGTCGGATACCTGGTACGTCACTTCAAAATCATCGCTCACTTCGATATTGTCGAAGGAGACGAAATCATTGGTCTTGGTCGTCGTCTGGGACTGCGCCTGCGCAACCAGTGCGGCGAACAAGGCGGCCACGAAAGTCATCCATTTCTTTGCCATAATCAAAACTATTTAATTATCAATGCTTTCCATTAATTTTTCCCACTCGGCGGTCTGGGCGTCCATATCCCGCTTGCATTCCAGGTAAGTCCGGGTCAGTTCCATGATGTCATCCGACGGACCCGGAGCCGCCAGCACGGTCTCGATCTGTTTCATGCGCTCCTCGGCCTTTCCGATCTCCTTTTCCAGGAAATCGATCCGGTTGCGGATCTTGCGCTCTTCCTTGGAAACGATCTTCCGCTGGTTGTATTCCTGCCGGGAAGCGCTTTCCTGCGGCTGTGCGGGAACTTTGCTCTCCGGCTGATAGCGGCGTTCCAATTCCTGCAGGGATTCCAGACGGCGCCTGTCCAGGAAGTCCTGCACCGTTCCCAGATGCTCCTTGACCGTCCCGTCACGGAATTCATACATCTTGTCTACCAGGCCGTCCAGGAAATCCCTGTCGTGGGATACTACAATCAAAGTGCCATCATACGATTTCAGCGCCTGTTTGAGGATATCTTTCGACTTGATGTCCATATGGTTGGTCGGTTCATCCAGGGCCAGCAGGTTGTAAGGCTGCAGCATCAGCTTCGCCATGCCCAGCCGGGCCCGCTCGCCGCCGCTCAGGACGGAGACCTTCTTGTCGATGTCCTCGCCGCGGAAAAGGAACTGCGCCAGGATATCACGCAGTTTCATGCGGATATCCCCGACCGCAATGCAGTCCAGCGTGCCGAAGACCGTTTCATTCCGGTCCAGGATATCTTCCTGGTTCTGAGCGAAATAACCGATCTGGACATTGTGTCCGGTCCGAACTTCACCTGCCGCCGGCGGCAACTGTCCCATGATGATGCGCATCAGGGTCGTCTTGCCCTCTCCGTTGCGGCCGATCAGGGCGACCTTCTCTCCCCGCTTGATTTCGATATCCGCATGCCGGAAAACGACTTTCTGCGGATAGGCGGCTTCCAGATCCGTTGCCTTGAAGACGATGTCCCCCGAACGCGGGGCCGGCGGGAACTTCACCGTCAGCGTCGCATGGTCCGTCTCATCGATCTCGATCCGGTCCAGCCGCTCCAAGGCCTTGATCCGGGACTGAACCTGGTTGGATTTGGTCGGCTTGTACCGGAATTTCGCGATGAAATCTTCCGTCTTTTCGATCATCCGCTGCTGGTTTTCATAGGCGGCCTCCTGCTGGGCCATCCGTTCCTCGCGGAGTTCGACATATTTGCTGTACGAGACCTTGTAGTCGTGGATGTGTCCGAGCAGGATCTCCACGGTCCGGTTGGTCACGTTGTCCAGGAAGCGGCGGTCATGCGAAACCAGCATGAGGGAGCCGCGATAGGCTTTCAGGTATTGCTCCAGCCATTCGATCGACTCGATGTCCAGGTGGTTGGTCGGCTCGTCCAGCAACAGGACATCCGGACGCGTCAGCAGGATCTTGGCCAATTCAATCCGCATGTTCCAACCTTGACTGAAAGTTTCGGTCGGACGGTTGAAGTCACTGTCCTTGAACCCCAAACCGATGAGGACTTTTTCCGCCTGGACCCGTGGCGGCTCCGCATGGTCCAGTGCGAGGACATCATTGATCTCACCCAGCCGGGCAATCAGTTCCGCATAGGCGTCCGACTCATAATCCGTCCGCTCGGCCAGTTCCTTGTTGATTTCTTCCAGTTCCGCTTCCAAGGCGAACATCGCTTCAAAAGCGGTCATCGTCTCGTCCATGACGGAACGGCCCCGGTGATGCTCCATGATCTGCGGAAGATACCCGACATGGATGTGGTTCGGCATGTCGATGTGGCCGGAGGTCGGACTCTGCAGGCCGCAGATCAGTTTCATGACCGTAGACTTCCCCGCACCGTTCTTGCCGACGAGACCGATCTTGTCGCTCTCGCTGATATGGAAACTGATGTTGTCCAATAAGGTAAAACCGCCGTATGAGACGGTCAGATTATTGATTGAAATCATTCCGTTTCAGCAGGTTTATTCTTACAGACGAGGATGGAGAACTCATACAGCGCGTAGAGCGGTATGCTGAGGACGAACATCGATACAGGATCGGAAGGCGTGATCAGGGCAGAAATGATCATGATGACGACGACAGCGTACCGGCGGCCATTGCGCAGCATCTGGCGGTCGACGATGCCCAGATGGGACAGGACGACGGCGACCGTCGGAAACTCGAAGACGATGCCGATCAGGAAGACCATCGACGTGAACATCGAAATATAGGAGTTCAAGGAGATGGTATTGACGACGCTGTCACTCACCGTATAGTTCATGAAAAACATCAGGCAGACCGGGAGGACGATGCAGTACCCGACGACGACGCCCATGTAAAACAGGACCGTCGACATGCTGAATGCCTTGCGGACCGCCCGGCCTTCATTCTCATAAAGGGCGGGAGCGATGAACTTCCAGATTTCGTAGACCAGATACGGAAAGCCGATGATCAGCGCAGCCAGGACGGACATCTTCAGATGGACGAAGAACTGGGCGGAGACATCGATGTTGATCAGCTCCATCGAGAAATCAAGCCCCAGCCAGCGGTACAGGAAGAAATCCGGCTGTGCCGGCCAGAGAACGATACGGAAAAGCGGCTCCTTGATACACAGGAAAACGATGGAAATGGCAACAACAGAGGCGGCCGAGCGGAACAATGTCCCTCTCAGCACGTCCAGATGGTCCCAGAAGGACATCTCCTCCTGTCCGGCCATCCGCTATTCCTCTTTCTTTCCGGTCGGGGCAGAATCGATTTCCTTCTTGACGTCGGCGACTTCTTTCTCGACCTCGTCCATCCCTTCCTTGAAACTCTTGATGCCCTTGCCCAAGCCTTTCATGAGTTCCGGAATCTTTTTTCCTCCGAAAAGAAGGAGGACGATCAATACGATGGCAACCAGTTCCCAGGTGCCGATAAACAACGGGTACATCATCTTATCTGTCGTTTAAACGTGATTCAATCAAACGGGCCAATTTTTCCGGACAGCGGGTGGGATGACCGGTCTCCTTGTTCAGGAAACCCAGCACGACCTCCCCTTCGACACAGAGATCGCCATGCTGGTTCCGGACAGCCTGCCGGATGACCAGCTTGGCCATCGGAACCGATTCGATGGCGGCGGAAACAGTCAGGACATCCCCCATCTTCGCCGGCCGTTTGTAGTGGCAGGAAACGGAGACGACAGGGATCGTCACACCTTCTTCCTCGCACCGTTCGATCGGATATCCGCCATCGGCCATCATGCCGTTCCGGGCACATTCGAAGTAACGGATATAATTGGAGTGGTGTACGATTCCCATCTGGTCCGTTTCGTAGTAACGAACCGGGAATGAAGTCTCAAAAAACATCATCTTGCCGTCAAAAAATGGTCCAAATGAGAGATAACAAAAATGTTATCACTTTCAACAAATTTGTTTTATTAACTATTCCTCAGTGCTTTAAGCTGAGATTCGTAACTTTCAATCTTGGAAAGGGAATCGGCTTCTTTTTTCCGCTCATTGGCGATGACCGCCTCGGGTGCATGGGCCGTAAAGCGCTCGTTGGAGAGTTTCGCCCGTACGCCCGCCAGGAATTTCTGCTGGTATGCCAGCTCTTTTTCCAGCTTGGCGATTTCCTCTTCCACATTGACCAGACCGGAAAGTTCGATGAACATTTCAACCGTCCGGACCATGAAGGAAACGCCGGCGGCGGAGCCGAAATCTTCGACGGTCGTCACGGAAGAAAGGTTCGCCAGTTTCTCGACCACCGGCAGGAAGGACGGATCGAACCCTTCCTTGCACTTCAGGGTGAGAGCCTCCTTGGGAGCGATTCCCTTCTGGTTGCGGATGCTGCGGATTCCGTTGACGGCTTCCTGGGCCATTTCGAATTTCACCAGGACATCGGCATCATACGGCTGGACTTTCGGGCTGGGCGCATACATGATGGTCTCGTCTTCCGCACGGTCACTGATGGCATGCCAGAGTTCTTCGGTGATGAACGGCATGACCGGATGGATCATCTTCAAAAGCGTTTCAAAGAAACCGAGGGTCGCATCATAGGTCTTCTTGTCAATCGGTGAAGGCTGGCCGTCCACATAGGCCGGCTTGATAATTTCCAGGAACCAGGAGCAGAAATCATCCCAGAACAATTTATAGATCGCCATCAGGGCATCAGAGATGCGGAACTTAGAATAATGGTCTTCCACCGTCTCGACGACCTGATTCAACTTATTCTGGAACCACTTGACTGCAATAGCGTTGGCAGCACTAGGCTCAAGCGTTTCATCAACTTTCCAACCCTGGATGAGCCGGAAGGAATTCCAGATCTTTCCACAGAAATTGCGGCCTTGTTCCACCTGGCTCTCATCATAGAAGATATCGTTGCCGGCAGAGGCGCAGAGCAGCATGCCGATACGGACGGCATCCGCGCCGTACTTGGCGATCAGGTCCAGCGGATCCGGCGAGTTGCCGAGGGTCTTGGACATCTTCCGACCGAGTTTGTCACGGACGATACCGGTGAAATAGACATTGGAGAAAGGTTCCTTCCCCATGAACTCCTCACCCGCCATGATCATGCGGGCAACCCAGAAGAAAATGATGTCCGGTCCCGTCACCAGGTCATTGGTCGGATAGTAATAGGCCAGATCCTTGTTCGGCTGATGGTCCGGATGGCCGGGTTTCTGGGGGTCGAAAACGGAAATCGGCCAGAGCCAGGAACTGAACCACGTGTCGAGGACATCTTCGTCCTGCCGCAGGTCTTCCGCACGCAGGGACGGATCGATGGCCTGGGCAGCAGCCAGGGCCGCTTCCGGTGTCGGCTCGACAACATATTGTCCGTCAGGGAGATAATATGCCGGGATACGTTGGCCCCACCAGAGCTGGCGGGAGATGCACCAGTCGCGGGCGTTCTCCATCCAGTGGCGGTAGGTGTTCATGTAACGGTCCGGAATCAGGCGCGTCCGGCCGCTCTCGACCGTTTCAAGAGCCATCTTGGCCAGTTCGCCCATCTTGAGGAACCACTGGGCGGACAGTTTCGGCTCGATGACGGCGTCCGTACGTTCGGAATAACCGACCGGGGAGATATACTCCTCGACCTTGAGCAGGTTGCCGGCTTCTTCCAGCATCTTGACAATCTTCTTGCGGGCCACGAAGCGGTCCTCCCCTACGAGGATCTGCGCTTTTTCGTTGAGTTTGCCGTGGTCGTCGATGATCTCCAGAACCGGCAGGTTGTGACGGAGGCCGATTTCATAGTCGTGGACATCATGGGCAGGGGTCACCTTGAGGCAGCCGGTACCGAAGTCCATCTCGACATAACTGTCCTCTATCACGGGGATTTCCCGGTTGATCAGCGGGATCAGCACTTTCTTGCCCCGGAGCCAGTGATGGCGTTCGTCCGCCGGGTTGACACAAATGGCGGCATCCGCCATGATGGTCTCCGGACGCGTCGTGGCGATAACCAGGTACTGGTCCGTCGGATGTCCCTGACCATCAGAGATATAATACTTCAGATGATAGAAATGGCTCTTCGTATCCTTGTGGATGACTTCGTCGTCGCTGACGGCCGTCAACGCCTCCGGATCCCAGTTGACCATGCGGACACCTTTATAAATCCATCCTTTTTTGTAGAAATAGACGAAGGTGTTGATCACGGCTTCGGAGAGGTCGGGATCCATCGTGAAACGGGTACGGTCCCAGTCGCAGGAAGCACCGAGCTTGCGGAGCTGCTTGAGGATGATGCCGCCGTGCTCTTCTTTCCATGCCCAGGCGTGCTGCAGGAACTCTTCCCGGGTCAGATCCTCCTTGGAAATGCCCTGCGCCTTCAGTTTGGCGACAACCTTGCTCTCCGTCGCAATGGACGCATGGTCCGTTCCCGGTACCCAGCAGGCATTTTTGCCGTCCATGCGCGCCTTGCGGATCAGCACGTCGTTGAGCGTGTTGTTCAGCACATGGCCCATGTGCAGGATACCCGTGACATTCGGCGGGGGGATAACGATCGTATACGGTTCTCTCTCATCGGGTTCCGAATGAAAGAATTTTTTCTCCAACCAGTAATTGTACCATTTGTCCTCGACGAGGCTGTGGTCGTATTTTGCGGAAAGATCCATTTTTGTCTCCGATATTAATATTCAACTTCACATTAACTTACAAAAGTACGTATTTTTTGTTAATTTTGCGATACCTAATACCGATTCTGAAGTTATGGAAGAAAAGAAACAAAACCCGATCAGCCTGGAGATCAAACCGGAAATTGCAAAAGGAACGTACTCCAACCTGGCGATTATCACCCATTCCCGCAGCGAATTCATCGTGGATTTCGCGACCATGCTGCCCGGTCTCCCGAAACCGGAAATCGGCAACCGCATCGTCATGACGCCGGAACATGCAAAACGGCTCCTCAACGCCCTGCAGGACAATATCATCAAATACGAAAACCAGTTCGGCATCATTGACCTGGACGGTCCGAAAAACGGTGGAATCGACCTGGGCAGTTTCGGTCCGTTCGGCGGAAACAACAACGGTCCAAAATCATAACAGCATGGATTTCAGCAAGATCAAGGCATTTACCTTTGATGTTGACGGGGTTTTCACGAATGGCGGAGTCTTCTGCGACCTGCAAGGAGAACTGTACCGGACATTTGATGCGAAGGACGGTTTCGCCATCCGGATGGCCTGCATGAACGGTTACCCGGTCGGCATCATCACCGGCGGCCGTTCCGTATCCATCCGGGAACGGTTCCGCACCAGCGGCGTTCCGACAGACGATGTCTACCTGGGATCACGGGACAAGGTCGAAGACTTCGACCGGTTCTGCCGGCGTCACGGCCTGCAGCGCGATGAAGTCCTGTTTATCGGAGACGATATTCCGGACATTCCGGTCCTGGCCGTCTGCGGATGCGCAGCCTGCCCTTCCGATGCCGTTCCTGAGGTACGGGAAACCTGCGATTTTATTTCCGACTGCCCCGGCGGCCGCGGCTGCGTCCGGCAAGTCGTCGAAACCGTCATGAAATCGCAAGGGACCTGGAACTTCAACGTGGCCGAATATAAACGCAGATTTTGAGCCATGGATTTGCACGGCAAGAAAATCATCCTGGGAAGCAATTCTCCGAGAAGGAAAGAGTTGCTATCCGGCTTAAGCATTGATTTTACAGTAGATACCGGAAACGACTTCAAGGAAACCTTCGATCCCGGCACGCCGCATATGCAAGTACCGGTCCTGATGTCCGAAGGGAAATCCGCCGGTTTCCACCGACCGCTGGAAGAGGATGAAATCCTGATCACTTCCGATACGATGGTCCTATGCGGCACGGAGATTCTCGGTAAACCGGCGGACAAGGCCGAAGCGTTCCGGATGCTCCGCCTGCTGTCCGGCAGGGACCATCAGGTCGTCACGGCCGTCACGCTCCGGGATGCCCGGAAGATGGAGACGGTATCCGATACCGCCCATGTCTGGTTCCGTGAACTGACAGATGCAGAGATCGAATGGTACATCGACCGTTACAAACCTTTCGACAAAGCAGGAGCCTATGGTATCCAGGAGTGGATCGGCTATATCGGCATCACCCGCATCGACGGATCCTTCTACACGATCATGGGCTTCCCTGTCCATGTCGTCTATAACATGCTGCATCG
>CADCRA010000058.1 GCA_902803715.1 uncultured Bacteroidia bacterium
ATTCATACTTTTTTCGCATGCGGCGAATAGGAAAATGCCCATAAATAAGGCAAGAATTACAGATTGTGTTTTCATAAATAATAAGTTATTTGTTGATGCAAAGTTCGGTTGGAAATAACTCATCGCAAAAACAAAAAACTCATTTTATGAAAAAGAAAAAGGTTGATAATCAAACGATTATCAACCCGAAAAACTCATCGGCCCCTATCGAAAACTAACGCTTATGTCTCTTCGTAGATTTTCTTGACGATTGTCGCCAGGGACTGGCCTGCCGACGGGCATCACGAAAACTACAGAAGCGGAACTTTCTGCCCGCGGGTTATTGCAGAGTCCGGAAGGTTTCTCCGAAAATGAGGTAGGAGGTGTTGCCGGCGATGGTCCCTTCGTTCTGCCCCCAGAGGAACGGCCAGTCGTCATAATTCTCGAAATGGTCGGGCTGGCGGAACAGCACGCCCGGCGCCACGTTGCCGGGAATGACCGAAAAGTCCGCGCGGTTGTTGCCATAGAAGACCTCTTTCGGACGCGTGGCGCCGACCGCCGCGACTAGGGAATAGTTGTGGTACGGATGGCAGCCGAACAGGAAGGCCGGCGCTTTGTAAATATGCTCCTTGCCGAGGATGTCCGGGAAATACCGGACCGCGTTGCAAACCGTCGTACCGAAACTGACGACCTGGCCGCTGCCGGCCCAGTTGCCCAGGCTGATCGGGACGCCATAGGGATTCTCCGCCTCCAGGGATTCCACATAGTCTCTGTATTTTTCTACATAGGGACGGAGTCTCTGCCTGTAATCCTCGTCCATGTACGGGATGGCGGAAAGGGCGGCATCAATGGCGAAGAGCGCATTCTGCTCCAGCGCCGGCCAGACTCCGGCCGTGAACTGTTCCAGGTACTGCGGCTCCCGGGTGGATACATAGAGCTGGAGGGCGGAGGTAAAGTTGCCGGACATGCCGAAACGGCGGAACATCGGATTGGCTTCCATCATCGCCGTCGCCTCCTGCTGCAGCCGCTTGGACTGGGCCAGGGCCCGCCGGGCCAGATCCGGGTCATAGTCGGCCAGCACGCGCCCCGCCGCCGCGAGGACCGTCGAGGCCTGGATATCCATGCCGGGATTCCGGCTGGTGAAAGCCCACATGTCGTCCGGAGTGCCGCTGGACTTTCCGTCCGCGGATTTCTGGAAGGGTTTCAGGCGCGGGTCGTAGTGCAGTCCATCTGTGATGCCGGCCGCGTCGCCCAGGTGGTGGTAGTTGTCCAGCACCGAGTTCGACAGGGTCTGGGCCATGTGGCCGATCTGTTCGGCCTGCGCCACGATGTTCAGCACGCCATGTTCGATATATTGCAGGATGTCTGGAACGCCGTCCGGGCGGTGCAGGTCGACATAGCGCTGCTCTTCGCTGACGAATGTCTCGTCCCTTTGCGGATGGAACTGCTCCCAAAGGCTGATCAGATTCTGGATGACGCTGATGTTCGATCCGGTCTCGATGTCGAAGTCCCCGGCGTCGAAATAACCGCCGACGTTCAGTCCGGGAATGAGTTCCAGCGCTTTGTAACGGGTGTCCGTCGTCGGCCCCTGGCGGTGCTGGTCAAAGTGGTTGGTGTTCGGCGGTGCCTGGAGATAGCCTTCCTTGAACGGTTCGCCGTGCCAGAGACGATAGCCTTCGTTGACGGCCATGTGGTCCATGTGCACGGGAATCCACACATCGCTGGTCGCGACGGTGATCCGGTCATAGACGGAGGGGTCGATGATGAAATTGTCGGTCCGGACATCGCCGTAGCGGAGGAAATAAACCCCGCTTTCCTGTACGGCGGAGAAGTCGAACCGGGCGTAGTTGTACTTGAAATAATCTCCCCAGACGGTGACGGGGCCGGTAAATGCTTCATGGACGGAACCGTCCGCTTCCACTTTCCAGACGGACGCTTTCGGACGGACCTTGTCCTGCTTGTCCAGTTCGATGACGGCGACTTTCGGCTGGTCGGGGACATAGCCCATCTGGGAGAAACCCACGTTGGGTTCCCGGATCCATCCGGACACGGCGTTCGGCTCCACGGTCCAGGTCGCGACCTTGCCGGTCTTTCCGGCAGGAAGGACGCTCCGGATGACCATCCAGCCGTTCTGGGCCAGCATCCGGCCGTCGTACAGCTGCAACAAGGCGTCTTCAGAGGTGATCTTCACCATCCGTTCCGGCGTATCCGGTGCCAGGAGCAGTTCATGACCGCTTTCCATCGGAACCGGCTCCACAAACATCCCCGTACCCCTGTCGTCATACGTCCGGTAGCCCCGGAACTGAAGCACTTTCTCCTCATTGGGGCGGACCTTGGTGTCGCTGACGGCGTAACGAGGGATCCGGTTCGGCCGTCCGTCCATCAGGTAGGCCTTGCTCCAGTACTGGGAGGGCAGGAACTCCAGCATCAACCCGGCTTCCCCGACGAGCGCATCCGGAACCGGCTTGTCGAGGTATACGGATATTTCGACGGCGGGACCTTGGGCCCGGACCGTTACCCGGGAGTCGAAGTCATAATCATCGTAGCGGAGTCCCACTTCGATGCACCCGGCAAGGGTATCTACGGTCCGCGAGGTCATCTTGGGGACCAGGTCCCACTGTTCCGGCGTGGCGCCCAGGCGGACGGCGCCGCCCTGGAAGGTCCGGACGCCGTGGTGCACGATTTCGATGCCGGAGTCTTTCTCGTCGTTGAAGCCTCCGGTAAACGGGTTACTGAACACCAGGACGTTGACGCCTTGCCGTTCAAAATATCCCAAATCGTTTAGTTTCAGGTCTTCGGTTGGAGCCGAACAGGCGGTTACCGTCAGAAGGACGGCCAGCCCCAGATGGATTCGTTTCATGTGTTAAGGGGTATTATGAGGTTCCTGATGTGTAAAAATAAGGATTTTTCCGTATCTTTGCATGTTTGACTGAAAATAATTCTGAACCATGTACAGAACGAATACTTGCGGAGAACTCCGCATTGAGGACAAGGGACGGCAGGTTACGCTGGCCGGCTGGGTCCAGAAATCCCGCAAACTCGGCGGCATGACCTTCATCGACCTGCGCGACCGCTATGGCATCACGCAGCTGGTTGTCGAGGCTGATGCGCCGGCGGAACTGGTTGAGGCCGCCACCTCCCTGGGCCGGGAATTCGTCATCCAGGCGGAGGGCGAGGTCGTCGAGCGCCAGAGCAAGAATGCCAAGATGCCGACCGGTGACATCGAGATCAAGGTCGCGTCGATCCGCGTGCTCAACAAGTCCGTGACCCCGCCGTTCACGATCGAGGATGAAAGCGACGGAGGCGATGACCTCCGGATGAAATACCGTTATCTGGACCTGCGCCGCAGGCCGCTTCGGGACGCGCTCATGCTGCGCCACCGGGTGGCTCACGAGGTCCGCAACTACCTCGACGCACAGGGTTTCATGGAGATCGAGACTCCGTACCTGATCAAGTCGACGCCGGAAGGCGCCCGCGATTTTGTCGTCCCGTCCCGCATGAACCCGGGCCAGTTCTACGCCCTGCCGCAGAGTCCGCAGACGTTCAAGCAGCTGCTGATGGTCGCCGGTTACGACCGGTATTTCCAAATCGTGCGCTGCTTCCGCGACGAAGACCTGCGCGCCGACCGCCAGCCGGAGTTTACGCAGATCGACTGCGAGATGTCCTTCGTCGAGCAGGAGGATGTCCTCGGCACCTTCGAGGGCATGATGCGGACCCTGTTCCGCAACGTCCTCGGCGTGGAGATTCCGGATCCGCTTCCGCGCATGTGCTGGTACGATGCGATGGACAACTATGGTTCCGACAAGCCGGATATCCGTTTCGGAATGACCATCCATGACCTGACGGAGGTGGCCAAGGGCAAGGGATTCGGCGTGCTGGACGGTGCCGCCTACATCGGCTCGATCGCCGTGCCGGGCGCCGCGGAGTATACCCGCAAGCAGGTCGACGAACTGACCGAGTGGGTCAAACGGCCGCAGGTCGGCGCCAAGGGCCTGATCTACATCCGCTGCAATGCCGACGGCTCCTTCAAGTCCTCGATCGACAAGTTCTATGGTCCGGAAGACCTTGCCAAGATTGCCGCCGCCGCCGAGGCGAAGCCGGGCGACCTGATCCTCGTCATGAGCGGGGATGCCAAGCGCAAGGTCCAGACCATGCTCGGCGTCCTGCGCCTGGAGATGGGCGGCCGGCTGGGCTTGCGCGACCCGAAGGTCTTCGCTCCGCTTTGGATCGTGGACTTCCCGCTGCTGGAGTGGGATGATGAGACGCAGCGTTTCTATGCCATGCACCATCCGTTCACGGCACCGAAACCGGAGCATGAAGGCTGGTTCTACAGCGATAAGAAAGAAGATCTCGAGCGTGTTTGCGCCAATGCCTACGACTTCGTGCTGAACGGCACCGAACTCGGCGGCGGTTCCATCCGGATCCACAATGCCGACATGCAGAAGCGGATGTTCGAGGTGCTGGGCATCGGTCCGGAGGAAGCCGAATACAAGTTCGGGTTCATCATCAACGCTTTCAAGTTCGGCGCTCCGCCCCACGGCGGCCTCGCGTTCGGCTTCGACCGCGTCTGCGCCCTGTTCGGCGGCAGCGACTCGATCCGCGATTATATCGCGTTCCCGAAGAACAACCAGGGCCGCGACATGATGATCGATTCCCCGTCGTCGATCGACGACAGCCAGCTGGACGAACTGCAGATCCGCCTGGACGTCAAGGAACAGGCATAACGACACGTTTGGAAACAAGAAAGCCGGTCTCTTCGGGCAGAGGAGACCGGCTTTTGTTTTGCGAGGGGTTTTACAGGAGGCTAAGGACCTGGAGGCACATGCGGCTGTTGTGGTAGGGGCATTTCCAGAAGCCCGCCTTGTCGTCGGTCCGGTTCGGGGTGCCGTCCGGCGCGCAGGACCAGAACCATTCTCCTCTTTCCGTGTCGACCAGGTGGGTTTTGATGTAGTCCCAGCAGGCCAGGGCACGGTCGGCTCCGTCCGGATCGCCCTGGTATTTCCAAAGCCAGAGGTTGCCGACGACGTTCTCGGCCTCGACCCACCACTGGCGGGAATCGTCTCCGCTCTCGTAGAGCAGGCTGCCGTCCGGCTGGAGGCCTTCCAGGCCGGCGCGGGCCATCTGCAGGGCGGCCGGCCGGATCCGGCCGATGACGTCGATGTCGCGCACGATGAAGGCCGCTTCCAGGGCCAGCCAGGAGGTCTCGATGTCGTGGCCGTAGGAGAAGGCGCCGGGAATGACGCTCCAGTCTTCGTTGAAATACAGGTGCAGGTGGCCGGTCTTCGGGTCCATGATCCGCTCCCGGAGGATGTCCAGCAGGGCGATCGTTTTCTCACGCAGGCCCTCGTCCGGCCAGACCTTGTAGAGGTTGGCATAGGCTTCGAGCAGGTGCAGGTGGGAGTTCATGGTCTTGGCGGCGTTGATGTCATGGGCGCTGAGGGTCATGTCTTCCAGCGGCTGGAAATCCCGTCCGCGGGCTTCGAAGTAACCTCCGTGGACCGGGTCGGCGAATTCCTTCTCGATGATGAGGTAGAGGTTGCGGGCGGCCTTGAGGGCTTCGTCGTCTCCGGTCGCACCGTAAAACTCGCTGAGGCCGTAGATGGCGAAGGCCTGGGCATAGAGCTGCTTCTTGGTTTCGAGCCGAATGCCGGCCGGGGTCAGCGACCAGTAGACGCCGCCGTATTTGTGGTCGATGAAATGGCCGAGGAAATAGTCTTTGGCCCGACCGGCTGCAATCAGGTATTCTTTCTTGCGGAGGGCTTTCCACGCGGCCGAAAAAGCCCAGAGGATGCGGGCGTTGAGGATGGTGCCGCGGGGCGCCTTGCGGTCCGGTTCTCCGGTTCCGCTGATACGGCCGAGGAAGCCGCCTTCCAGCGGGTCGCGGGTGTTGTCCAGCCAGAAGGAAAGGATGTTGTTCTCGAGATTGGCGCGGATCTCGCGCAGGAAGGTGTCAGTCCGGTTCATGGGCGCAAATAAATGGGTTAACGGATATCTTCGAATCCGGGCATGGCGAGCCCGGCGGTAAAATCGCGGTAGGCGGCGTCGTCCCGCGGGCAGATCAGCAGGGCGTCCGGAGTGTCGATGACCAGGAAGTCCTTGAGGCCTTTAACGGCCATCATCTTGCCCGGATTCCGGGACAGGATCATGCAGCCGGCGTCGCTTTCCAGGTACGGCTGCCTGCTGTTGGTGACATTGCCCTCGTCATCCTTGTCGGGGTAGTTGGCGTACAGGCTGTCCCAGTTGTCGATGTCGGACCAGCCGAACCGTGCCGGATAGACCCAGGCCCGTTCGGTCTTTTCCATGACGCCGTAGTCGATGGACTGCTTGGAACAGTCGGTGTAGGCCCGTTCGAGGAAGACGCGCTCCGCCGTGGTCCCGAGGGCTCCGTCCCAGCCGGCGAAGAGGGTTGTGATCTCCGGGATGTACCGTTCGCATTCGGTGCGGATGACAGAGGCCTGCCAGACGAAGACACCGGAGTTCCAGAAGAACTCCCCGCTCCGGCAGAAGACCTCGGCGATGACCGGATCCGGTTTCTCCGTGAAGGTCTTGACCGGGACCGGCTTGTCGGCGTTGCGTGCCGCCTTGCCGCCGGCGACCTGGATGTAACCATAGTTGGGGTCCGGCCGGGTCGGTACGACGCCGAGGGTCACCAGGACGGAGTGGCCGGAGGCGTAGTCGAGGGCGTCCCGCAGGGTTTTCCGGTAGCAGTCTCCGTCGAAGATGATCTGGTCGGCCGGGATCATGGCGATGACGGCGTCGGGATTCCGCTTGAGGATGGCATAGGTCGAATAGACGATGCACGGGGCGGTCTTCCGGCCATAGGGCTCCAGCAGCAGGTTTTCTTCCGGGAAGTCGGGGATCGTCTCGAAGACGTAATCCCGGAAGCGGGACAGGGTGATCAGCAGGATATTCTCTTTCGGGACGACCCCGAGGCACCGATCATACGCGACGCGGACCAGGGATCGGCCCTGTCCGGTCAGGTCGATGAACTGTTTCGGCCGGGATTCCCGGGTCATTGGCCAGAAGTGGCTTCCATAGCCGCCGGCCATGATGACGCTGTAATGGTTGTTGTTCATAGTGTTTCAAACATATATCGGAATGAAGGCGGACGGGAAATACGCGATTTCCTCGGAGCCTCCGTCCAGTGTCACTGCAATGACGTCGAAAAAGACCTCCAGGGTGGCCAGTTTCCGGTCGTCTTTATCGTGGAGATACCGCTGGGCCGCGGCTGCCATGTTCCGCTGCTTGGCGTATCCCACATTGTCTTGCGGCGGGGCCGCTACCGGCGCCACCCGCGTCTTCACCTCCGTGAAGTGGATCCCGTCGGGAGCCAGGGAGATGATGTCCAGTTCCAGGTGCCCGGCCCGCCAGTTCCGGTCCAGGACCGTATGACCCCGGCCGGCCAGGTAGCGGCAGGCGGCCTGCTCGCCGAGCCTTCCGATCTCTCCGCGTCCCATCAGTCAAAGGTGACGATGGTTACGCCAGATCCGCCGTGCTGGATGTGCTCGTCCTTGACCGAGGCGACCCCGGCCGTGGCGCGGAGCATCTTCTGGATCTCCTCGTGGAGGACCCCGGTGCCCTTGCCGTGGACGATCCGCACGGAAGGCATGCCCAGCATGATCGCGTCATCGACGAACCGCATGACGATCTCCAGCGCGTCGCCCAGCCGTTCGCCCCGGACGTCCAGTTCCGGCTTGAAGGCGAGTTTGCGCTCGCGGATGGCGGCATCTTCCACCTGCAGCGGCCGGGTGGCCGTCGGAATGTTCCGGACAGCCTCCTTGTATTCGTTCGAGGAGATCCGCTCGACGCGCTCGTGCGGGAGTTTGCTGGTGATGCTGCCGATGATGACGGTGACGGCCTTGGCCGAGACCTTGGAGACCTCGCCGACCATCCCGTTGTCCTTGACGCGGACTTTCTCGCCGACTTTCAGCGGGCCGCTGCGGGCGTCCGCCGCCGATTCGGCCGGGACTTCTTCCGGCGCGGCCGTTCCGCGGCGCACCCGGCGGGCCTTTTCCCGCTCCCGGCGCTCGGACAGTTGCCGGAGTTTCCCTTCGACGTAGTCTTCGCGGTTCTTCTGCTGCCGCTGCTTGCCTTGCGTCAGCAGGCTCATGAAGTCGCCCAGTTCGCGGCGCACTTCCTGGGTTTTCTCTTTTTCCGCCTGGTTTTCCTTGATCTCCCGGATGGTCCGTTCGATCCGCTTGTTGGCCTCCTTGACCATTCCCTCGGCTTCCCGGCGGGCTTCGTCGATGATCTCCTTGCGGGTCTTCTTGATGTCTTCCAGTTCTTTCTGGTAGCGGCCCGTGATGTTCTCGAGGGTCTTGTCGGTGTGGCGGATCTTTTCGAGTTTCTCGTCGAGGGCGCGGCGGTTGCGGGCGATCTTGCGGAGGTTCCGCTCGATGCCGACGTATTCGTCGCCGGCACGTTCCTCAGCGTCTTTGATGATCGCCTCCGGCAGGCCCATCTTGCGGGCCATCTCGAAGGCGAAGGAGTTCCCGGGGAGTCCCATCTCCAGTTTGAAAAGCGGGGCGATGTTCTTGGCGTCGAATTGCATGGCGCCGTTGATGACGCCGCAGTCGCCTTCCCGGGCGGCGTAGAGTTTCAGGTTGGTGTAATGGGTCGTGATGACGCCGTAGACGCCCCTTCGGTCAAGTTCGCTCAGGATGGCTTCCGCGATGGCGCCGCCGGCGGCGGGCTCGGTGCCCGAGCCGAATTCGTCGATGAGTACGAGGGTATGCTCGTCCGCGCATTCCAGCATCTGGCGCATGGAATCGAGGAAGGAGCTGTAGGTGCTCAGGTCGTTGTCGATCGACTGGCCGTCGCCGATGTCGACCATGATGCGGTTGAACAAGGTCATCTCGGAGGTCTCCGAGGTCGGGATGAGCATGCCCCACTGGAACATGTACTGGAGCAGGCCGACGGTCTTCAGGCAGACGGATTTGCCGCCGGCGTTCGGACCGGAAATGAGGAGGATGTGCTTGGCGGGGGTGAGGGAGGCGGTCAGCGGGACGATCTCCTTGCCTTCGCGGCGGAGGGCTTTCTCCAGGAGGGGATGGCGGGCCTTGCGGAGGTTCATCTCCCCGTTTTCAGAGAGGACCGGCATGCCGGCAATGTATTCCAGGGCGGTCTGGGCCTTGGCCATGATGAAGTCCAGTTCGCCGGCGACGCGGGCGCCGGCCAGCAGCCGGGGCACGTACGGCCGGACGAATTCGCTGAAATCGCTGAGGATCTTGAAAATCTCGCGGCTTTCGGCGAAGTGCAGTTCCGCGATTTCGTTTTCGAGTTCGATGACCTCCGCCGGTTCGATGTAGGTCGTCTTGCCGGTCGAGGATTCATCGTAGACGAAGCCGGCGAGCTTGCGCTTGTGGGCGGAACTGACCGGGATGAGCATCTTGCCGTCGCGGACCGACAGGCTGGCGTCGGCATCGGCGATGCCTTCCTGCTGGGCGCGCTTGAGGATGGCAGCGGCCCGGCGCGAGATGGCGCCCTCTTTCTCCCGGAGGGCCTTGCGGATCTCGTAGAGGAGGTCCGAGGCGGTGTCCTTGACTTCGCCGTTGCGGTCCAGGATCCGGTCGATCTGCTGCAGGATTTCCGGGAAGACGTTGACGTGGGCCGTCAGGCGGGTCAGGTTGGGATAGACCCCGTCCTTGACGGTCGAGAAAAAGGCGATGACCTTGTGGAGGGTGTCCAGCAGGGTCCGCAGCTTGCCCAGCGAAAGCAGGTCGATGTTGGCGCCGTCCTGGGCGAGGACCTCGAGGAAATCGATGCAGTCGATGTATCCGCTGGTCGGGAAACTGTCCTCGAACAGGATGATCAGCCGCATCTCGTCGGTCAGCAGCAGGCGCCGGCGGATTTCCCGGGCCGAGGTGGAAAATGTTTCTTCTGCCACCCGCTGTGCGGCGTATGCCGTGCTGCAGCGGTTTGCAATGGCCGTCCGGATCCTGTCAAATCCCAGCTTCGCTTCCAACCGGACGTCTATGTTCCTTGCTTCTTCCAAATCTTACTCCTTCTTGTCTGTCTGCTCCCCGCCGGAGAAGGCGGCGTCCAGGAGCAGTTTAAGTTCATTCATGTTGCTGATGTGGGTCAGCTTGCCGTTGCGGACGAAAGAGACGTTGCCGGTCTCTTCCGAGACCACGATGACGTCGGCGTCCGACTGTTCGGAAATGCCGACGGCGGCTTTGTGGCGCATGCCGAAATGGGCGGGGATGTCGCTGCGCTCCGTGATCGGAAGCGTGCAGCGGGCGGCCACGATGCGTTCTCCCCGGAGGACCATCGCCCCGTCGTGGAGCGGTGAGTTCTTGAAGAAAATGTTCATGATGAGGCGGCGGCTGATCGTCGCGTCGATCCGGTCGCCGGTCTCGATGATGTAGTCCAGGTTGTCGCTGTGCGGGAAGACCATCAGGGCACCGGTCTTGCTGTCGGACATGGCGCGGCAGGCTTCGGCGACTTCGTCGACGGCGGCCGAGCCCATCTTGGCCCCGGACCGGGCGCCCAGGATGCGGTCCAGGATCTGCCGGCTCTTGGTGCTGATCTTGGCTTCGCTGCCGAACCGGTAGAGGAAGTGGCGGATCTCCGGCTGGAAGATCACGATGAGGGCGATCACGCCCACGTCCACGAAGGTCCCCAGCAGAGCGCTCATCAGCTTCATGCCCAGGGCGTCGACGATCACGACCATCACGTAGATGAGGATGACGGCCAGGAAGATGTTGAGGGCGGACGAATGCCGGATCCACCGGAAGACCACGAAGATGATCAGGGCAACCAGCAGGATGTCCAGCATGTCGATGAGCGACAGGTTGAGGAAACCGAAGAGCGACAACAACATATTATATAAAATAGCATACAAAATTAGACATTTATTTTCGATGCCGCAAGAGCGGCCGGCCGGCGGCGTGCGGAATCTGCTGCAAAACCTGTTGAAAAAACTGTGGAAAAGTTATGAAAATCAAAATATTATCGCTACCTTTGCAGTCCGCAAAAATTAGGCGGAATAGTGTAAAATATTAATTAACAATCAATTAACAAGCCAATGCCTGGATTAATTGGAAAGAAAATCGGAATGACTTCCGTTTTCGGTGCTGATGGAAAGAATATTCCATGCACCGTCATTGAGGCTGGTCCATGTGTTGTTACGCAGTTGAAGACGGTTGAGAAAGATGGTTATGCCGCCGTTCAGCTTGCCTATGACGAAACCACAGAGAAGCATGCCAGCGCGCCTCTTCAGGGGCATTTCAAAAAGGCAGGTGTCAACCCGATGCGCAAACTCGTCGAGTTTCCGCTGAACTTCGGGAAGGACCTGAACCTGGGCGACACCCTGACCGTCGCAGACGTCTTCGAAGGCGTCGACTTCGTCAGTGTCGTCGGTACTTCCAAGGGTAAGGGTTTCCAGGGCGTCGTCAAGCGCCACGGATTCGCCGGCGTCGGCGGTGTGACCCATGGTCAGCACAACCGTCTCCGTCACCCTGGTTCCATGGGTGCATCCTCCTGGCCGTCCCGCGTCTTCCCC
>CADCRA010000059.1 GCA_902803715.1 uncultured Bacteroidia bacterium
CCCCGCCGACGCCGCCCGGATCGGCTGGTTCGACAAGATCTTCACCCGCGTCGGCGCGACCGACAACATCTCCCGCGGCGAATCGACCTTCATGGTCGAGATGCTGGAGACGTCCATGATCCTGCACAACCTCAGCGCCCGCTCGCTGGTGCTGCTCGATGAGATCGGCCGCGGTACCTCGACCTACGACGGCATGAGCATCGCCCGGGCCATCGTCGAATACATCCACGAATACGGCAAGGGCGCCAAGACCCTCTTCGCCACCCACTACCATGAACTCAACGACCTGGAGGGCCTGTATCCCCGGGTCCGCAATTTCCATGTCGCCGTCAAGGAAGCCGGCAAGCAGGTCATCTTCCTGCGCAAGCTGGTCGAAGGCGGGTCGGCCCACAGTTTCGGTATCCATGTCGCCCGGCTGGCCGGCATGCCCCGCGAGGTGCTCGACTCCGCCGAGAAGACCCTCGCCGCCCTGGAAGCCGCCGACCCCGGCGCCCTGCCGGCTGGTGACAACGGTTTCATCCCCGCCCGCAAGGAAGATTTCGGGAAGATCCGCAAGGCCTACAATGTCAAGGAAGGCACCATCCAGAGCGACGGGACCCTGCAGTTGTCCCTCTTCCAACTCGACGATCCTGCCTTGAGTTCGCTCCGCGCCCGCCTCGAAGCGGCCGACCTCAACAACATGACCCCGCTCCAGGCCTTCGACCTGCTCCGGGATATGAAAAAGGAACTTGGAATTTAACCATATACCAGAGCCATGAGACAATTCCTGCTCTCCCTGGCGGCAATCCTGCTGCCCCTCGCGGCCATGGCCGCCGACAAGACCTATACCCTGCAGTCTCCCGACGGAAACCTGGGCGTCGAAGTCCGGGTCGGGAACGAGATTACCTTCAGCGTCAGCCACGGCGGCGTCCAGCTGGTCGCCCCGTCCCGGATCGCCATGACCCTCGACGGCGGCCGCGCCTTCGGCGAGAGCGACAAAGTCCGCAAGGTCACCCGCAGCCAGGCCGACCGCTGGATCGATGCGCCCGTCTACAAGAAGAGCCGGGTCCGGGAGCAGTACCGCGAGATGGTCCTGCAGTTCCCGGAATTCGACCTACAGGTCCGCGCATTCGACGCCGGGGCGGCCTACCGCTTCGTCAGCAAACTGAAAGGCGATTTCCTCGTTGAAAGCGAACAGGCGGAATTCCGCTTCCCGGAGGACTGGACGGCCTGGTTCCCCTATGTCCGGGAATCCGCCTCCTATGAAGCCCAGTTCTACAATTCCTTCGAAAACACCTACACCTACGGTACCCTCAGCACCTGGGATCCGGCCCGGCTGGCCTTCCTGCCGCTCGCCGTCGAGGCGCCCCGCGGAATGAAGGTGCTGATCACCGAATCCGGCCTGCTCGACTACCCGGGCATGTACCTGTCCAATCCGGATGGCGGCACGACGCTGCGCGGCGTTTGGGCCCCATATCCGAAGGAGGTCCGCCAGGGCGGCCACAACATGCTCCAGGGCGAAGTGCAGAGCCGGGAAGCGTATATCGCGAAGGCTTCCGGCGCGACGGAGTTCCCGTGGCGCATCGTCAGCGTCTCCACCGAGGACCGGCAGCTGGCGGACAACGACCTGGTCTGGCTGCTCGGTAAGCCGGCCGAGGGAGATTTCAGCTGGGTCAAGCCCGGCAAGGTCGCCTGGGACTGGTGGAACGACTGGAACCTGTACGGGGTGGATTTCCGCGCCGGCATCAACAACGATACGTACAAGTATTACATTGATTTCGCGTCGAAGCAGGGCATCGAATACGTCATCCTCGACGAGGGCTGGGCGGTCAATCTCCAGGCGGACCTGATGCAGGTCATCCCCGAAATCGACATCCCCATGCTGTCCCGCTACGCGCAGGAGCGCGGTGTCGGCCTCATCCTGTGGGCCGGCTACTGGGCCTTCGACCGGGACATGGAGGCCGTCTGCAAGCATTACAGCGCCTTGGGCATCAAGGGATTCAAGATTGATTTCATGGACCGGGACGACCAGGTCGTCGTCGATTTCTACCGCCGGGCCGCCGAGACCTGCGCCAAATACGGGCTCATGGCGGATTTCCACGGCGCTTTCAAGCCGTCGGGCCTCAACCGGACCTGGCCGAACGTCATCAACTATGAGGGCGTCCACGGCCTGGAACAGATGAAATGGAGCGCCGCCTCGGTCGACCAGGTCACCTACGACGTGACCATTCCGTTCATCCGGATGGCCGCCGGCCCGATGGATTATACCCAGGGGGCCATGCGCAACGCCACCCGCGGCAACTATCGCGCCGTCAATTCCGAGGCGATGAGCCAGGGCACCCGCTGCCGCCAGCTGGCCGAGTATACCGTCTTCGAATCGCCGCTCAACATGCTATGCGACAGCCCTTCCAATTATCTCCGCGAGCCGGAGTGCACGAAGTTCATCGCCGAGATCCCGACGGTCTGGGACGAGACGGTCGCTCTCGACGGAAAAATCGGCAGCCATGTCGCCATCGCCCGCCGCAAGGGAGAGGTCTGGTACGTCGGTGCCCTGACGAACTGGAACGCCCGGGAGATGGAACTGGACCTGGGTTTCCTGCCGGCGGGAGCCTGGAAGATGGAGATTTTCCGGGACGGTCCGAATGCCGACCGGGCCGCGCAGGATTTCCAGCATCTGACGCTGGATGTTCCCGCCGGCCGCAAGGTTACCGTCCATCTCGCCCCCGGCGGCGGCTGGACGGCACGCATTACCCGGTAACGACGTCCCCGCTACAGGAAGTTGGTGAGGAAGATGAGGAGCACGGCAAGGGGCGCGACGTAGCGGATCAGGAACCAGAACACGCCGAAACAGGCATCGTTTCTTTTGAGCGAGCCGCCGTTCGTGAATTCGTCATGGACGGCGGCTTTCGGCATCTTCCAGCCGACGAAGAGCACGGCCAGCAGGCCGCCGAGGGTCAGCAGGAAGTTGGAAGAGAACTTGTCGAAGAAGTCAAAGATGCTGTCTCCGAAGATCTTGACGCCTGCAAGCGGGCCGAAAGACAGGGAGCACAGGATGCCGACCAGCCAGGTCACCAGGAAGACCCAGACGCAGGCCCGGACCCGGCTGAGACCTTTTTCCTCGACCAGGTAGGCGACGCCCACCTCCAGCAGGGAGATGCAGGACGTCATGGCGGCGAACAGGATCGTGATGAAGAACAGGATCGCCGCGACGGAACTGACAACGGGCATCGTCTGCCCCATCTGGTGGAAGATGTACGGCAGTGTGTCGAAAATCAGCCCCGGGCCGCTGCCCGGTTCGATCTGCGCCGCAAAGACCGCCGGCATGATCGCGAACCCGGCCAGCAGGGCGAAGAACAGGTCCGAAAGAGCCGTCCCGACGCCGGAGACCAGCAGGTTCTCCCCTTTGTGCACATAAGAAGAATACGTGATGATGATGCCCATGCCGAGCGACAGCGAATAGAACGACTGGCCGAGCGCCACCACGAACGAACGCGGCGTCAGTTTCGAGAAGTCCGGTTTCAGCAGGTAATCCACTCCCGTCCCGGATCCGGGCAGGGTCACGGAATAGACGGCGATGGCGACGATGAGGATGAACAGGACCGGCAGGCAGATCTTGCTGAATTTCTCGATGCCGCCCTTGACCCCCAGGGCCACGACGAGGATGCTTGCTCCGAGGAAAAGGGTATGGAACAGGATCGGCGTTCCCGTCGACGAGACCAGTCCGGAGAACATGCCGCTGATGGCCTCCGGCGTATCGCGGACGAAACGGAACGTCACGGCCTGGCAGAAATAATCCAGCGACCAGCCGCCGATGACGCTATAGTAGGAGACGATGACCATCGGCGTCAGGACCGACAGGTAGCCCAGCCACTTCCAGTGGGTGCCGGGCGCGAGTTTTTCCATCGCGCCGCGGCAGTTCGCCCCGCTCCGCCGTCCGATGATGGACTCGCCCAGGAAGATGGGCAGGGACAGGAACAGGGTGCAGAAAATATAGACGAGGATGAAGGCGGCGCCCCCGTTTTCGCCGACGATGTAAGGGAAGCGCCAGATATTGCCCAGCCCGATGGCAGAGCCGGCCAGGGCCATGATGACGGCAGCCCGGCTGCCGAAGGTTTCGCGGGTTTGGCTCATAGGAAAAGATTGGTCAGGAAGATCAGGACAATGGCCGCCGGAGCGACGAAGCGGATCAGGAAGTACAGGACACGGAATGCCTTTCCGGCCCGGAGTTCGTCCCGCACGTCGGCGCGGTCCATCCGCCAACCGGCGAAGATGGTGAAGAGCAGGCCGCCGAAGGCCATCAAGAAGTTCGAGGTCAGTTTGTCGCAGAAACTGAACAGCGTCTCGCCGAAAATCTTCACGCCGGCGAGCGGACCGAAGGACAGGGAGCAGAGCGCGCCCAGCAGCCAGCAGCCGACAAACAGGACCGCAACAGCCTTCCCGCGCGTAAAATGCTTTTCTTCAACCAGGTAGGCAACGCCGACCTCGAGCATGGAGATGGCTGAGGAGACAGCGGCGACCAGGATGGTCAGGAAGAACAGGATTGAAACCAGGGCGGAGAGCCAGGGGGTCGATGCGCCCATCTTGGCGAAGATGTAAGGGAGGGTTTCGAAGACCAGACCCGGTCCGGCGGCCGGTTCGATGCCTGCGGCAAAAACGGCCGGCATGACCGCGAACCCGGCAATCAGGGCGAACAGCAGGTCGAAACCCGCCGTGCCGATGCCGGAGCCCAGCAGATTCTCGTCCTTATGGACATAGGAGGCATACGTCAGAATGGTCCCGACACCCAGCGACAGGGAGAAGAAACTCTGGCCCATGGCGGAGGCGACGGCCGAGGCCGTCAGTTTGGAAAAGTCCGGCTTAAGCAGGTAATCGACGCCGGCCCCCGATCCCGGCAGGGTCAGGGCGTAGATCATGATGAAAACGATCAGGACAAAAAGCACGGGCATGGTCCAGGTCGAGAAGGTCTCGATGCCTTTCTTGACGCCGGCGACGACGATCAGGGCGCAGATGCCCAGAAACACGGTATGGCAGGCCAGCGGACCCCACGGGGACGAAATGAAGGAGCCGAAGAAGCCGGTAATCTCCGCTTCGTTCCCGGTCGAGAAGCCGAGGGTCAGGGCCTTGAACAGGAACTCGACGGACCATCCGCCCACGACGCTGTAGTAGGAGAGGATAATCAGCGGAGAGACGACGGTCAGCAGGCCGAGCCAGCGCCAGGGGGTGCCGGGAGCCAGTTGCTGCATGGCCCCGAAGGTGCCCTTGTGGGTTTTCCGTCCGATGACGGCTTCCGACAGGAAGATCGGCAGGGAGATGACCAGCGTAGAAATCAGATAGACGATGATGAAGGCCGAGCCGCCGCCCTGGCCCACTATGTAGGGGAAGCGCCAGATATTGCCCAGCCCGATCGCCGATCCGGCCATCGCCATGATGACCGCGAACCGGCTCCCGAATGTTTCTCGATTATCCATGTTGTCAAGTTCGTTCGGGAGCCCAAGTTACAAATTTTTCCGCCATTTCCCGCTATGCCACAGCAGAAAACGGCGGAAAAGCCAATATTCTTCCGTTTTATCGTTTCATTTCATAACCGGCCACACCCGTCTTATTTTTCCAGATAGTACGCCTTGAAGTCGTCCCAGCGGTAAAAAGGACCCGTCACAGCAGGGAATGGGAGGGTAGCTTCACGCCCATTCAAAAGTGCTTTCACCAGGATGTCTCCCTCTTTCCGGTTTCGGAAAAAGAGGTTGAATCCCTATTAATCAGGACAGCTTTTCAAGAAAAGCCCAGTAAATGGCTATTTCTTGAAAAGCCGCTGGACTTCGTCGCGCAGGTTCAGTTTCCAGGTGTACCAGGTGTGGCCTTCGCCGACTTCCTGGTATTCATATTTGAGGCCGACCTCGTCGAAAAGCTTGTTGGCCCGCTCGCCGGAAATATAGGTAATGTCCGTCCGGCCGCCCTGGGTCATCACGAACTCCTTGACGTTCTTGTTGATGATGGGCGCATGCTCCCGCACATGCAGGCGTTCGGCCTCTTTCTGGATGTCCACCCCGGGGTTGAAACCGCCGGACAGGCACCACACGTACCCGAACTTGTCCGGATTCCGGAAGATGACCTC
>CADCRA010000060.1 GCA_902803715.1 uncultured Bacteroidia bacterium
ATACTAAACAACGATTGTATGAAAAGATTTATCCCATTCCTTGTCGCTGCCGTCCTATGCTTCGCTGCTACGGGATGTGCAACGCTTTCTTACCTTAATGCCATAGATACCGGAACAGCTGTATCATCCGCCAATTTCCATTATGTCAAATCCGTTTCGGGAGAAGCAACCAGCACCTATATCTTTGGCTTGGCCGGTGGCGATGATGCGGGTAAAGCGATTGCTGATGCAAAAGCAAAGGCAAACCTGCAAGATAATCAAGCCCTTACCAATGTGGCAGTTGTGAATACTCAAAGAATAATACTCGGCATCATCGTCAAGGTTAAAACAACCGTATCCGCAGATGTCATTGAGTTTGAGAAGTAGGTAATTCAAAACACGCATCTTTACCGAGCCGTTTCACGTTGTTGAGGCGGCTTTTGTTTCGTATCAGTTATTTTCGTATCTTTGAGGTCAATCAGGCATTTCTCCATCATGAAAAAATTATTGTATTTCGTGGCCGTCCTTGCGGCCGTTGCCATGGGACTCTCGTCCTGCGAGAGCGAGGGTGGCGGCGGCGGACGCCATGCCCTGGAGGGCGACTACATTTGTAAGAAGGTCGAGGTCTATTATCAGGACGGCTCTTCGTCCACCTTCACGAACAAGAAGGACTGGGTCTCGGACAAATGGGACGACGACTGGTGGGAGAGTAGCAATTTCGAATGGATATCCAAGTCGGATTACATCCTCTTCGATTATGAGTACATCTTTGACGGGAAAGGCACCTATTCCTTCCGTGTCGCTTATAACGAAGATATGGTCAACGGCGGCAAATACAGCGTCAAGGGCTCGACCCTTTCCCTGAGCCTGACATCCTTGTCCAGTACGGAATGGTCCGTCTACAAGATTGTCTCCCAAACGGATGACACGCTGGTCCTGGAACTGGGGAAGGAGGCCATGGAGTTGAACAACGAACTTTACGAAATGTTCGGCGGAAAACGGATCCGCAAATCGACGGCCACGTACCAGAAGCAGTAGCGGCGTTAACTGAGGAATTCCCCGGTCATGACCGCAGACCGGCAGGACGTCTCAGTCCAGATCTTCAAGGATGCCGTTGAGGCTTTGCTGCGCCCTCGCGTCGATGTTCGCCTTTGCCTCTTTCAGATAGGAGGCGATTTTCCCATAGGTCCACCCCCTCAACTTGTTATAGGTGGATCGGGTGGAAATCCGGATTTCCCGTACGCCGTCATGGATAAGGGTGGAAAGAAGGTCTTCCGAAATATCGAAAACGGCAAAAGAAAGTTCCTGGATTTCCGTTGTTTTCTGACGGACAACGACATGATTGCTTCCGTCGCTCCCGAACAGAACGGTCGGGGCAAGGCGAGATTTTGTCCTGCTGACATGCGAGGTCTCCGACAAAACCTGTCCGAGTACGACAGGACCGCTCTCTTCTCGATCCGGAACAATGACCATCAGCCCGTTTTTCGGAATGTATTCTTTTGACTCGATGGCCAGCCCATACCAGGAACCACCATCGTCTTTCAGGAATCTGCACAAGCTGAAACCATACTGTCCCACATCCAAATGGCCGGACATGATGTAACGCGTACCATCGTCCAGCAAGCAATCTTCGTAAATATATCCCTCCGCTTTGGAGGCATTTCCCAGATGGGTGAACTGCGCGTATGACTGAACCGGGAACAGGAGAATAATCCCGATAAAATACAATGCGATTTTTTTCATTTCCCCTAAAAATATTAATGGTTGGTTCCCAGTGTCCTTCTGACCTGTCCCTGCATGCAAAGGCATGCCGGGATGCAGGAGGCGGCTCCGGGTTGAAACAAAGATACGACTTTTTATGGATGCATGGCCGTTTTTTGCGGAATATGCTTATCTTTACGACCGACTAAAGATTTGATGATCATGAAAAAGATGCTCCTTCTCGCCGCCGTCGCATTCGCGGCCCTTTCCTGCGGCACCCGCACCCGGAACGTTGAAATCACGGTTCCCGACGACCTCGATCCCGAATATGCCGTGAACCTGGTGAAAGCCGGGGAGAAAGCCCCCGATTTCGTCCTGACGGACCTCGACGGGAAAACCTATACGCTGAAGGATTTCAAGGGCAAGACCCTTGTCGTGGATTTCTGGGCGACCTGGTGCCCGGACTGCCGCAAGGAGATCGACGACCTCGTCCGGATCCGCAAGGAGCATCCCGAGGTTGAATTCGTCGGCATCTCTTTCGACACGGACGCAGAACAGTTGCGTACCTATGCGCAGGAGCACGGAATGGACTGGCTCCAGCTTTCCGAGGGCTTCAAGAAATGGAAGGAGACTCAGGTGTCGGAGGCTTATGGCGTGAAGTGGATTCCGACCAAGTACATCATCAGCCCCAAGGGCAAGGTCCTGCTTTCGACCGTCATGACCGAAAAGGTCGAAATCTTCCTTAACCGGTAAGGCCCGGGCTCCGTTCGTCGAACGGAACAGGCCTTTGGTCGAAAAACCCCGGGAGGACCGGCAAGAATCCCTATCTTTGCAAAAAAAGACAGGGCATGAAAAAACTCCTCCTCTTGCTTTGCGCCGGTCTGTCCGGTGCCGCCTTCGCCGCGAACGGCGTTTCGGTAACTTTCCACCTGAATTATCCCGATGCCGGTACCCTTGCACCGGTCACCGTCAGCGCGGGCAACGCCCTTCCGCTGGCGGCCAAGCCGCACCCGGAGCGGGAGGGTTTCCGTTTCGGTGGGTGGTACACGTCGGCCGAATGCCTGCCTTCCGAAGAGTGGTTGTTCGGGACCAATTCCGTAGGCTTCTATACCCAGCCGACGGATTCGATGGCCGTTGAGGCGGACATGGACCTGTATGCGAAATGGATCGCGCCGACCCCGGTCCGGACGGCGGAAGATCTGGACGCCATGCGGCAGGATCTCAAGGGCTGGTATGTCCTGGAAAACGACATCGACCTGTCCGGCATCGCCAACTGGGATCCGGTCGGCCGCTATGAAGCCCATTACGAGTTCGCCCCGGGCGAGTGGTGGACCCAGGCCTTCCAGGGTTGCCTGGACGGAAAGGGCCACACGATCCGCGGTCTTTCCCTGACGCAGCTTCTGACAGACAAAAGCGGCCTTTTCGGCGCCTGCGCCAACTGCGAGATCAGAGACGTCAACATGGAAGGCACCCGGATCGTCCTGACGGCGGAGCGGCCGTATGTCGGCCCGCTCGCCGGCATTCTCAAACAGGACGACGGCTGCCAGGCGGTCATCCGCCGTTGCCATGTCACCGGGACCCGGCTGGAAGTCAAGACGACCAACAGCGAAGGTACATTCCATAGTTTCACCGGCTTGTGCGGCGGAGCCTGGGGCGGGCTCATCGAAGACTGCACGGCGACGGGAAGCATGGACCTTGATTTGTGCGGCGCCGGCGGCGGAGAACTATACGTCGGTCCTTTCCTGGGCGAAGCGTACAATGATACCGTGGGCTGCGAATCCGATTTCGACATCCGGATCCGTTTCTCCACCCCGGCCGCAAACGGCCTCAAGGCCTTCATCGGCGGGCTTCAGGCTTCTGCGACACACGTGGTCTCCTGCACGGCGAAGGGCCGGATCGAAGTGTCCGGCAACCCCGGATCGCCGGAGATTTACATCGGCGGTCTGGTGGGCAGCGAGCGGTACGGCAGCGTCGAGGACTGCGGAAGTGCCGTCGAGATCGTGGAGACGGGCCTTCCCTCGGTCCAGGTCGGCGGAATCATTGGGGAATTCAACCAGAGTTACGGCATGATCGGCGCCGCTTTCGGTACCAAGGCGACGGAACTGTTGCGGTGCGCATTTACCGGCCGGATTCGCCTGGACGGTGCCGGGACGGAGGTCTTCGGAGAGATCAACGGCGGCGGGAAACCCGAACCCCTGTCCTCTCCGTGGGGCATTTCGATGGATTACAAGATCACGGACTGTCGCTACGATCCGCAGCGGTAAAGGTCTCAGTAGCCGTAGGATTTGCGGTAGCGGCGGATCAGCGTAACGCAAAGGATCAGGCAGCACAGGTCGGCGGCGTCGACGGCGAGCCAGATGCCGTCTGCACCCAGCACGAGCGGCAGGAGGAATACGAAGCCCAACTCGAAGACCAGGTTGCGGATGAAGGACACGATGGCCGAAACCTTTCCGTTGCCCAGTCCCGTGAACCAGGCCGAGGTGAACAGGTTGATGCCGGCGATGAAGAAACTGAGCATGTAGAGCCGGATGGCGTGCCGGGTCAGTTCGGTCAGTTCGGGGTCATAGCCAACGAAGAGACGGGCGGCGGGCCCGGCGGACAGTTCGGAGACCAGGGTCATCAGGAAGCCCATCGACAGCAGCAGGACGACGGAATGGCGCAGCAGGCTGCGGAGTTCATCCGTATTTTCGGATCCGTAGTTGTAGCCGATGACCGGGGTGACGGCGATGTTGTAGCCGATGAAGACGGCCGCGAAGATGTATCCGTAGTACAGCAGGACCGAATAGGCGGCCACGCCGTTTTCTCCCATCATCTTGAGAAGCTGCAGGTTGTAGCAGATCGCCAGGATGTTGAAGGAAATGTTCCCGACATATTCCGACAGACCGTTGCTGCAGGCCCGTGAAAGGGCCTTCTTTTCGAACCGGGCCGGCACCATGCGCAGGGAACTGCGGTTCCGCCGGCTGGAAAAATACCATAGCGGATAGAAGCCGCCCACGCAGCAGGCCAGCATGGAAGCGGCGGCCGCGCCGGCCAGCCCCCAGTCGAAAACGATGATGAAAAGGGCGTCGAGGACCATGTTCGTGGCCGCGCAGGCGATCGACAGCGCCGTGCCGAGCTGCGGTTTTTCCGCGGTCATATAGAAGGACTGGAAGCACATCTGGAGCATGAACCCCGGCAGTCCGACGGCGCAGATCCGGCCGTAGATGACGCATTGCCGGACCATCTCCCCTTCCGCGCCCAGGACGCGGGCGAGTGGCTCCATGAGCAGCAGGAGCGGGATCATGAACGCCAGCGAAAGGAGAAGCGTAAACCGGATCAGCATGCTGAAAATCCGGTTGGCCTGGAGGGTCTCCCGCTGCCCCATCTTCATGGATACCAGGGCGGAACCGCCGGTACCGACCATCAGGCCGAGGGCGCCGATGATCATGATGGCGGGCCAGATGACGTTCAGGGCGGCGAAGGCCGTCGTTCCGACGAAGTTCGACACGAACAGGCCGTCCACGACGCTGTAGATGCTTCCGACGAGCATCATGATGATGCTCGGAACAGAAGACCGGATCAGGCGCCGGTAGCCGTAGTGTCCGTTCAGTGCGATTTCCATGGGCCGCAAAGATAGCGTTTTTTCAGCAACGGAGCCGTGCATTAATGGAATAATTATGCTATCTTTGTATGGATATAACCCATCCGAATTACACTAAATAGTCATTCATACCATGAGCCAACTGCACGTAATTGACCATCCGATGATCCAGCACAAGCTGACGATCATGCGGGACAAGGAGACCGGATCCAAGGATTTCCGGGAACTGCTCAAGGAAATATCCCTTCTGATGGGATACGAAGTGACCCGGGACATCCCGCTGGAGGAACTGGAAATCGAGACGCCGATCTGCCGGATGAAGGCCAAGCGGGTCTCCGGCCGCAAACTGGCCATCGTTCCGATCCTGCGGGCCGGCATGGGCATGGTCGAAGGCTTGCTGAATCTCGTTCCGGTGGCCCGGGTCGGCCATATCGGCCTCTACCGCGACGAGACGACGCACCAGCCTGTCGAGTATTACTGCAAGCTTCCCGAAGACATCCATGACCGCATGGTCATCGTCACGGACCCGATGCTGGCGACGGGTGGCAGTGCCGTCGACGCCCTGACCCTGCTGAAGAAGCGGGGCTGCACGAACATCCGCCTGATGTGCCTGGTCGCCGTGCCGGAAGGCATTGCCAAGGTCCAGGCCGCGCATCCGGATGTCGACATCTATGTCGCGGCGGTCGACGACCATCTCAACGAGAACGCCTACATCGTGCCGGGCCTGGGCGATGCCGGCGACCGGATTTTCGGAACGAAATAACGGAGCCTTCCGGAAAACGGAAAGAGGGATGACCAAAAAGTCTGTTTTGGTCATCCCCCTTCGGGTTTCTCAACCCCCACCGGCTTCGCCGGAGCCCCCTTTCAGGGGGCATTCGGCCTCCGGCCGGTCGCCGTTGGCGAC
>CADCRA010000061.1 GCA_902803715.1 uncultured Bacteroidia bacterium
AAGGCCGCGACCCGCGACGGCAAGGCTCCGCTCGACGGCGGCAGCGTGACCGACGCCCGCGTTTCCTATGACGGCCAGGGTGTCAACAAGGGCAACCCGTCCGTCTCCATGACCATGAATGCCGAAGGCGCCAACACCTGGGCCCGCCTGACCAAGGACAACGTCGGCCGCCAGATCGCCATCGTCCTCGACGGCATGGTCTATTCCTACCCGAACGTCCAGAATGAGATCACCGGCGGTCAGTCCTCCATCACCGGCAACTTCACCGTCGAAGAGGCAACCGACCTTACCAACGTCCTCAAGTCCGGTAAGCTTCCGGCTCCGGCCAAGATCATCCAGGAACAGGTCGTCGGTCCTTCCCTCGGTTCCCGTTCCATCCGCGCCGGTCTCATTTCCTTCGTGATCGCGTTCCTCCTGGTGCTCATCTACATGGTGCTCTTCTACAAGGGTGCCGGTCTCGTAGCTGACATCGCCCTCCTGTGCAACGTCCTCTTCCTCTTCGGTACCCTCGTCTCCTTCGGCGCCGTCCTGACCCTTCCGGGTATCGCCGGTCTCGTCCTGACCCTGGGTATGGCCGTGGATGCGAACGTTATCATCTATGAGCGTATCAAGGAAGAACTGGCTGCCGGCAAGGGCCTCAGCAAGGCTGTCGCCGACGGTTACACGAACGCTTACTCCGCCATCATCGACGGTCAGGTGACCACCATCCTTACCGGTATCGTCCTCTTCATCTTCGGTTCCGGTCCGGTCCAGGGCTTCGCTACGACCCTTATCATCGGTATCATCACCTCCATCCTTACCTCCATCTTCATCACCCGCATCCTCATCGACAACCGGCTGGAGAAGGGTAAGAATGTCACCTTCGACAATGACTTCTCCCGGAACTTCCTCAAGAATACCCATGTCGACTTCCTCGGCAAGCGCAAGTATTCCTACATGATCTCCGGTGCCATCATCCTCATCGCCATCCTCTCCATCTGCTTCAAGGGCTTCACCTACGGTGTCGACTTCCAGGGCGGCCGTACCTATGTCGTCCGTTTCGACCAGCCGCAGACCGCCGAGTCCGTCCGCAGCGCCGTCGAGGCCGCGTTCGACGAAGGTTCCGTCGAAGTCAAGCAGTTCGGTGGTGCTTCCCAGATGAAGATCACCACGACCTACAAGGTCGAAGACGAGTCCTCCGAGGTTGACGCCGAGGTCGAGAACAAGATCTTCACCGCGTTGAAGCCGTTCTTCTCCGACAGCGACATGACCCTCTCCGACTTCACCTCCACCCTCGATAACCCGAACGGTATCATTTCCTCCGACAAGGTCGGCCCGACCATCGCGAATGACATGAAACGCGACGCTATCATCGCCGTCATCATCGCCCTCTTCGTGATCTTCGCCTACATCGCCGTCCGCTTCAAGGGCTGGACCTGGGGTCTCGGCGGTGTCGTTTCCCTGGCTCACACCTCGATCATCATCATCGGCTTCTTCTCCCTCTTCACGGGAATCCTGCCGTTCAACCTCGATGTCGACCAGACCTTCATCGCGGCAATCCTGACGATCATCGGTTACGCCATCAACGACAACGTGGTTATCTTCGACCGTATCCGTGAAATGAGGGCCCTCCACCCGAAGGATGACTTCAAGGATACCGTCAACCGCGCGCTCAACGCCACCCTTACCCGTACGGTCAACACCTCCGTATCGACCCTCCTCCCGATGCTCGCGATCGCGTTCTTCGGCGGTGAATCCATCCGCGGTCTGTCCGTCGCCCTCTGCCTCGGTATCCTCATCGGTACCTACGCTTCCATCATGATCGGTACCCCGGTTATGTACGACGCTACCATGAAGGCCGCCGAGAAAAAGGCTTCCAAGTAACCGACTCCGCCGCAAGGCAGATTGTTGATAAAAACTCCCGGTATGATTTTTCATATCGGGGGTTTTTCTTTACCTTTGTTCAAAACCTTGACCCATGCCTTTCGTCCACCTGCACGTCCATACGCAATACTCCATCCTTGACGGCCAATCCTCGATCGAGAACCTTTTCAACCGCGCCGAAGAGATGGGGATGCCCGGCCTCGCCATTACGGACCACGGCAACATGTACGGCATCAAGGAGTTCTACAAATTCGCCAAGAAGCACCCGTCCGTCAAGCCCATCGTCGGCTGCGAGATCTACGTATCCCAGCACTATGACCACAAGCTCAAGGACAACGCGCACCGCAAATACTACCACCTCATCCTCCTGGCGAAGAACTACAACGGCTACAAGAACCTGATGAAGATCGTCTCGACGGGCCATATCGAGGGCATGTACTACGGCAAGCCGCGCGTCAGCCACGAGGTCGTCGAGAAATACCATGAAGACCTGGTCTGTTCGTCCGCCTGCATGGCGGGAGAGATCGCACGCTGCATCCTCGACGGGGACATGGACGGCGCCGACAGGGCCATCGAGTGGCACAAGCGCGTCTTTGGGGACGACTACTACCTCGAGGTCATGTACCACAAGACAGAGGTGCCGGGACTCAGCCTGGACGTCTGGGAAGGACAGCGGCAGTATGTGCCCGTCGTCTTCGAACTGGCCCGGAAACACGGCGTCAAGGTCATTGCGACCAACGACGTGCATTTCATCGACAAGGAGGACGGACCGGCCCATGACCGCCTGATCTGCCTCAACACCGGCAAGTTCATCGACGACGAGGACCGCCTGCACTACACCCAGCAGGAGTATCTCAAGAGCGAAGAAGAGATGCGCGCCCTCTTTCCCGACCATCCGGAAGCCATCGACAACACCCTCGAGGTGCTCGACAAGATCGAAACCTATCCGATCGACCGCGACCACGTCCTGCCGAAGTTCGAACTGCCGGAGGAGTTTACCGCCAACCTCGGCTTCTGGCTCGACAAATACAAGGATGTCATCGATGCCGGCCGCAACGACGAGCACGGAACGTACCGCGGGGACGATTTCTGCGCCTCCGTCGCCTACATGTGCAAGCTCTGCTATGACGGCGCGAAAGTCCGCTACGGCGAGGTCCTGACCGACGAACAGGCCGAACGGCTGGATTTCGAGCTCAAGACGATCTCCCGCATGGGCTTCCCGGACTACTTCCTCATCGTCCAGGACTTCATCAACTGGGCGAAGAACCACGGGATTTCCGTGGGCCCGGGCCGTGGCTCCGCCGCCGGTTCCGCCGCCGCCTATTGCTTCGGTATCACCAACCTCGACCCGATCCGGTACGACCTCCTCTTCGAGCGTTTCCTCAACCCGGAACGCATCTCGATGCCGGATATCGACGTCGACTTCGACGATGAAGGCCGCTACCGCGTCATCCAGTATGTCCAGGAAAAATACGGCGAGGACCATATCTCCCACGTCATCACGTTCGGCACCATGGCCGCGAAACTCGCGATCAAGGATGTCGCCCGGGTCAGCCGCCTGCCGCTGGAGGAGTCCAACCGGCTGACGAAACTGATCCCGGACCGGCCGTTCACGGCCAAGGTCGACGGCGAGGAGAAAGAATTGAAGCCGACCCTGAAGAACTGCGTCAAGTATCTCCCGGAAATGCGCCAGGAGTTCGAAAACGGGACGGCGGAGGTCCGCGAGGTGCTCGAATACGCCGTCAAACTGGAAGGGTGCATCCGCCAGACCGGCATCCATGCCTGCGCGATGATCATCGGCCGCGGCGACCTGACCGACTACATCCCGATCACGATGGGCGTCGACAAGGCGACGGGCCAGGACGTCTGGGTCTCCCAGTACGAAGGTTCCTATATCGAGGACGTCGGTATGCTGAAAATGGACTTCCTGGGCCTGCGGACCCTTTCCATCATTAAGGAATGCCTGTCCCTGATCAAGAAGCGTTTCGGAACGGAGATCGATATCGAGAAGATCCCGATCGACGATCCGCTGACCTATGAACTCTATTCCCGCGGCGATACGAAGTCGGTGTTCCAGTTCGAATCTCCGGGCATGAAGGAGTGGCTCCAGAAACTCCACCCGCAGCGGTTCGAGGACCTGATCGCTATGAACGCCCTCTACCGGCCGGGACCGATGGATTACATCCCGTCGTTCGTCGCCCGCAAGCGGGGCGAGGAAGAGATTGCCTACGACCTGCCGGCGATGGAGGAGTACCTGGAAGAGACGTACGGCGTGACGGTCTACCAGGAGCAGGTTATGCGGATCTCGCAGAAGGTCGCCGGCTTCTCCAAGGGCAAGGCGGACAAGCTCCGCAAAGCCATGGGAAAGAAGCAGATCGCCGTCCTGGAGGGCCTGCATGACGATTTCATCAAAGGAGCCGTCGAGCGGGGCCATCCGAACGACGTTCTGGAGAAGATCTGGGCGGACTGGCGCAAGTTCGCTTCCTATGCGTTCAACAAGTCCCACGCGACCTGCTATGCCTGGGTTTCTTACCAGACCGGCTGGCTGAAGGCGCATTATCCGGCGGAGTTCCAGGCGGCAAACCTATCGAACCAGCTGTCGAACATGTCCGAGATTATGGAGATCATGGACGACTGCCGCCGCAGCAAGATCCCGGTGCTCAGTCCGGATATCAACGAGTCCGAGAACCATTTCACCGTCAACAAGGAAGGGGCGATCCGCTTCGGCCTGGGCGGCATGAAGGGCTTCGGCGGGAACATCGTGGACGCGATCATTTCCGAGCGGGAGGAGCGCGGGCTGTTCAAGGATGTCTATGATTTCATCGAGCGGATGGCCGGCATCGTCAACCGCAAGGCCTTCGAATCCCTGGTCTACAGCGGCGCGATGGATTCTTTCGGCTATTCCCGCAACCAGTATTTCCTGCCCGGCAAGACCGGCAAGGAGTGGATTGACGAACTGATCGACTTCGGCGTCAATACCAAGAGCGGCAAGGAGGACAACATGATGTCCCTGTTCGGCGACACCGAGGAACTCAAACCGGTGCGGCCGGAGCCGCCGATGGCGGTGGGCGAGGAGGACCAGCTGGGGCTCCTGCAGAAAGAGAAGGAACTCGTCGGCATGTACCTGAGTTCCCATCCGCTGGATAAGTACCGCTTTGAACTGGAGACGTTTACGACCTGCCAGCTGGGATCCCTGGCGGACCTGATCACGGAATGCGAAGCGAAACGGTCGACGCAGAAGGTCAATGTCGCCGGCCTGATCACCTCGTACAAGCAGCTGACGACCAAGACCGGCCGGCCGTATTCGCGCACGCTGATCGAGGATTTCGGCGGTTCCTACGAGTTCTCCCTGTTCGGCAAAGACCACGAGGCCTTCATGAGTTACATGCAGGACGTGCACCAGGCGGTCTACATCGAAGGGGAGATCGGGGAGAAATTCCGGCTCAAACCCGAAGAGGTTGCGGCGGGAAAACGGGCACCTTACGCTTACAAGATTAAGAAAATCAGCCTGTTAGGTAATACGACGGACGAGAAGTTGAAGGCTTTCGCCATCATGGTCTCGACCCCGATGCTGAGCGAGGAATTCCGCCGCCGGCTGGTCGGCCTGGTCAAGGCGAACAAGGGTCCCGTCGAACTCCGGATGTTCCTCCATGATCCCAAGACCGGCTATCGGATCGAACTGACGTCGCGGAAATTCCACATCGGCATCACGACGGACTTCCTGGCGGACCTGAAGGCGCTCGGCATCGCCTACCAGGCCATCATGAAATAGGTCGCTGACGATACGGTAGAATCTTTTGGCGGAGCGGACCATCCGTTCCGCTTGTTTTTTGCTATCTTTCGGCATACAAAACTCTTTACCGATATGAAAAGACCGATGATTCTCCTGGCGGCGGCCGCGCTGATGGCGGCAGGCTGCTGCGACAAGTATGACAAAGGACCCACGATGGTCGTGAATTCGACGGATGCGGTCGTCCAGACCGCGTACGGCAAGGTCTCCGGTTACATCGAAGACGGTATCTACACGTTCAAGGGCATTCCCTACGCCAAGGCGGAGCGTTTCATGGCGCCGGAGGCTCCGGATGCCTGGGAAGGCGTGCGCAGCTGCCTCTACTATGGTCCCCAGTCCCCGCAGGACGTCCGTACCGGCTGGGCGAGCGACAAGCAGGCGTTCATGTTCCACTGGGATGACGGCACGCAGAGCGAAGACTGCCAGTCCCTGAATATCTGGACCAAGGGCATCAACGACGGCAAGAAGCGCCCGGTCATGGTCTGGCTCCACGGCGGCGGCTATTCCATGGGCGCCAGCAGCGAACTGCCGTTCTATGACGGTGCGAACCTGGCGAAGAAGGATGTCGTCCTGGTCAACATCAACCACCGCCTCAACGTCGTCGGCTACCTCGACCTGTCCGCCTTCGGCGAGAAATACAAGTATTCCGGCGTGGCCGGCGTGATGGATATGATCATGGCCCTCAAATGGGTCAAGCAGAACATCGCGAACTTCGGCGGCGATCCGGACAATGTCATGATCTTCGGACAGTCCGGCGGCGGCGGAAAGGTCAACATCCTCCTGGCAGCTCCGTCCGCGAAGGGTCTCTTCAACAAGGCGGCCGTCCAGAGCGGCGCCATCATGACGGTGACGGAACCTGAGGTGTCCCGCCAGGTCGGTATCGAGACCGCCAAGGCGCTCGGCCTCGACGAGAAGAACATCGATGAGATCCAGAAGGTTCCCTACGCGGACCTGCTGGCCGCTTCGAAGGTTGCCAGCGCTGCCCTGCGCGCATCCGGCCAGAATGTCGGCATGATGGGCGTCTCCCCGGTCCGTGACGGCGAAGTCCTCCCGTACCAGCTCGGAGCACCGGAGGTGGCCCAGATCTCCGGCGACGTCCCGGTCATCATCGGCCACAACTATTCCGAGGCTACGTCCCGTGCCGGCGTCACCGCTGAGGCGGATGTCCGCTACAACTGGGGCGGCGCACCGGAATACATCTATATCTTCGCCAAGAATTCCCCGATCATGGACGGTGCCCTCAAGTCGATGCACAACATGGAGATTTCCTTCGTCTTCGACAACATCTACCTGGGCCGCCACATGACCGGCACGGAGAAAGAGGCCTACAAGCTCGCCGACCTGATGAGCGATGTATGGGTCTCCTTCGCGAAGGACGGCGTCCCGAATGTCAAGAAACTGACCTGGGAACCGTACAATCCGGAGACGAAGCCGACCATGGTCTTCGACGTGCAGACGAAGATGGTCCACGAAGGCGACGCGCTGCTGAAGGAAATGGCAGAGCAGGAGCCGTTCCGTTGGACATTCTGACGCTTCCGGCCCGACAAACAGCAAGGCAGGTCCCGTTTGTGCGGAACCTGCCTTTTTCTGCGTTTTCCGGCGCGCTAGAAGACCAGGACGGCGCGGACGGGATAATGGTCCGAAATGAACTTCCGGTCGGCGTAGGGCTTCGTTACGACCTCGAAGAGGAGACAGCTGGAGAAGCCGCTGAAATAGATGTGGTCAATCGGATAGACGTCCTTGCGACGGCCCCAGTCATGGAAGGTCGTGCCCTTGTCGGTCTCCACGGCGAAACGGCGGGCGCTTTTCATCCGGGCATCCAGTCCTTCCAGGGCCGGATCTTCGGGCGTCACGTTGAAATCGCCGCCCAGGATGACCGGAAGGCCGTCGCGATTGAGCGAAGCGATCCGCTCCTGGATCAGTTCCAGGCCTTTGCGCCGGGCCTCCTGGCCGACATGGTCCAGGTGGGTGTTGACATAGTAGAACTTGCGGCCGCTCTTCTTGTGCTGGAGCAGGGCCCAGGTCGCCGTCCGGTAGCAGGCGGCGTCCCAGCCCATGGAAGGCTTGTCCGGCGTCTCGGAGAGCCAGAACGTCCCCCATTTGAGGAGTTTGACAGTCTTCGTGTTGTAGAAGATGCTCATGTGCTCGCCGGCATGCTTGCCGTCTTCCCGGCCCACGCCGACGCCCTTGTATCCCTTGCAGTATTCTTCCATGTAATCGACCTGGTAGTCCAGGGCCTCCTGCAGGCCGAAGACGTCGGGTTTCTGGTCGTCGATCATCATCGCGGAGGCCGGATAGCGGAGGGACCAGGAGTTGGTTCCGTCTTCGGCAGCGCCATAGCGGATGTTATAGGAAATGACGGACAATTCGGCCGGTCCCTTGGGGCCAGCGGCCCACAGGGTCAGCGGCAGCAGGGCTGCCAGCAGCATCATCAGCTTCTTCATGTTTCTTCTGTTTCTGTTCGTCCGGCGGAGGTTCGGTGCCGGAACATAATCCTTGGTTTTGGCCAAATTTAGAAATTTTCTTGCTACTTTTGCGCTTTCAGCACCGTTATTTACATGGCAGAAGAAAAATTTTCAGACATCGGCCGGATCGAAGCCATCGCCCGGCTGTATGAACAGAGTCCTTACAAACCGTTCATCGCCCGGGGGTTCGAAACGACCGGAAAAGGCATTGTCCGCACGGAAAACCGGCTGTTCCTGGAAGGCATCGACTTCAACCTGGTTTATTTCCCGCTGAAGCATCTCGGCTACAAGTCCGTCATCGCCGTGACCGGCGAACTGTATGCTTCCCTGGCGCATCCGCGCCTGCTTTCCGTCCGGCTGGGCCTCTCGGCGAAACTGGATTTCACCCAGGTCCGGGACCTCTGGACCGGGATTGTCGCCGCGGCCCGTGAACAGGGATACAAGGATGTGGACCTGGACCTGGTCCCCTCCCGGAACGGACTCGCCATCGGGATCTGCGCGACCGGTGAGACGGCCGCCACGACCCAAAAACGCCTTCCGGAGGCAAAATCCAAGGACCTGCTCTGCCTGTCCGGCAATGTCGGCGGCGCCTTCTTCGGAATGAAGGTCCTCGAACGGGAAATGAAATCCTTCGATGCGGACGGCACCCAGCCAGCCCTGGAGAAATACCGCATGATGGTCGGTTCCTACCTCAAGCCGGAACTGTCCCCGGCCCTGGTCGGCCAACTGGAAGAATCGGGGCTGCTGCCTTCCTGCGGCGTCCTGGTGACCCGCGGACTCGCGGATGCCGTCAAGCGGATCGCCCGCACCTGCGGACTCGGCGCAAAGGTCTATGCGGACAAGATTCCCTTCGAGGGCAACTCTTTCGAACTGGGCAAGGAACTGGACATCGATCCGATTTCCGCCGCGATGAACGGCGGGGAGGATTACCGGCTCCTGTTCGTCCTGCCGATTCTAAAGATGGAAGAATTCCGGCGGGATTTCCAGACATTCGACATCATCGGCCACCTGGCCCAGCCGGAGGCCGGTACGGTGCTCGTCGCTCCGGACGGGCTGGAGTACCCGCTCAAGGCGCAGGGATGGAACGACTGATTCCCGCCCAATTATAATAAACCCATATAGATTATGAAAAAGATTTTTGCTGTTGCGGCCGCCGCGATGATGTTCGCCGGCGCCGCTTCCGCCCAGAATCTCGGCGGCTTGCTGAGCGGTCTGGGCTCCGCCCTCGGTAAATCCGATCTGGGCAACACCGTTTCCAAGGTTATCTACGGCTTTACCGGCAACCTCAACGCCGTCAGCCTCCCGGGCAGCTGGACCTATACGGGTTCCGCCATCAACCTCGGAGGAGACAATGCGCTGACCAACATCGCCGGTACCGCTGCTTCCGGCGCGGCTGAAGCCAAGGTCAACTCTTACCTCGAGAAAGTAGGCATCACCGCCGGTTCGATGGAGTTCACGTTCAACGAAGATCTCACCTTCTCCTGCACGATCAAGGGCATTCCGGTCAACGGAACCTGGAAGACATATGATGACGGCAACAAGGTACAGCTCCAGTTCGGAAAGACCATGAAGTTCCTCAACCTGGACGGCGCCCTGGTCAACACCGGAAACGGATGCCAGATGCTTTTCAACGGAAAGAAATTCCTGGCTTTCGCCAAGGCGGTCATGAGCGTCGTCGCGAAGCAGAGCGCGACCGCCGGTGCGATCAGCAGCCTCGCCGGCAACTACAGCGACATGCAGATCGGCGTTACGCTGAAGAAAAAGTAGTCGTTTTACCCCGTATTTGAATCATTGAAAACTCCGCTGAAGTTGCTTGTCTTCGGCGGAGTTTTTTGTTTTTATAATTTATTGAATATAAGAAAATTTTATATTGATTACCTTATATTATATAATTTAAGTTAATATAACTATAATTAAATAAAAGGTCTTTTCCAGCCCTTTTGGCAAGCGTGGCGCGTTCGCTGGATCCAAGGCGTCCACACCCTGAAATACGGAGATGTACAAGTTCCGAAAAATCCGCTTTTATAAATAATTGATAATCAACGCGTTATAAAAGTGAGATTTTTTCTAAAAATCACAGCGCTGTAACTCATTGATTTTCAATACGGTTTTATCGGAGTCTGAGAGTTTTGAGCGGGCTGAAAATTTGGTATGGGAAAATATCCGCCGTACCTTTGCATCAGAGAAAATGAATTGTTTTTGTAGTTGAAATAATGATTCCAACCACTTAACTGAGAAACTTTCAAAAGGTAATGGCGTCTGAATTGCCAGAAAATTCAGGAACCGGCGTATGACTATTTTGGTTTGCAAGTCATCCGCCGGTTTTGGCTTTTTTATCCCTCCCGGAATCCAGGATCTTATCCTTTGCTGAAGTATTCGAGGAACCGCTCCTTATCGGGGGCGTCGGACGCGGCGATCCGGTTCTTGAGACGCCAGATGCGATTGTAGACGTATTGCTTGTCGCGCTCCATGAGGGTGGAGATCGTCGTCGAGGAGAAGCCGGAGGCGACGTAGGCGAAGAGGCGGAGATCGTCTTCCTTGAGTTTGCCGAACTGTTCGCGGAAGGCGGCCATGAGACCGTCGTGTTCGGCGTTGAGCAAGTCCTCCAGTCCGCTGGCATCGGCACGTAGGCCGTCGATGACGGACTTGGCTTCCTTCAGGACTTTCGGCTGGAGGTTTTCCGTTCCCTCATAAATATAGAACTGCTCGCAAAGCCGCTCCAGCACACTGAGTCCGGAGCGTTCGAGAATCTTGGAGGAAGCGGCGCCGGCTTTTTGGAGACGGGCCTGGAGGTCTTCCGCGATGCTCATGACGCGGTCTGTTTCCGCGCGTTCCTGGGCGAGCCGCTGCTCGGTGCGGAGGACATGGATCCGGTAGATGAACCAGCCGGCGACGAGACCCAGCACCAACAGCAGTCCCAGCACCCACTGGCGCATCCGGGCGGTCCGCAGACGTTCCGCGGCAACTTCGCTCTGCTGCTGGAAGAAATCCCGCTGGGAAGAAAGCGTCGTTTCGCGAGCCGCCTGCCGTTCTGTATCATTGGTATACGCCATGACGGATTCCAGGGCTTTCAAGGCACCTTCCGTATCGCCGGCGCGGGCTTTGACCTGGTATTCCCGGAAACGGACCTGCGTCGTTTCATCTTCGCCTTCCGCATCCCGGATCGCTTCCCGGAGCCAGCGTTCGGCCAACTGCTCCTCTCCCAGCAGGGAATAGGCGTATGCCGCAATGCCTTTGTCGGTACAGGAGAGCGGCGTTCCCAACTCGTCCGTCACCCTTCCCAGCATGTCGATGGCCAGCAGCGGATCCTGCTGCGGACCGGACAGCGCCAGGGCGGCATAGGCCTGGAGGCAGCGGACTTCCAGCAAGGTATCCTTGTCCTGGTGGGCGCCGAACAGGACGGTCTTGTAGATTCCTTCCGCCCGGTCATAGTCTTCCATGTTGGAATAGGCAAGCCCGGTCTCCAGCCAGGCCCGGTTACTTTCCCGGGTCTCGCCAGCCATCGCAAAGGCTTCTGCGGCCCGCTCCATGTACGCAGCCTCCTGCAACGGATTGTAGGAGGCGTTGTAAACACGGGCCATATCCCTGTAAATCAGGGCTTTGGAAAGGTTGTCCGTCGCCAGGCCCTCGGCCCGGGAGAAAGAGACGGCGGCTTCGTCGTACCGCCCGTCCCGGTATTGCTGCTGCCCCTGATCATACCAATACTCCGCATTGACGGAGTTGCGCAGCCCCGGTCCGCAGGCCACGAAGGCCTGCAGGACGCAAAGCAGGATCAGGAGGCGGCGCATGACGGAAAAGATCCCCCTACAGGTTGCGCAGGAGGTTCGCCATGTTGACCTTCTTGTCGATCATGGCACGGAGTTCGGCGATCGGTACGCGGGTCTGCTCCATGGTGTCGCGGTCGCGGACGGTCACGCAGTTGTCGTTCATGGTGTCGTTGTCAATGGTCACGCAGAACGGCGTTCCGATGGCATCCTGACGGCGATAACGCTTGCCGATGGAGTCTTTCTCATCATACTGGTAGGCGAAATCGTACTTGAGTTCGTTGACGACTTCCTGGGCCTTCTCCGGCAGACCGTCTTTCTTGACGAGCGGCAGGATGGCCACCTTGACCGGTGCGAGCGGGGCCGGGATGCCGAGAACGACGCGGCTTTCGCCGTTGGCGAGCTGCTCGACCTTGTAGGAATGGCTCAGGACGGCCAGGAACATGCGGTCGACGCCGATGGACGTCTCGACGCAATAAGGAACATAGCTTTCGCCGGTTTCCGGATCGAAGTACTGGATCTTCTTTCCGCTGATCTTCTGGTGGTTACCGAGGTCGAAGTCCGTACGGGAATGGATGCCTTCCAGTTCCTTGAAGCCGAACGGGAAGTTGAATTCGATATCCGTGGCGGCATTAGCGTAGTGGGCCAGTTTCTCATGGTCATGGAAGCGGTAGTTCTCAGCACCCATGCCGAGGTTGACATGCCATTTCATGCGGTTTTCCTTCCATTTGGCGAACCATTCCATCTCGGTGCCCGGGCGGCAGAAGAATTCCATCTCCATCTGCTCGAATTCCTTCATGCGGAAGATGAACTGGCGGGCGACGATTTCATTGCGGAAGGCCTTGCCGATCTGGGCGATACCGAAAGGAATCTTCATGCGGCCGGTCTTCTGGACATTCAGATATTCGACGAAAATGCCCTGGGCGGTCTCCGGACGCAGGTAAAGGACATCGTCGGAGTTGCCGGTCGTGGAACCCTGGGTGCTGAACATCAGATTGAACTGACGGACTTCCGTCCAGTTGGCGGTACCGGAAATCGGGCAGACGATCCCGCAGTCGATGATGATGTCGCGGTACGCTTTCAGGTCATTGGCGTCTTCGGCGGCCTTGTAGCGGTTATGGACCTCGTCGTATTTCTTCTTTTCGCGGAGGACATTCGGGTTGGTGGCGCGGAACTGCTCCTCGTTGAACGCATCGCCGAATTTCTTGCGGCCCTTGGCGACTTCCTTCTCGATCTTTTCCTCGATCTTGCCGAGGTAATCCTCGATCAGGTTGTCGGCGCGGTAGCGCTTCTTGGAGTCCTTGTTGTCGATCAGCGGATCGTTGAACGCGGCGACATGGCCGGAGGCCACCCAGGTCTTCGGGTGCATGAACACGCAGGAATCGATGCCGACGACGTTCTCGTTCAGGCGGGTCATCGCCTCCCACCAGTAACGCTTGATGTTGTTCTTGAGTTCGACGCCCATCTGGCCGTAGTCATACACGGCAGCCAAGCCGTCATAAATCTCACTGGAAGGGAAGATGAAACCATATTCCTTGCAGTGTGCGACCAGGATCTTGAAAAGTTCTTCTTGTGTCATTTGTATCTTTGTTTTTGTTTTATTTCCAGAAGTGCAAAGTTAGTCAAATATTTCGGGAAACTGCGCGCGGAGCCACGGGGTTGCCGTCTGTTGCAGCGGTTCCATCACGAAATCTCTCTCTTTCATCAGTTTATGGGGCAACGTCAGCCGCGGCGTGGCCATGCGGAGCGACCCGTAAAACAGCAGGTCGATGTCGATCGGACGGTCATGGTAGACCCGTTGTCCGGACGCATCCGTTTCGGCTTCTCCCGTCCGGCCGAGGGAACGTTCGATGGACTTCGCCAGATCCAGGACAGCAAGGGCGAACAGTTGCGGATCCTGCCCGGCCTGCGGAATCTCATACCGGACGGTTCCGTTCAGGAACGCCGCACCGTCAAACCCCCAGGCGGGATAGGTACGGAAGGAGGAAAGGGCGCTGTGACGGACGCCAAGCCCTTTGTCGAGCGCTTCTACCGCCCGAAGGAGGTTTGCTTCCCGGTCTCCCTGGTTCGAGCCGAGGGCCAGATGCAGTTGCGTCCGTTCCATGTCCTTTAATCCAGTCCCAGGTCGACCCGGGCCTCGTCAGACAGCATGCTCTGGTCCCAGACAGGCTCAAAGACCAGTTCGATGTGGCAGCTTTTTACGCCGGGAACATCTTCCACGCTACTTTTTACTTCCGCCAGCACTTCGTCCGCCATCGGACAGTTCGGCGCCGTGAAAGTCATTTCGATGTATACCTCGTGCTCCTTGTTGATCGTCAGTTCGTAGATCAGGCCCAGGTCATAGATGTTGACCGGAATCTCCGGATCATACACCTGCTTGAGCGCCAGCACGACGTCCGAATACAACGGCGTCAGAGCCTGCACGTCATCGGCGGTCAGCACGCTTTTCTCTTTCTTTTCTTCTTTTTCCACCGGCTTTTCCTCTTCTTTCTTGCCGAATAAATCCTTCAGAGCCATTATTCCAGATTGTCTAATGCTGTTTTCTTGATGGTTTCTATCATGGATACCAGACCGTTGGCCCGGGTCGGAGAGAGATTCTCCTTCAAGCCGATCCGGCTGATGAAAGAGAAATCGGAACCCGCGATTTCCTGCGGCGTACGGCCGGAATAGACGCTGATCAGCAGGGAAATGATGCCTTTCGTGATGATGGCGTCACTGTCCGCAGAGAAATACAGTTTCCCGTCTTCCATGCGGGCATCCAGCCAGACACGGGACTGGCAGCCCTTGATCAGCCGGTCCTCGGTCTTGTTTTCCTCCGGATAGGGTTCCAGGTTCTTGCCCAGGTCGATCAGGTATTCATATTTGTCGAGCCACTCGTCATACAGCGAGAAATTCTCGACGATTTCATTTTCAACTTCTTGCAGCGATTTCATAATTATTGCAGCATTTGAATGGCCTTGTCCAGGCATTGTACGAAATACTCCGCTTCTTCCATCGTGTTGTACGGCGCCAGCGATGCCCGGAGCATGCCTGTCACACCATAACGGTCCATCAGCGGTTCGGCGCACATCTGCCCGGAACGGACAGCGATGCCCATCTTGTCCAGAATCGAGGCCAGATCCTCATGGTGGACGCCATGGACGGTAAAGGAAAACAGGCTGATCTTGTCTTCCGTTCCATGTGGAACGCCGTACAGACAGATCCGTTCATCCTGCATCAGATGCTCCAGCAGATAGGCTTTCACGGCCTCGGAAGAAGCTATCAATTCCTTATCATTCAGCAGATTGATAAACTCAATCGCCGTTTTCAATGTCGGCGTACCCGCCATGTTCTGTGTACCGGCCTCAAACTTCTGCGGAAGGCGGGCATAGGTCGTTCCGGTAAAGCGGACCGTTTCGATCATTTCTCCGCCACCCATGTAGGGCGGCATTTTCTCGAGCCACTTCCGCTTGCCGTACAGGACACCCGTGCCGGGTGCCGCATACATCTTGTGGCCGGAAAACGCATAAAAATCACAGTCGGTCGCCTGGACGTCCACCGGCTGGTGCACGACGCCCTGGGCTCCGTCGACCAGGACAGGAACGCCTTTGGCATGGCAGATCCGTACGATTTCCGAAATGGGATTGATCAAGCCTAAAACATTGGATATATGATTGACAGCCAATATTTTAGTCCTCTCTGTAATCAAGGTGTCGAGCTGGGAAACCTGCAGATATCCATCCTCGTCGACCGGAAGGACTTTCAGGATGGCGCCCTTGCGGGAACAAAGCATCTGCCAGGGAACGATATTGGAATGGTGCTCGGCCTCCGATACGATGATCTCGTCGCCGGCATGGACAAACGCTTCGCCGAAGGAAAAAGCGACCAGGTTGATGGATGCGGTCGTACCGGCAGTGAATATGATTTCCGACCGGTCCTCCGCATGGAGAAAGTCCTTGACGGCATCCCGCGTCTGCTCGTACGCTTCCGTCGCCTCTGCCGCAATATGATGGACGGCACGGTGGAGGTTGGCATTGCAGGATTCGGTCAGGGAAACCCAGCGATCGACCACCTCGGCCGGACGCTGGATGGTCGCTGCATTGTCGAAATAAACCAGCGGCTTTCCGTATACCCGGGAGGACAGGATCGGGAAATGGTTTCGAATATCTTGTACGTTCATGTTCTTTCTGTTCACAGTCTTTACAGACTGGCAAATTTAGCAAATATCTCGCATTAAGTGGCAGGAATGAAGGATTATTCTACTTATATTTGCAGAAACAACCCGTTCCGACATTATGTTCGATTATATCAAAGGTACCCTTGTCGAATTGTCCCCCGCAGAAGCCGTCATCGAATGCGGAGGAATCGGATTCGATATCCAGATCTCGCTGCAGACATTCCAGGCCCTGCAGGGAAAAGAAAAAGCAACCGTCTATCTGTACCACTACCTGCGCGAAGACGATGAACAGTTTTATGGATTCGCCACGAAAGACGAGCGGGAACTGTTTAAACTGCTGATCAGCGTATCCGGCATCGGTGTCGGAACAGCGCGTATGATGCTGTCCTCCTTGACAGACGAAGAAATCCGGCAGGCCATCCTGGCGGAAGACGTAGCCCGGATCAAGAGCGTCAAGGGCATTGGATTAAAGAGCGCACAGCGCGTCATCATCGACCTGAAAGATAAGATTGTCAAAGGCGGCGGAACGGATAGCAGCCTGCCGATACTGGGTGGAAACGACGACGCCCTCGTACAGGAGGCGACGACAGCCCTGGTCATGTTGGGGTTCACCAAACCCAACATCAACAAAGTGCTGCCCGCGATCTTGAAGAAGAATCCGTCCATCCGAATCGAAGAATTAATCAAGGAAGCCCTGAAAAAACTATAGCAAACGCAGCATCGATAAGAAGCCCCGCCTGTACAAATACAGCAGACGGGGCTATTATAATGTTCCATGTGGAACAATTTATCGATGGAAATACACCAGCAGAACAGAAATATCAGAAGGAGAAACGCCGGAAATACGGGATGCCTGCCCGATGGTAGAAGGAGCGTAGCGCTTGAGTTTCTGCCTGCATTCAATGGACAGACCCGATACACGCTCGAAATCAAAATCCACAGGGATCTTCAAATCATCCAGCCGGGTAATCTTCTCTGCCAGCGATAGTTCACGGTCTATGTATCCTTGATACTTGATTGCAATTTCTGCATCGTCTATCGCGTCTTTTCCGTATCCATACATCACAGCCGTATCATACGGCGAAGACGCATCGAACGAAGTAAATCGGACGACCGGATTATCGATAGAAGAAGAAACATGAGCAACCTGAATCGGAGCCAAATGATCCACGGAATACTGTAGTTTTGTTCCACGTGGAACATAATCAAACATGGAAACGAAGGAAGTCTCCGGACGGGAGACCAAATCAGCAATCCGCTTCGAGTCCGTCAGCGGCGTCGATCCGATGGATTCCAGATACCCGTTCAACTGGTCCGCACGGAAATTTACTTCTGAAGACATCCGGTCCAATTTCTCGATATCTTCATATTTCTTAAGCGTGAAATCGCGTCTGTAACCATCTGCAAGGCCGATTTGATACGAACGCTCCGTCAGGCGGAAATCCGCATTGTCTTGCCGCAGAAGGATCCGATACTCCGCCCGGGAAGTAAACATACGGTACGGCTCATCCACCCCTTTCGTGATCAGGTCATCGATGAGGACGCCGATATAAGCTTCATCACGATGCAAGATGAAGGGATCCTGATCATGAATCTTCAAATGAGCATTAATACCGGCCATCAAACCCTGTGCTGCAGCTTCTTCATATCCCGTCGTTCCATTTACTTGACCGGCAAGATACAGGTTTTCGACGACTTTAGACTCAAGTGTCACTTTAAGTAAAACAGGGTCAAAGTAATCATATTCAACCGCATAAGCAGGTTTAAAAATCTTTACATTTTCGAAACCGGGAATGGCTTTCATGGCACGTACCTGGATATCAAGCGGCAGAGAGGAGGAAAAACCCTGGAGATAATACTCATAGGTTCCACGCCCCTCCGGTTCCAGGAACAACTGATGGGAATCCTTGTCAGCAAAGGTCCGGAGTTTGTCTTCAATGCTGGGACAATACCGGGGACCCTTTCCATGAATCAGTCCGGAGAAAAGCGGAGAGTCCTTGAAGCCGCTCCGCAAAATATCATGGACCTGCTCATTGGTATGGTAGATATAGCAGGGCATCTGGGGACTGCCTGCCTGGATCGGGGAAAGATAAGGCAGGAAAGAAAACTTGGCGGGTTCTTCATCCCCTTTTTGAAGAAGCGCGACGGAAGTATCAATAGAACGGATATCGATCCGCGGCGGAGTTCCCGTCTTCATGCGGGCGGTCGTAATGCCGAGAGATGCGAGTTGCTCGGTCAAACCGTAAGATGACATCTCACCGATCCGACCTCCTTCGAAGACAGTCCGGCCGATAAAAAGTTTCCCGCCCAGGAAGGTTCCGGCGGTCAAAATAACTGCTTGAGAGTAAAAAATTGCACCGGTTCTCGTACACACGCCGCAAATTTTTGAATTCTCAAAGAGGAATTTTTCCGTAATATCAGCGTAAATATCTAATTTACAATTCCTTTCGAGTACAGAACGCCAGGTAGCGGAAAACAGGGATTTATCGCATTGCGCGCGAGGACTCCACATCGCCGGTCCTTTCGAGCGATTCAGCATCCGGAACTGGAGGGTAGACAGGTCCGTCACGATTCCGGTGTATCCGCCGAGAGCATCAATCTCCCGGACGATCTGCCCTTTTGCAATTCCGCCGACAGCGGGGTTGCAAGACATCTTGGCAAATCCGGTCAGATCCATGGATACCAGCAGGACGGACGATCCGAGGTTGGCGGCAGCCATGGCCGCTTCGCATCCGGCATGTCCCCCGCCGACGACGATGATATCATACCTGCGTTCCATCCTTACAGCAGGGATTTGCGAAGTTCCAGATAATAATTTTCCTTGGAACGCATCTGCGCGATATCTTCCTCCGTATGATCATCATATCCGATCAGGTGCAGAAGACCATGGACAATGACCCGGTTGAGTTCGTCTTCGAACGCAGTATGATAATAAATGGAATTCTCCCGGACGGAGTCGACGCTGATGAAAAGATCCCCTGATAATTTGTTACCCTCGCAATAATCAAAGGTAATGATGTCGGTAAAGTAATCGTGCTGGAGATATTTCTGGTTGATATCCAGAATATAATTGTCCGAACAGAAAATGACGTTAATATCTCCCAACTTACGGATTTCACTTTCCGCAACCATCTTGAGCCAGGAGGAAGTAAGGCGCTTCGGCTTGAACTGGAAAGGGGTATCTTCAAAAAAATAGCGGACCATGTCTCGAAAATTTCTGCAAATCTACAACTAATAAATAGAAAAATTTGAAATAAAAATAATTATTTCTAACTTTACGCCGCAAACCGACAAACAACGACTTTGATATGGAAGTTAAGAAATCAGCGAAAGCCAATCTTGAAAACAAGAGGCTGATCTTTACCGAAATCGGTATGGTGCTCGCATTGCTGCTCGTTTGGGGCGCATTCGAATACACCAGCAAGGAGAAAAAAACCTCTACCCTGGAAGCGGAGACTGCCGTCGTCATCGAAGACGAAATGGTTCCTATTACGGAATCCACTCCCCCGCCGCCGGAGGCCGCTCCGAAGATTCCGGTTCTCTCCGACCAGATCGATATCGTCGAAGATGACATCAAACTCGACGACGATACCTTCATGAACCTCGAAGATGACGCCAACATGGGTGTCGAAATCATGGACTACGTCGAAGAAGTCCAGGAAGAGGTGGTCGAAGAAGAGGCGATTCCGTTCCAGCTCGTTGAAGAGAAACCTTCTTTCAACGGCGGTGATGCAAACGAGTTCTCCAAGTGGGTCAACTCCAAACTCGTTTATCCGGAAATCGCAAAGGAAAACGGTGTTCAGGGACGTGTAACACTTCAGTTCACTGTGAACGCTGACGGTACCGTATCGAATGTCAAGGTCCTCCGTGGTGTTGACTCTTCCCTCGACAAGGAAGCTGTCCGCGTTGTTTCGAGCTCTCCGAAGTGGAAGCCGGGCAAACAGAGAGACCGCGCCGTGAAGGTTACCTACACCTTCCCGGTTATCTTCCAGCTCCGATAAGGAAAAGGAAGCAACTGATAAGGCTGACCGTTAAGGCCAGCCTTTTTTTGGTCAGAACAAACATATGGAAAACAAAGGATTGGAAGAAAAAAAACAGGAAACAGCCGTATTCGTCGGCATCATCAAAGGCGGTGAAGACGAACGGAAAGTTAATGAATACCTGGATGAACTGCAATTTCTCGCCGAGACGGCGGGGGTTGTAGGTGACAAGAAATTTGTCCAGCGGCTGGATAAACCGGAAAGTTCCACTTATATCCGCAGCGGAAAACTGCAGGAGGTGGCTCAGTATTGCGAAGATCATGAAATCAACTATGTCATTTTCGACGATGAACTGACCGGTATCCAACAGCGCAACATCGAAAAGGTCGTCAAAAAAACGGCCGTCATCGACCGCACCAGCCTGATCCTGGAAATCTTCGCCCAACGGGCAAAAACCTCTTATGCGAAGATGCAGGTGGAACTGGCCCGCTACAACTACATGCTGCCCAGACTGGCCGGCATGTGGACCCACCTGGAGCGGCAGAGAGGCGGCGTCGGCACCCGAGGCGGTATGGGTGAAACCCAGATTGAAATCGACCGGCGTATCGTCAAGGAGCGGATTACGCGCCTGAAGGAACAGCTAAAGAAAGTCGACAAGCAAATGGCCACGCAGCGGGGCAATAGAGGCTCTCTGGTGCGTTTGGCGCTCGTCGGGTATACCAACGTAGGGAAAAGCACTTTGATGAACTTACTGGCCAAATCTGACGTTTTTGCGGAGAACAAACTATTCGCCACGCTGGATACGACCGTCCGGAAAGTAGTCATCGAAAATGTTCCTTTCCTGCTGAGCGATACCGTCGGTTTTATCCGCAAACTGCCCACGCAGCTGATCGAGGCATTCAAGAGTACCCTGGATGAGGTGCGGGAAGCGGATATCCTTGTCCATGTCGTCGATATTTCCGCCCCGGATTTTGAGGAGCAGATGGAGATTGTGGAGCGTACCCTGAAGGAAATCGGGGCTTCCAACAAGCCGGTCTACGTCGTCTTCAACAAGATCGATGCGTACCGGTACGAGGAGTATGACGAATTCAGCCTGGAACCGAAAACCAAGGCCAACAGGACGCTGGAAGAGTTGAAAAACAGCTGGATAGCGGAAGAAAAAATGCCATGTATCTTCATTTCGGCCAAGGAAAAGGTAGGAATACAGAAACTGCGGAACGATATCTACAAGATGGTTGCCGAAATCCATGCAGGAAGATATCCGTTCAACAACTTCCTCTGGTAAACACCCCATAAAACAAAAGATCTCCGATCCTTCCTGGACCGGAGATCTTTATAGTATTGTACCAATGAATTACTGACGGAATTTGGCCTTCAGGAATTCACGGTTCAGACGGGCGATATGATCCACGGAAATACCCTTCGGGCACTCCATCTCGCAGGCACGGGTGTTGGTGCAGTTACCGAAGCCGAGTTCATCCATCTTGGCAACCATCGCACGGGCGCGGCGGGCAGCCTCCGGACGGCCCTGCGGAAGAAGGGCGAGGGAGCTGACACGGGCAGCCACGAACAGCATGGCGGAACCGTTCTTACAGGTAGCTACGCAGGCACCGCAACCGACGCAGGCAGCGGCATCCATGCTCTTTTCTGCATTGTCATGCGGGATCAGGATGTTGTTGGCATCCTGGGCGGCACCGGTACGAACCGAAATGAAACCACCAGCCTGGAGGATCTTGTCAAAGGCCGTACGGTCGACGACCAGGTCCTTGATCACCGGGAAACCGGAGCTTCTCCAAGGTTCAACCGTAATCGTAGCGCCGTCTTTGAAATGACGCATGAACAACTGGCAGGTCGTCACATGGTCGTCCGGACCATGGGCGCGGCCGTCGATATACAGGGAGCAGGCTCCGCAGATACCTTCACGGCAGTCATGATCGAAGGAGACCGGACCGCTGCTCTTGCAGCCCTTGTCGACTGCAACAGGATCCATGCCTTCCCGGATCAGCTGCTCATTGAGGATATCGAGCATCTCGAGGAAGGAGGCATCCTCTTCAATACCAGAGATATGGTAGGTTTCGAAATGTCCCTGGCTCTTGGCGTTCTTCTGACGCCATATCTTAAGATTGAATTCCATCTCGCTTATTCTTTGTAATTTCTCGTTTTCACCTCGATAAACTCATACTTGAGCGGCTCCTTGTGGAGTTCAGGCTCGACGCCTTCGCCCTTGTATTCCCAAGCGGCAACATACATGAAGTTCTTGTCGTCGCGCTGGGCCTCACCTTCCGGCGTCTGGCTTTCCTCACGGAAGTGGCCGCCGCAGGATTCGGTACGGTTCAGGGCGTCGCGGGCCATCAGCTCGCCGATTTCGAAGAAGTCGGCCAGACGGAGGGCTTTCTCCAGTTCCTGGTTGAATTCGTACTGGTTGCCCGGTACATAAACATTCACCCAGAATTCCTTCTTGAGTTCCTGGATTTCCTTGATGGCTTTGCGCAGGCCGGCATCGTTACGGGCCATGCCGACGTAGTTCCACATGATATGGCCGAGTTCCTTGTGCATGGAGTCTACCGTCCGCTTGCCCTTGATGGCGAAGAGTTTGTCGATACGCTCCTGGACCTTCTTCTGCGCCTCTTCGAATTCAGGGGCGTTGGTGTCGGTCTTCGGCTCGGCAAACTTGTTGGACAGGTAATCACCGATGGTGACAGGCAGGATGAAATAACCGTCGGCCAGACCCTGCATGAGGGCAGAAGCGCCGAGACGGTTGCCGCCATGGTCGGAGAAGTTGGCTTCACCAATGGCGTAGAGACCCGGGATGGTGGTCTGGAGATCATAGTCTACCCAGATACCGCCCATGGTATAGTGAATGGCAGGATAAATCATCATCGGTTCCTCCCAAGGAGAGGAAGCGGTGATCTTCTCATACATTTCGAAGAGGTTGCCATAACGCTCGGCAACGCGCTGGTGACCCAGGCGCTTGATGGCGTCAGCAAAGTCGAGATAGACGGCAAGACCGGTCTCATTGACACCGAAACCGGCATCGCAGCGCTCCTTCGCGGCACGGGAAGCCACGTCACGCGGAACCAGGTTACCGAAGGCCGGATACCGGCGCTCGAGATAGTAATCGCGGTCTTCTTCCGGAATCTGGGATGCCTTGATCTCATGCTTGCGGAGTTTCATGACATCTTCCATCTTCTTCGGAACCCAGATACGACCGTCGTTACGCAGGGATTCGGACATCAGGGTCAGCTTGCACTGCTGCTCACCGTGGACCGGAATACAGGTCGGGTGGATCTGTGCGAAGCAAGGATTGGCGAAGAACGCACCTTTCTTGTAGCACTGCCATGCGGCGGAACCGTTGGAATTCATGGCGTTGGTCGACAGGAAGTAGGTGTTGCCATAACCGCCGGTCGCGATGACGACGGCATGGGCACCGAAGCGCTCGAGTTCACCGGTCACCAGGTTGCGGGCGATGATACCCTTGGCCTGACCGTTGATGACGACGAGGTCGAGCATTTCATGGCGCGGATAGCTCTTCACGGTACCGGCGGCAATTTCCTTGTTCAGGGAAGCATAGGCACCCAGGAGGAGCTGCTGACCGGTTTGTCCGCGGGCATAGAAGGTACGGCTTACCTGCACGCCGCCGAAGGAACGGTTGGCCAGGTAACCGCCGTATTCACGGGCGAACGGAATACCCTGGGCCACGCACTGGTCAATGATGGCCGCACTGACTTCTGCCAGACGGTAGACATTGGCTTCGCGGGAACGATAGTCGCCACCCTTGATGGTGTCATAGAACAGACGGTAGACGGAGTCATTGTCGTTCTGGTAGTTCTTTGCAGCGTTGATACCGCCCTGAGCAGCAATGGAGTGAGCACGGCGCGGAGAATCGCTGATGCAGAAAATCTTGACATTGTAGCCGAGTTCGCCGAGGGAAGCAGCTGCGGATGCGCCGCCCAGACCGGTACCGACTACGATGATTTCGAGTTTCCTCTTGTTGTTAGGACTGACAAGACGAATTTCTGACTTTCTTTTGGTCCATTTTTCAGCCAAAGGTCCGTCAGGAATCTTGGAGATTAATTTATCGGCCATTGTATAGTTGTTATGAAGATTGTACAATAATCCAAATTGTCCGCAATTTTAATCATTTTTAAGCAAAACTGCAATCAGACAACCCCCTTATCTTACATATTTATTGAAATTCTTCTGATAAATTTTACTGTATTTATCCATCAGGCGGTCGTAGGAAGCCCGGAAGTCCCCGTCGGACAGTTTTCCTTCCTGCCATTTTTCAAACAGCCGGCCGAAACGGACGTCGATGTATCTTTCCGTTTTCAATACTTCCTTCATCACATCCTTTTCCTTCAGTTGCAATCCGATATCGCAGGTAATACAATGATCGGAAGCTGCATTTTTCTTTACAATGGACGGAAGATGGTCGCTTTCCATGACCATCATGGGCACATACGCAGTCGATGTGGGATACCCCACGGAAGCCCACATGACCGTATGACCCGGATCCGACCCCGGACGGACCCCTTCGAAAATGATGGTAGAAGAAGTAACATCCCGCAGGATGGGTTTTCCGCTCCGAGAGATCCCGTTCATCAACTCCTTATGCCAAGACGTTCCTTTCTGCCGGAAAGCCAGGCTGCCGTCCGGAAGGATCATCCTTGCCATGATTCCGCGCGCTTCCAGGTACCGGTCCTCTCCTTTCCGGTCTTCTTTGCGGCCTGTCTGCGTAAAATTCGTTACGACCCGGTAGCCGGCAGGATCGGCATTGACATCGAATTTCACCCACTTGAAGTTATTCACTTCATAATAGGCGGCACCGCCGCTGGCATCGATCACGCCGAAATTGGCTTCTACATGCATCGGCCTGGACAGGGTATCCAGAAACCTTTCGAAATCTTCCACCGTCGCGCAGATCTCCAGGGCACGGTACATCAGTTTCCCTTCCTGGTCCATCTCGGATACCGGTACATCGTCATCTTTCAGGTCATACGTAGCCGTATTCATGATACTGAATCCGGCCTGGTTCGTTCCTCCCCATACTTCGCCGCCGGCAGATTCGGCATTGACGAGGCCGATGAAAAGATAACGTTCCCCGTGGAACCATTCCATCCGGTTGTCCAGATGGGCGGAAGAATCCCGGTGCTTGAACATGACCGGCGCTCCGGTGCCAGATGCCTTGCCGGAGATAATGACAGAGGTACAGGCAAAGGACGGGACAGCGAGCAGAAGTCCCAGCAGGATCAGAAATCTTTTCATATGTATACGTTAAAAAAGATTGTTTTCAATGATTTCCGGATCGTCGAACACGCTTCCTTTCGTCATGTATTTCTCCAATCCGAGGTGGCGGTAAGCCATCTCCGTCGCAACCCGGCCGCGCGGTGTCCGCTGGATGAAACCTTCCTTGATCAGGAACGGCTCATAGACCTCCTCCAGCGTTCCGGTATCTTCACCAACAGCTGTGGCGATCGTTCCCACACCGACGGGACCACCCTTGAATTTCGTGATGATCGTATGGAGAATCTTGTTGTCGATCTGGTCCAGACCGCGCTTGTCGATGTTCAGTGCATCCAGGGCATACTGGGCGATCTTGATGTCGATGTGCCCGTCTCCCATGACCTGGGCGAAATCCCGCACCCGTTTCAGCAAGGCGTTGGCGATACGCGGCGTACCGCGGCTGCGCAAGGCGATCTCGGTCGCCGCCCGCTCTTCTATTTCCACCTTAAGGATGGAAGCGCTGCGCCGGATGATCCGGATCAGGTCCTTCGTATCATAGTATTCGAGGGCGAAGGTGATGCCGAAACGGGCCCGGAGCGGTGCCGTGAGCAGGCCGCTGCGGGTCGTTGCGCCGACCAGGGTGAAGGGATTGAGGGAGATGCGGACGGAGCGGGCGCCCGGCCCCTTGTCGATCATGATATCGATGACATAGTCCTCCATCGCGGAATACAGGTATTCTTCCACTTCCGGGGAGAGGCGGTGGATCTCGTCGATGAAAAGCACGTCGCCGGTTTCCAGGGAAGTGAGCAAGCCCGCCAGGTCACCCGGCTTGTCCAGCACGGGACCCGAGGTTACCTTCATGCCGACACCGAGTTCGTTGGCGATAATATGGGCCAGGGTGGTCTTTCCGAGGCCGGGAGGGCCGTGAAAAAGGACATGGTCCAGCGATTCCCCGCGCAGTTTTGCCGCCTGGATGAATATCTTCAGGTTGGAGATGATTTTCGACTGTCCGGTAAAATCTTCCAGCTCCTGTGGCCGGATAATTCCGTCTAAATCCTTATCTTTGTCCGCGCTTTGGGTGTACGGGTTGAAATCGCCAGAGGTCATCGCAAGCAAATTTAATAATACAAATATAGATATTTTTATAGATATCTGGTGTTTTTTATTTTGCTGTTAATATGTTGATAACTTCTTTTTCATGCCTGATATTCAAGTGATTGTATTGTTTATGACTTGTTGATTCCTTCTTTGAAAAAAGGCTGAAAGAAAGTGAAAAAATCATTTTGATTTTCCGGACGGATCCTGCTTTCTGAATTATATCCATAAATGCAAGGGTAGGAAAAGAAAAAGTTTTCCGCGGTTTTCAACAGGGTTATCCACAGGTTATGAACATAAAAATGCGATAAAATGTTAATAAGTTCGAAGTCTGTCGCGCTGCTGGGAAGCAGCATCCGGCAGCATCAGGAATCGTACTGCAACGGCCTGTTCCTTTCCGCCAGATGGTTTGTTTTATCCCAGCTGGCCACGGAAGGAACCCATCTTGTCGTGCTTCCGACACAGGAAACGGCAGAATACTGTGCAGCGGACCTTTACCATCTGATCGACGGGGACCGGATCTTTTACCTGCCGCATTCCGGCCGGAATGTGGAGCGGAGCAATTACAAATCTTCCCTGGCGGTCCAAAGGACCGCTGCCATCGGAAAGATCTTGGAAGCGGGAAAAGATCTGCTGGTCATCGTTTCCTATCCGGAAGCGCTGGAAGAAAGGATCATGGAGGGCGGAAAGATCCGGGAATCCGTGCTGGCGGTGCGTGTCGGAGAAGACCTGAGCCATGACCATATCAAGGAAATCCTGGCCGGACAGGGATTCGAACGGGTAGACTTCGTTTCCGCTCCCGGACAATATGCCATCCGGGGATCCATCGTAGATATCTTTTCCTATTCCTTCAATGACCCGTTCCGGATTTCCTTCTTTGGCAACGAGGTGGAGAAAATTCATGTTTTCGACTGCAATACCCAACTTTCCAAGGAAACCAGGGAAAGTGTTGAGATTTATCCGGACATCGTGTCGGGCGAAGGGACGGAAACGCCGCTGACGGACATTCTTCCCGAAAATACGACCGTATGGTATGATTCTTCCGACATGTACAAGGAAAAGGATTTTTTCGCGGCCCTGTCGGGCCGCAGGAAAGTCTTCCTGGAGGTGCCGATTTCTTCTGCGGACGTGGAACAGGTTTATTTCCATATTGCCCCGCAGCCGGTGTTCAACAAGAATTTCGAATTGTTGTCCGCCGACATCCGTACAAAAACGGAAAACAACTACAAGGTATTCATTTACGGCGAAAAGCAGTCCCAGCTGGACCGCCTCCGCAGCATTCTTTCCCAGAATGAAGGCATTCTTCCCGAGTTTGTGGCCGGCAAGAATGTCCATGCCGGGTTCATCGACAACGATGACAAAATCTGCTGCTATTCGGACCATGAGATTTTCGACCGTTTCCACCGGGTGTCCATGCGGCGGACCGTGGAGAAGACGGAGCAGTTGACCCTGAATGACCTGAGTGCATTCAATATCGGCGATTACATCGTCCATATCGACCATGGCGTGGGGGTGTTCGGCGGTCTGGTCCGGATGCGGGATGACAAGGGAAGGATCCATGAAGTGGTCAAACTTCAGTACAAGGACGGCGACGTCGTTTTCGTGTCCGTGCATTCCCTGCACAAGATCAGCCGGTATAAATCCAAGGATTCCCTGCCGCCGAAAATCAATAAACTGGGATCCAAGACCTGGCAGACCCTGAAAGCCAATGCCAAATCCAAGGTCAAGGACATCGCCAAGGAACTGATCCAGCTGTATGCCAAGCGGAAGGCGGCGCCGGGACATGCCTTTGCCGCCGACACGTATCTTCAGGAAGAATTGGAATCTTCTTTCATGTACGAGGACACGCCGGACCAGCAGAGTGCGACCGAAGCGGTCAAGCGGGACATGGAAGACCGCAGTCCGATGGACCGCCTGATCTGCGGGGACGTAGGTTTCGGCAAGACGGAAATCGCCGTACGGGCAGCCTTCAAGGCCGTCTGCGATTCCAAACAGGTAGCGGTAATGGTGCCGACGACCATCCTGGCGCTCCAGCATTTCAAGACCTTTGAAAGCCGTCTGAAAAACCTTCCGTGCAACATCGAGTACGTCAGCCGCCTGCGGACGGCCAAGGAATTGAAGGATATCAAGGAACGGCTGAAAGACGGACGGATCGACATCGTGATCGGAACGCACAAGATACTTGGCAAGGAATTCGAGTTCAAGGATCTGGGCCTGCTGATCATCGACGAGGAACAGAAATTCGGTGTCGGGGCCAAGGAAAAACTCCGCCAGATGAAGATGTCCGTCGATACCCTGACCCTGACGGCGACGCCGATTCCGAGAACCCTGCAGTTTTCCCTGCTGGGTGCGCGGGACCTGAGCATCATCAGTACGCCGCCGCCGAACCGGATTCCGGTCCAGACGGAAATCATCCTCTTTGACGAGGAGGAAATCCGCGGCATCCTCAATTATGAATTGAACCGGGGCGGACAAATCTTTTTCCTCCACAACAAAATCGAAGAACTGCCGTCTATCCGCGACATTCTCCTCCGGCTGGTGCCCGACATGAAAATCTGCGTAGCGCACGGACAGATGGAAGCAAAAGAACTGGAAAATAAGATGCTGGATTTCATGCAGGGAGATTATGACATGCTCCTTTGCACGACCCTGATCGAGAACGGACTGGACATTCCCAATGCCAATACGATCATCATCAACCAGGCGCAGAACTTCGGCCTGAGCGACCTGCACCAGTTGCGCGGCCGGGTCGGACGGTCCAACCGGAAGGCTTTCTGTTACCTGATTGTTCCGCCGCTGACCACCCTGACGGAAGAGGCGCGGCGCCGGCTCAAGGCCATTGAGGAATTCTCCGACCTGGGCAGCGGATTCAACATTGCGATGCAGGACCTGGACATCCGCGGCGCCGGCAACCTGCTCGGTGCCGAACAGAGCGGATTCATCGCGGACATGGGCTATGAAACCTACCAGAAAATCCTTGCGGAGGCAATGGAAGAACTGGGGATGGAGACGGGTCTTTCTTCCAAGAACGTGAAGGATTCCTATGTGGAAGACTGCACCATCGAAACGGACCAGGTTGCCCTGATTCCGGACGCGTACATCGACATCACGGCGGAAAAGATGCGGATCTACAAGGAACTGGATTCAATCCGGAAAGACAAGGAACTGGACCGCTACGCCGAAAAACTGGAAGACCGCTTCGGCAAGATGCCGGACGAACTCCGCAGCCTGTTCGACATCGTGCGGATCCGGCATCTGGGAGAAAAACTCGGTTTCGAGAAGATCATCATCAAGAACGGCATCATGATCGCCTTCTTCATCGCCAACCCGATGTCCGCCTATTACCGGAGCAAGACATTCAGCCAGGTGCTGGAAAGCGTCAGCAAGAACGAACGCTGGTTCGAACTCAAGAACAAGGATCAGCGGCTGCGGGTCATCTCCAGGAACATCGATTCGACGGGGAAAGCGCTGGAAGTGTTGAAGAAGTTGTAGAAAATCCTTATTTTTGCGGGCTGCACGATCCGTAAGCACATGGCCAATCTGATCATCGACATAGGCAATACCGCCGTCAAGGCTTCCTGGACGGACGGAATGACCTTGGGGAAGACGTTCCGCTACCAGGGAGAGAAGGTGATGGATTTCATCGTCTCCCTGCTCGGCAAGAAAAAACCGGAAGTACTGGTGCTGGCTTCCGTCTACGCGGTTTCCGCGGAGGAGCAGGACCGGCTGAAAGGTTTGTGCCGGCACCTGATGGTGCTGGACAGCGCCCATCCGGAACTGCTGGAAGCGAAAGGCCTGCCGGCTTACCTGACCTATGACCGCGCCGCTTCCCTGCTGGCCGCCCGTTACCTGTTCCGGGGACGGGGCTGCACGGTGGTGGATTTCGGAACGACCCTGACGGTCGACATGACGGAGCCGGACGGCACCTATGCGGGCGGCAACATATCCCTCGGATGCCGGACCCGATTCAAGGCGCTCAACCGGTATTCCCGGACCCTTCCGCTGGTGGATACGCCGGAAGAAACCCCGCTGACGGGACACAGTTTCAAGGAATCGATGACATCGGGTGTGGTTTCGGGCATAATGTTTGAAATAGAGGGATATATCGGGTTGTATCCGGAAAACATCGTCGTCTTTACGGGCGGAGATGCGATTTATTTTGCAAAACGGATGAAAAACTCGATATTTGTAGTTTGTAACCTGGTCCTTATGGGCCTTGCATTAATTGCTGACGAATATGTCAAGAATCAGTAAGATCGTCCTCTCTGCCGTCCTGGCGGTGCTGTCCGGCATGTCTTTACATGCCCAGGAAAGCGCGTACGGGGCTTTTTCACCGTATTCCGTCTATGGAATCGGGGATTTGACGATGCAGGGCGGTTCGTTCTCCCGCGGCATGGGCGGAGTCGGCATCGCCACCCGCTACAACCGCTATCTCAACATGGTGAATCCTGCCGCCGTGACGGCACGCGATACCCTCTCCTTCATGGCGGACATGACCCTGGAATCCCAGAACAAGCTGTTCCGGCAGGGCGACATCACTTCCGCCAACAACACGTTCAACATTTCCAATATGGCCGTCAGTTTCCCGATCTGGCGGAAATCCGCTTTTTCGGTGGGACTGTCCTCTTTCAGCGACGTCGGATACAAGTTCTCCCATACGGATATCGATGAGAACGGCATCTGGACCTCCTCGGCCATGGGAACGGGCAGCATTTACCAGCTGACCCTCGGCGTGGGCGCGCAGTTCGGCCGTCTGGCCGTCGGTGCCCAGGGGCTTTATTATTTCGGCAGCATTGAAAAAGCCTCCCAGCGTGTCAATTCCAACACGACGTTCCGCAATTTCTCGAACGGCTATTCGATGCATCTGAACGGTTTCTCCGGTAAATTCGGCGTCCAGTGGGACCAGCCCCTGTCGGGCGGCCTCCGGCTGACCGCCGGAGCGACCTACCGGCTGGGAACCTGCCTGAAGGGAGAGGTGACCGATTACAATTTCGCGACCATCTCTTCGATCCGGGATACGATCGGATACAATGTAACGAATGGAAAGCAGGTCCGCATCGCCGACGAGATCGGCGTGGGCGTCGCGCTGAGGAAGGGCCAGAACTGGATGGTCGAGGTCAATTACCTGCGTTCCGACTGGACCGGGACCGGCATGGACACGGCGACCGGTTTCGCAAACATCGGCACGGCGAAGTTCTCTGCTGCAAAATCCCAGTCGATCCGCGCCGGATTCGAAATGATCCCGAATATCAACGACGCGCGTTACTATCTCCGCAGGTGTACTTACAGGGGCGGAATTTACTATGATCAGGCCTATTACAAGCTGGATGGGAATACGGTCGGCGCGATTGGCGTGACTTTTGGAGTAACACTTCCCGTATTCCGGTTGTATAACGGTCTCTCCATCGGAGTGGACCTCGGGCAGAAGGGAAGTTCGACCGGGAACATGACACGTGAACGGTATGCCAAGTTCGTCATCGGATTCAACCTCCATGACATCTGGTTCAGAAAGATACAGTTTGATTAGAATTTTAAAAAAAAACACAGGATAGACTTATGAAAAAGATTACGCTTTTCGTCTTTACGGCGATCATGATGGTTCTGGGAACCAACGTTGCATCCGCTCAGGGCAAGTACGGTGCCGACAGCGCTGAATGCATCAAGTACCTCTCTTATTACAAGGAGTACTACAAGCAGAAGAATTATGACTCCGCGCTTCCGAACTGGAGGCAGGCTTACAAACTCTGCCCTCCTACCGCCAACCAGAACATGCTGATTGACGGTACCACGATGATCCGCCAGCTCATCAACAAGAACGCGAAGAACACCGAATACCGCAAGGCCCTGATCGATACGCTCATGACCCTTCATGACGTCCGTGCGGAGTATTATCCGAACTATGCCGTCACCTCCCGCAACAACAAGGGAACGGACATGAACAACTTCATCAAGGATGACAATTCCAGCCTCTACAAGGGTCTGAACGAGATCATCGCGCTCAACCAGGAAGAGACCAAGGCCAGCATCCTGCTCTTCAACCTGAACACCGCGATCGCCCTCTACCAGGAAGGCGAACTCGACGCCGAGCAGGTCATCAACACCTACCAGCGTAACATCAACCTCGTCAATTCCGCGACCCCGGCGAACGACACCGAGAAGGAAGCCAACGACCGCGCCCGTGCCGACATGGAAGGCCTCTTCATCACCAGCAAGGTGGCCAGCTGCGACAACCTCATCGCCCTCTTCACCCCGCGCTATGAGGCTAACCCGAACGACCTCGACCTTGCGACGAACATCGTCAAGATGATGAACTCAACCGACGACTGCACCAACAACGACCTGTTCCTGCGCGCCGCTACGACGATGCACAAGATCCAGCCGTCCGCCCAGAGCGCTTACTTCCTGTTCCGCCTGAACGCCGCCAAGGAAAACAACGAGGAGGCTGCCGCTTACATGGAAGAGGCTATCAACGGTGAAGGCCTGGATGCCGCAACCGCCGCGAAGTACAACTACGAGTACGCCAGCTTCTGCATCCGCAACAACATGGGCAGCAAGGCTGTCGCCGCCGCCAACAAGGCTGCATCCCTCGACGCGAGCTATGCCGGCAAGTCCTACCAGATCATCGCCAACGCCTGGGCCCAGGCTTCCTGCGGCGGCGACGAAATCCAGAGAAGGGCCAAGTATTGGGTGGCTACGGATTACATGCAGCGTGCGATGAACGCCGACGAGAGCCTCGCCGACGACTGCCGCAAGGCCATCGGCATGTACAGCGCCTACTATCCGAACACGGCTGACGCCTTCATGTATGACCTGACCAACGGCCAGTCCTACACGGTCTCCTGCGGCGGCATGTCCGCTACCACCACGGTCAGAACCAACAAGTAATCTTCCGTTTTGGCAAGACTGAAAAATTCTTTATCGATGATGGCAACCGCTGCGGCGGTTGCTTTCATCGTTTATTCCTGCAAAGCCAAGCTTTCGGAAGCGGAGCGGCTGGACCTGTCCGTCACCCCGCTGCAGGTTGTGGATAGCATGTACATCCTCCAGACGACCTCGGGCCGGCTGGACATGCGCGTGGAAGCCCCGGTCATGGAGCGTTATGACACGGACAGCATGAGTTATGAACTGTTTCCGCAGGGCCTGGACGTGTACGGCTATACGGAACAGGGGGAACTCCAGTCGGAGATCCATTCCGAGAACGCCGCGCACGAAAAATACAAGAAGAGCGGCAACGAGATATGGAAGGCTTTCGGGAACGTCATCATGCGCAATGTCCTGAAGGATGAGACCATGGAGACGGATACGATCTACTGGGACCGGACGAAGGGAGAGATTTATACGGACTGCTACGTGCGGATGTATTCTCCTTCGGGTTTCATCCAGGGATACGGCATGCGCACGGATGAAAAGGTGACCCGGTCCACGATCATGCGTCCTTTCAACAGCTATGGGGTAGTGGTGCAGGATTCCACGGAAGTCCGCATCGATTCCGCCAATTTCATAGGCCCGTTATTGAGAAAATAGGCCGGATAAATGCGTATCTGTCAAAAAAATGGTGTTGATTTGACGGAAAATTACTATCTTCGCACCCCAAAAGTGTTTTGAAGGATTTGAATAATAATTAAAAAACCATAAACAATGGCGGTTCTTGATAAAATTCGCACCAAATTCGGAGTGGCTGCGTCGATTATTATCGCGCTCGGCCTGCTCTCCTTTATTGTAAGCCCGGACGACTTGGTACAGGCATTCAACAACATGTCTTCCAAGTACGATGTGGGCAAAATCAACGGCAATACCGTCTCTTATTCTGATTTCCAGGACGAGATCAACCGTTACACCACCATCAATGAACTTACCTCCGGCACCAGCAGCGCCGACCAGCAGGAGCAGATCCGCGACGCCGCCTGGCAGGATCTCATCTATCGCTACCTCTTCATCGAGCGCGCGAAGGAAGCCGGCCTGAATGTAGGCCAGGATGAAATGAAGAGCCTCCTTTCCGGCGGTTCCCCGCTCGTCGCCCAGAACGCGATGTTCATGGATGAGAACGGCAACTTCTCCGCCGCCCAGGTCAACAGCTTCGCCCAGGCGTCCAAGACCGACGAGAACGTTCGTCTGTACTGGGATTATCTGCAGAACTCCGTCTTCAACCAGCAGTTCATCCAGAAATACAGCAACCTCTTCGTTGCCAGCAACACCGGCAACCCGCTGATGCTCCGCCGCGACATCGCCGAGAACAACAGCACGACCGACGTCGACTTCGTGATGGTTCCTTTCGGTTTCCAGCAGGATTCCACCATCGTCGTCTCTGACAGCGAGATCCGCGATTTCTACAACAAGCACAAGAATTTCTTCCGCCAGCAGGCCAGCCGCGACATCGAATATGTCGTCTTCGAAGTTGTTCCTTCCGCTGCCGACATCGAGGCCACGAAGAATTCCGTCGCCGAACTCTACGATGAATTCGCCGCTTCCGACAACCTCAAGAGCTTCCTGCTCAAGAACGGTTCGGAGCGTCCGTATTCCGAATACTGGTACAAGAAAGGTGAACTCAATACGGTCAACGCCGACCTCGATACCTTCGTCTGGGAAAGCAACGCGCCCGTCTCCGAGATCGTTTCCTCCGGCAATACCTTCTACATGGCCCGCGTCATCGATACCAAGAACATCCCTGACTCCGTCTATGTACGCCACATCCTTCTCCAGGGAACGGATGCCGACCATGTCGCCGACAGCCTCCTGAACGTGCTCCAGACCAAGAAGGAGACCTTCACCAACGTGGCCGCCCTCAATTCCGCCGACCAGGGTTCCGCAGACGGCGGCGAGAAGGGCAACCTCGGCTGGATGACCCAGAACTACATGATCCAGGGCTTCGAGTCCGTCATGACCGCCGAGACCGGCAAGCCGTATATCCTCAAGACCCAGTACGGTACCCACATCGTCGAGGTGACCCGCAAGACCGCCCCGATCGTCAAGAAGCAGGTGGCAATCTACCAGAAGGAAGCCCTCGCCAGCAAGGAGACCTTCAACTCCTTCTACAGCCAGGCCAACAACTTCGCAACCGCTGCCGCCGGCAAGTATGAGAACTACCGCAAGGCTGTCGACACCCTCGGTGTCTACTCCCACCCGGTTTCCGGCATGCTTGAGAGCGCCAACCAGCTCGGTGCCATTCCGAACACCCGCGAGGTCACCCGCTGGGCCTTCGACAACAAGCCGGGCAAGGTTTCCAACATCATCACGGTCGACAACAACTACTTCGTGATCGCCACCGTCCGTGCCGCCCACAAGGAAGGTCTCGCCGATGTGACCGAGGTCGCTTCCCAGATCCGTGAGCAGCTCTATGCCGAGAAGCTTTCCAAGAAGATGGCCGAGGATGTCGCAGGCAAGATCGCCGGTATGACCGACCTCAGCGCCATCGCCGAGAAACTCGGCACCACCGTCAGCAGCCAGAGCGGCGTCTCCTTCTCCTCCATGGGAGCCCAGGCGCTTGATCCGGCCTTCATCGGTGCCCTTTCCGTCGCTCCGGAAGGCAAGGTCTGCGGACCGGTCGCCGGTACCATCGGTGTCTATGTCTTCCAGGTCAAGGGCCGCGATACCGGTTCCTTCTACACCGAGGACGATGCCAAGAGCCGCGACATGCAGACGTCGTCCTACCTGACCCAGATGATCCTTCCGGTCATGATGGACGATGCCGATGTCCAGGACCACCGCGCCCGTTTCTTCTAGGCAATACTGATACTATATAAACAGCGAACCCCCGGTTGCCAGACGGCTTCCGGGGGTTTGTCGTATATGCGTTGGGCCCGAGGGCTAGACGTTGAAGAGGAAGTGCATGATGTCGCCGTCCTGGACGACGTATTCCTTTCCTTCGACGCCCATCTTGCCGGCGGCGCGGACGGCCGATTCGGATTTGTAATGGACGAAGTCGTCGTATTTGATGACTTCCGCGCGGATGAAGCCTTTTTCGAAGTCGCTGTGGATCACGCCGGCGGCCTTCGGGGCCTTGTCGCCCTTGCGGATGGTCCAGGCGCGGCATTCGTCGGCACCGGCCGTGAAGAAGGTCTGCAGGCCGAGAAGGCGGTAGGCGCCCTGGATGAGACGGACGACGCCGGATTCTTCCAGGCCGAGTTCTTCCAGGAACATCTGGCGGTCTTCGTAATCTTCGATCTCGGCGATGTCCGCTTCGGTCTTGGCGGCGATGACGAGGATCTCGGCGTTTTCATCCCGGACGGCGTCCCGGACGGCGTCGACGTAGGCGTTGCCCTTGGCGGCGGAGGCTTCATCGACGTTGCAGACATACATGACCGGCTTGTTGGTCAGCAGGTACAGGTCCTTGGCCATGGCTTCCTCATCGGGGTTCTGGGGCACGACGGTGCGGCAGGATTTTCCTTCCAGCAGGGCGGCACGGTACCGCTCCAGCAGGTCGAGGAGTTTCTTGGCTTCCTTGTCGGCACCGACCTTGGCCTGCTTGCTGACCTTGGCGATGCGGGATTCCACCGTTTCGAGGTCCTTGATCTGCAGTTCGGCGTCGACGACTTCCTTGTCGCGGACCGGGTCCACGCTGCCGTCGACATGGACGATGTTTCCGTCGTCAAAGCAGCGGAGGACATGCAGGATGGCGTCGGTTTCGCGGATGTTGGCCAGGAACTGGTTGCCCAGGCCTTCGCCCTTGCTGGCGCCCTTGACCAGACCGGCGATGTCGACGATGTCGACCGTGGCGGGTATGGTCCGTTTCGGCTGGCAGATGTCCGAGAGGACTTCCAGCCGCTTGTCGGGGACGTTGGTCGAGCCGAGGTTCGGTTCGATGGTGCAGAAAGGGAAATTGGCGCTCTGGGCTTTGCCGGAGCTGACGCAGTTGAAAAGGGTGGATTTGCCGACGTTCGGAAGGCCGACGATTCCGCATTTAAGGCTCATGTTCTGTTTTGTTTTCGGGGCGGTCGCCCCAATCCGGATGCAAAGATAGCAAAAAGTGGACTTGCTCGGGGAATTAATTGATGAATCTTAATTCCTTGCCGGGAAAACGGACGTATCTTGCCGGAAAAAAGATGTTGCGGTGGTTGCTTCCTTTCCTTTTACTTTCCGGCGTCGGAGCGGCGGTCTGCGCGCCGGCGGACGACGGCCGGGAAAACGGGCTGACCGTCCTGTTCTGGAACCTGGAGAATTTCTTCGACTGGAAGGACGGAGGTGGCGGCGAGGCCGACCGGGAATTCAGTGCGGCGGGGCCCCGCCACTGGACCAGGAAGCGGTTCCGGGCAAAGGCGCAGGGCGTCGCGAAGACTCTTTTCTGGACGGGCGACATCCTCGGAGACCTCCCGGACATCGTCGCCGTGGCGGAGGTGGAGAACGAAACCGTCCTGCGCCGGCTCCTGGAGGATACGCCGCTGCGGCGGACGGACTATGCGTATGTCCATTTCGATTCGCCCGACCGCCGGGGGATCGATGTCGCGTTGCTGTACCGGACCTCCGTTCTCCGGCTGGCCGGGTCGCGACCGGCCGCCGTCCGGGCGGTCCGGGCAGGGGATACGCTCCGGACACGGGACATCCTGCTGGCGCAGTTCGAAGACGCCGCCGGGTCCCGCTGGTCCCTGCTTGTCTGCCATTTTCCTTCCCAGTACGGCGGCGGGGATTCCGACTGGCGCCGGGAGGCCGCCGTGGCCCGTTTGCGGGCCCTGGGAGACTCGCTCCGGGCCTGCGGGGAGGATCGGATCATCGCGGCGGGAGATTTCAATGACACGCCGGAAAAACCCGTTTTCCGGCCGCTCACGGCGCCGTCCCCCGAGGCGCTGTTCGTCAACCTCGCCGGACCCCTGGCGCGGCGCGGCTCCGGCAGCATCCGCTTCGAAGGCCGCTGGGAACTCATCGACATGTTCTTCGTCCGGCCCTCTCTCGCGCCGGATGCCGTCATGGACATCCTGCACCCGCCTTTCCTGACCGTCCACGACAATGTCCATTCGGGGGACAAGCCCCTGCGGACCTGGCAGGGGCCCCTCTGGATCGGCGGCGTTTCCGACCACCGCCCCGTCCTTCTGCGCATCCGCGGAGGAAAACAGGAATAAAATCGCTATCTTTGTGCATCATCAGCATTGACAAAGCCATGGCCGTAGGATTGAAAGCCGGAGCGGCGGTGCAGACGCCGCCGATGGGAGCAAGTTACCTCTGGGGGCTCCCGCAGATGCCGGAATTCCTGGAGTATCCTTTCTTCAAGTCGAAGACCTTCGAACCGTACCCGCTCTTTTTCGTGGGACAGGTGGCCTGTGCCGAGGCGGCACTGTTCGACCGGACGGGTCTGCTGCCGGACAAGGGGTTCCTGTGGTTCTTCGCCGACCTGGATTATTACATGGGCTATACCGAGGATACGGAGCGCCGCCCGGGCCGCTGGGACCGGAAAGCGGTGCAGGTCCTGTATTCGCACGTGAGCCGGGAGGAACTTTCCCATGAATTCCTGACGTTCCCGGCGGAAACGGACATGATGCCCCCGGAGGCGCGGCTGCTTTCCTTCGGGGAAGTGCCGGACGATGCGCCCGGAGCGAAACTGCTGGGCGTCGCCTCGGATCCGGAAGCGGCCGCCGCCTTTGCCGGCGACGGAGCGGACGGCCCGTGGCAATTGCTGCTGCAACTTCCTGCGGACGAAGACTTGGATGCCGGTTTCTGCTTTTTCGTGGAGCGGGCAGCCCTTGCGGACCGGAAATTCCGCCGTGCGGAAGGATTCCTTGTCAAAAAATTTGATTAGATTTGCAAGACCCACTGAAATGTACTAAAACGGAATCATCATGGATATGAAAAACAGAATCGCGGAGAAATTCCGCACCTTGTTCGGGACGGACGGCCAGTTCTTTGCCTCCGCCGGCCGTATCAATCTCATCGGCGAGCATACCGACTACAACGGCGGGTATGTGTTCCCGGGCGCCATCGACAAGGGCATCATGGCGGAGATCAAGGTCAACGGAACGGCGAAGGTCCACGCTTTCTCCCTGGATTATGACGAATATGTCGAATTCGGCCTCAAAGAAGAAGACAAGCCGGCGCAGAGCTGGGCCTGCTATATCTTTGGCGTCTGCCGCGAGACCCTCAAGCGGGGCGGCAAGGTCGAAGGCTTCGACGTCGTGTTCGCCGGCGATGTGCCGCTGGGTGCGGGCCTGAGTTCCTCCGCCGCCCTGGAGAGCACGATGGCGTATGCCCTGAACTATATCTTCAGCAACGGGATCGACAAGTTTGAACTGGCGAAGATCGGCCAGAGCACCGAGCACAACTATTGCGGCGTGAAGTGCGGAATCATGGACCAGTTCGCTTCCGTTTTCGGAAAGGCCGGCCAGCTCATCCGCCTCAACTGCAAGACCCTTGAGTACAAGTATTTCCCCTTCAATCCGCAGGGTTACAAACTCGTGCTGATCGATTCCTGCGTCAAGCATGAACTCGCCTCCAGCGCCTACAACAAGCGCCGTGCGTCCTGCGAGAACGCCGCTGCGGCGATCCGCAAGAACCATCCCGAGGTTGAATTCCTCAGCGATGCCAAGCGTGTCTGGCTTGACGAAGTCCGCGCCGAGATTCCCGAGGAGGACTTCCTCCGGGCAGAATATGTCATCGGCGAGGTCCAGCGTGTCCTGGACGTCTGCGATGCCCTGGAGCGCGGCGACTACGAGACGGTCGGCGAGATGATGTACCAGACCCATTTCGGTCTCAGCCGCCTCTACGAGGTCTCCTGCGAAGAACTGGACTTCCTCAACAAGCTGGCGCGCAAGATGGACGTCACCGGATCCCGCGTCATGGGCGGCGGTTTCGGCGGCTGCACCATCAACCTGGTCAAGGATGAACTGTACGACGGATTCGTCCAGGCGGCGGTCGCCCGGTTTACGGAGAAGTTCGGCCACGCGCCGAAAGTCTATGACGTCGTCATCAGCGACGGCGCCCGTTTGCTTCTCGACGAATAACGCGTAATTATCAGAATTTTACTATATTTGTGGGGCCGTTCCGGAAAGGGGCGGCCCCACAAGCGATAATACGTGTAAATAAACCTGATATGAAGAATCTTTCTGACCTTTGGAAGAAAGAGGACTGGCTGGCCGTCTGGATCGGTTTTGTCGTGATCCTCATCGCATGCATCGCCGTGCTGACCGGCGCCTTTGATTTCAGTGCCGCCAAGTTCTCCACCTGGCATCTCTGGGAGAACGTCGCAGAGAAAAAGTCCCTCCTGGCGCAGCTCAACGGCGCATTCTGGGGCAAATTGCTCAAGACCTTCGTGGTTCTCGCCCTGCTTTTCACCTGCGGCGTCAAGCTGCAGGGCGGAAAAGTCAAGGAATTTCTCCCGGCTTTCACCTGCCTGTTCGTGCTGGCCGTCATCGTCCGGCTCATCAGCGCCGAGTTTACCCTGAACCGCTATCTTGAATGGGCCTTCTGGGCACTCATCGTCGGCCTGCTGATCTCCAATACGGTGGGCGTTCCGAACTGGCTGAAACCTGCCATCCGCACCGAGTTCTACATCAAGACCGGTCTGGTCATCATGGGCTTCTCCGTCCTGTTCAGCAACATTGCGAAGTTCGGCCTCTACGGCCTCGGCATCGCGTGGATTGTGACCCCGATTGTCATCCTCTTCATGTGGTGGTTCGGCACCAAGGTGCTGAAGATCGGTAACAAGCCGTTGGTCATTACCATTGCCTCCGCGACCTCCGTCTGCGGTACGTCTGCTGCCATCGCGACCGGTGCTGCTTCCGGTGCCAAGAAGGATGACTTGTCCATCGCCATCTCGATTTCCATCATCTTCACCATCCTGATGATGGTTTTCGAGCCGATGATCATCCGGGCCGTCGGCATGTCCCAGCTGATGGGCGGCGCCCTGATCGGCGGTACGGTCGACTCGACCGGCGCCGTGGTGCTGGCCGGCAACGCCCTCGGTCCC
>CADCRA010000062.1 GCA_902803715.1 uncultured Bacteroidia bacterium
GAAGACAAGGAAGCCGCGCAGGCCCTGGTGGACCGCGCCAACGGCGCCCTCCAGGAAGTGGAAGGCTATCTCGGCGAACTGTACCTGACCGCTCCGTCCGACGGCATCATCTCCGCCACCTTCCCGAAGGTCGGCGAACTGGTGGGCCAGGGCTCCCCGATCATGACCGTGACCGACCTGAGCGACATCTGGTTCACGTTCAACGTCCGTGAGGACTACCTCCACGGCCTGCAGCAGGGCGATGTCATCCAGGTCCAGATCCCGGCCCTGGACAACAAGGTCATCAGTGCGACTGTCAACTACCGCGCCGTCCGCGAGTCGTTTGCGACATGGAAGGCTACCAAGGAGACCGGCATGTACGACGCCAAGACCTTCGAGGTCCGCGCCGTTCCGAACGAGGTTGTCGAAGGAATCTATCCGGGCATGACCGCTATCCTCAAAGACGCAAGGAGATAAATCATGGGAGTCTGGCAAAACATATGGGCGGTCGTCCGCCGGGAACTGAGGATTTGGCGGCGACGCCCGGTCTACCTCCTCGGCTCCATCGGCACGATCGCTTTCTGCGCCATCTTCTTCCTGACCTTCTTCCGGGACGGACTGCCGCACGACCTACCGATCGGCATCGTGGACAACGACAACTCGTCGATGTCGCGGAATTTCGTCCAGCAGCTTGATGCCACCCAGCTCGGCAAAGTTGTAAAGTACAGCAACTTCGAAGAAGCGAGGGAGGACATGATGAGCGGCAAGATCACCTCGATCTGCGTCATTCCGGAAGGAATGTACGCCGATGTGAGCGCCAACCGCCGCCCGACCTTCACCTATTACCTCAACGGGCTCTACTTCGTCGGCGGCGCCCTGGCCTACAAGGACATCCTGACGATGATCAACCTGACCAACGGAGCCGTCCAGCGGCAGGTTCTCCGGGCCAAGGGAGTCAATGAGCGGGAGATCATGGGCCGGATCCGGCCGATCGACATCGATACGCACCAGATTGGCAACGTCTATACTAATTATGGGTATTACCTGACCAACATCCTGCTGCCGGGCATGCTGGAACTGATCGTCATCATCGTGCTGATCTACTCGCTCGGAACGGAACTCAAGTACGGCACGTCGAAACACCTGGTCCAGACCGCCGGCGGTTCGATGCTGGATGCCGTCCTCGGCAAGTTGCTCATCTACACCCTGCTGTTCTCCGGCATCGGACTGGTGCTGATCATCCTGTTGTACCACTGGATGGGTTTCCCGATCGCCGGATCGATCTGGAACATGTTCCTGGCCATCGTACTGATGGTCCTGGCTTCTGAATCCATCGCGATTTTCATCCTTGGCTGCCTGCCGGTGCCCCGGCTCGCCCTCAGCATCGGCGCTTTGTACAGCGTCCTGGGTTTCACCCTGTCCGGCTTCACCCTCCCGATCGAGGCGCTTCCGCCGTACGTCCAGGGGCTGGCCGTCGCCTTCCCGCTGCGGCACTACTACCTGTTCTACGTCCAGGAAGTCATCTTCGGCGCCGGGTTCGCCGGATGGTGGCAGGAGGTGATCCACCTGCTCGTCTTCCTGTTCCTCCCGCTCGCGGTGCTGCCGCGGCTCAAGGGCGCCTTCATCAACCAGAATTTCCCGAAAAACTGACAATATGGCTAAGAAAGATACATATTTACGCACGTGGCTGCACGACACTTGGGAAATCGGTATCCATGAATTCCGCAGCATCTTCAAGGATGGCGGCGTCATGCTGATCTTCTTCGTCGCCGGCCTGGTCTATCCGCTGCTCTACAACGTGATCTACCAGAACGGCATCCTCGAGGACACGCCGATCGCCGTCGTGGACAATGCCGCCTGCAGCGAAAGCCGCCGGTACATCCGGGAAATGGATGCGACCCGCGAAGTCCGGGTCGCCTACCGCTGCATGGACATGGCGGAGGCGGAACGGCTCATGCAGGAGCGGAAGATCAACGGCATCGTCCTCTTCCCGGGCGATTTCGGTGAGAAACTCGCGCACATGGAGACCGCGACGCTGTCCGTCTACTGCGACATGTCCAGTTTCCTGTACTACAAGAACGCCCTGATGGCGGTCAACCACGTCATGCTCCATGAGATCGGTCAGATCCAGATCGAGCGCTACGCGGCCGCCGGATTCACGGACATCGAAGCGGCCCAACTGGTCCAGGCGGTTCCGTACGAAGAGAACAATCCGTACAACAACGCCTTCTCCTACAGCTTCTTCCTGCTGTCCGCCATCCTGTTCGTGATCATCCAGCAGACCCTGTTCTACGGCATGTCCCTGCTCGCCGGCACCATGCGGGAGCAGAACCGCAGTTTCGCTTCCCTGCCGGACCGCATGCACGGTCACGGCGTCGGCCGCATCGTCCTCGGCCGCGGCGGCGCCTACTGGCTCCTCTACATGGGTATCGGCATGTACATCGCCTACATCGTTCCGGCCATTTTCGGCCTGCCGCAGCGCGGAGACTTCTTCGACATCCTGCTGCTCCTGCTCTTCTTCGTGACCGATTGCGTGTTCTTCAGCATGACCTGGAGCACCCTGATCACGAAACGCGAGACGGTGTTCGTCCTGTTCCTCTTCATGTCGCCGATCTGTCTCTTCCTGACCGGCACCTCCTGGCCGACCGTCGCATTCCCGGGCTTCTGGAAAGTCTTCAGCTGGCTCTTCCCGACGACCTTCGGCTGCCAGGCGTTCATCAACATGAGCGCCGCGGGCGGAGACCTGGCGACGGCGCATGACCAGATGATCGCCCTGACACTGCAGACCGTCATTTACTTCGTCCTGTCGATGGCGGCCGTCTCGCTTGAGAACTGGGTCCTGCGCAACAAGGAACGGATCCGCGAAGAAGGAGCCCGCCGCATCGAAGCGCGTTTCGGCGTCGACCTGACCGAGGCCAACGAGCGCGACCTGCGCATCATCCGCGGCGAATAATCCCGCCGAACCCTTGTCCAAGTGCTGCAAAATTCGTATTTTGCAGCACTTAATCATTTGAAACACATGCTCGGAAATTTTACCTTTTACAATCCTGTCAAACTGATTTTCGGCAAGGATGCCCTGAAACTCCTGGCCGCGGAACTGATCCAGTACGGTCCCCGGGTCATGCTCAGCTACGGCGGCGGCTCGATCAAGCGGAACGGCATCTATGACCAGGTCATGGAAATCCTCCGAATCACCGGCAAGGAAGTCTTCGAAGATCCCGGAGTCATGCCGAATCCGACCATCGGGAAACTGAAGGAAGGCGCCCGGATCGCCCGGGAGAACAACGTGGACCTGATCCTCGCCGTCGGCGGCGGATCCGTCATCGATTACGCCAAGGGCGTGGCGGCTTCCGCCTGGTGCGAAGAGGATCCCTGGGAGAAGTTTTACATGCGGGAAGAGAATCCTTCCTGCCGGATCATCCCGGTCGGCAGCATCCTGACCATGGTGGGAACCGGTTCGGAGATGAACGGCGGTTCCGTCATCACCAACCCGGACCTCAAACTCAAGATCGGGAAGGTGTTCGGCCCGGAGAATTTCCCGAAGTTCTCCGTCCTCAACCCGGAATTTACCTATACGGTTCCGCATTACCAGATGGTCGCGGGCTTCTTCGACATCATGTCCCACCTCATGGAGCAGTATTTCTCCGGCGAGGATGACAACACGTCCGATTACATCGCCGAGGCGCTGATGCGCTCCCTGATCCGGAACTCCCGGATCGCCGTCCGGAATCCGCGGGATTACGAGGCGCGGAGCAACATCATGTGGACGTCGACCATGGCCCTCAACACCATGACCAAGATGGGAAAGGCGCAGGACTGGATGGTCCACATGATCGGACAGAGCATCGGTGCGTTCACCGATGCGACCCACGGCATGACCCTGTCAGCCGTTTCCCTGCCCTATTACCGGTACATCATGCCGTACGGCCTGCCGAAGTTCGTCCGTTTCGCAACGGAGGTCTGGGGCGTTGACGGTCACGGGACGGATGCGGAGGTCGCGGAGAAAGGCCTGCAGGCCATGGAGGCATGGATGAAGGAGATCGGCGTGGTCCTGCATGCGGCGGAACTGGGCGTGACGGAGGACATGCTGGACGACATCGCGGCCGGCGCTCCGATCTGCACGGGGGGCTATAAGGTGCTGAACCACGATGAAATCGTGGAAATCCTGCGTCGGAGCATGTAGCGCTCCCATTTTCCCGAATGAGATCCGGATAACCCCGCCGCGGGTTGTCCGGATTTGCTTTTTCCCGGGGTCGAACCACAAAAAACGGCCACAGACCGCGTTAAAATGCAGTTTTTCGGAACAACGTTACATTTTTTTTATTACATTTGTATTGCAAAACCAAACGATCATCATTCTACTGAAAAACTTCCGGAAAGATACTGACCCAAACCGGTTTCGTACCGGCTGTTAATCTTTCATGATTGGGGTGGGAACGTCGTTGAGACGTTCCTGCCCTTTTTGCTGATGCAAAAAGGGCAGCCTATTTCGCTACCGGCGGAGTGAAAACGAAGGGGATGACCGGACATGTTCCGGTCATCCCCGTGAAGCGGAAAGCGACGGACGGCTACCGCCAGAGGTAGCGGCTCACGTAGTCGACGATGTGGCGGCGCCACAGCACCCAGTCGTGTCCGTTCTCATACTCGGGAAGCGTCTTGAATGCGACGCCGTTGTCCACCATGGCGTATTCATAGCAGTAGAAACTACGCTCGCCGCCGCGAGCCTGGCTCGAATTGGGATTCAGCAGGCACTCGACCTTGACGAAATCATACATGCCGACGGCCAGGCAGATGTTCTTCTGCTTCAGCACCGGGTTGGCGAACAGGTCCAGGTCGATGTCGGTCGTCGTCGGAGCGCTCATCGCGAAATAATACTGGAACTCCTCCGGATGGTTCAGCAGGGTGAACATCGTCGTCGCACCGCCCATAGAAAGGCCTGCGAAAGCACGCTTGGCCGGGTCGGTCGTCGCGTTGTAATGGGCCACGGCGTACGGCAGGATGTCCTGCAGGACATTCTGGTCCAGTTCCTCGCGACGGCCGCGGAAGAAACGGTTGCCGTTCGGAGTCAGGATGACGAACGGTTCCGCGACCATCCCTTTCTCATACAGATTGTCCATGATGGAAGCCAGACCGTTGTTGATCCAACTGGCCTCCGTTCCGCCGCCGCCATGGTACAGGACCAGCACCGGATAAGGTTCCGCACGTTTCGGATCGAAGCCGTAAGGCAGATATACGCCGAAGCGGAGCACCTCGTCCGAGAGGGACGAAGGAATCTCGGCATAATGATACGTCCCCTTGTGGGCAGCCGTCGGCGCTTCGAGGGAACGGTCCTGGCTGAGGGACTGTCGGACCGGGTCATACGGGACATAGACGGCACTGAAACGGTCTTCGCCGCTCAGGTCCGTGGCATTCAGGTCGCGGTTCTTGGGCGGGTTGGCCGGATCCCAGCATTCCTTTCCGTCCGCGAAGAACTTGTACTTGTAGGTACCGCTGGGCAGCGGGAAGGTGATGCGCCAGACCCCGTCGGACAAGGTCATGTCATAATAAGGCTGCCGGGTGGTGTTCCACTGGACATATCCGTTTTTCCACTCGTACGGACCGGCGTTCGTCGAGGTCTTGACAGATGCATCGCCCAGGTCGGAGAAGACCCATTCACCCTGGATCTTTACTTCCTTGTAGTTTTGATCGGGAAAACAGAAAGTAGCATAATAGCCGGTGGGAGAAGCTTCCGACCGGTAGACGGCCGTTTCGCTGATCGATGATTCGTTGACGGGGACATCCGTCTTACCCGTGCATGCGCACAAGAGGGCCAGCGCCAGGCTGGCAAACAACAGATTGCGTTTCATATCAGTGGGGTATCGGGTTATCAAAAACCGCTCTCCGCTTCCGGTCCGGCGGATGGTGCCGGGACCGGAATCTGGAAGCGGTATCGGTTACATGAAGATGTACTTGCAGAGGAAGAGGACTGCCAGTACGCAGATGGTCGGGTTCAGTTTCTTGATCTTCCCGCCGCACAGGTTGATGACGACATAGCTGATGATGCCGAGCAGGATGCCTTCGCTGATGCTGTAAGCCAGCGGCATGAGCAGCATGGTCACCAGCGCCGGGATCGCCTCGGAATAGTCGTTCCAGTCGATGTTCACGACCGGCGACATCATCATGACGCCGACGATGACGAGGACCGGGCCCGTCGCGGCGGACGGAATCGCCAGGAAGAGCGGGGAGAAGAACAGCGCAAGGAGGAAGAGGACGGCGACGGTGAAGGAGGTGAGGCCAGTACGGCCGCCTTCCGCGACACCCGCCGCGCTCTCTATGTAAGTCGTCGTGGTGGAGGTTCCGAAGCAGGCGCCGGCCACGGTGGCGATGGAGTCGGCCATCAGCATCTTGCCGATGCCCTCGACCTTGCCTTCTTTGTCGACCATGCCCGACTTCACGGAAACGCCGACGACGGTGCCGATCGTATCGAACATGTCGATGAACAGGAAGGTGATGACGACACCCAGCATCTTCCAGGACAGGATCTGGCCCCATTCGAACTGGCAGAAGATCGGGTCGATGGACGGCGGAGCGGAAACCACGCCGGAGAACTTCGTGATGCCCATCGGAATGCCGATCAGGGAGGTCACGAGAATGCCGATGAGGAGGCTGCCGCGCACCTTGAGCACGACGAGGATGGACGTGATGAAGAAACCGATGATCGCCAGGAGGACTTCGGGACTGCCGAGTTCGCCGAGGGCGACGGAGGTGGATTCATTGTTGACGATGAAGCCGGCGTTGCGCAGGCCGATGAAGGCGATGTACAGGCCGATGCCCACGCCGATGGCATTCTTCAGGCTGACCGGGATGGCATCTACGATCAGCGATCGGATGTTCGTGACCGTCAGCAGGATGAAGATGACACCTTCCAGGAAGACGGCGGTCAGGGCGAACTGCCAGGAGCAGCCCATGCCGAGGCAGACGGTATAGACGAAGAAGGCGTTCAGGCCCATACCCGGCGCGAGGCCGAACGGTTTCTTGGCATAAAGCGCCATCACGAAGGTACCGACGAGGGCGGCGAGCGCCGTGGCGGTGAAGACGGCATTGGTCGGCATGCCCTGGCCTTCCAGGGCGCCGAAGATACTCGGGTTGACGGCCAGGATATAGGCCATCGTCAGGAAAGTGGTCAGACCGGCGACGATCTCGGTCCGGACTTTATGCTTCGAATTGTCGAATCCGAAGGCTTTAGCAAGGAAAGGACTCATGGTATCCGGATGTTAGAAGACCCACTTGGTACCGAGGCAAGGGCGGGCGACAAAGCCGTCGTACCCGGCGAAATTGACGGAAAGTTCGACTTCCGTACCGATATGGAGGTTGTCGCAACCGAAATGACGGCCGATATTGTACCAGAGCTGGGGTTCGGAAATGAAGACGAAATTCTTCTCCTTCAGATCCTGTTCCATGAAGTTGACGACCTTCTCACCCCAGATATCGGCGAAACCGCTGAAACGGAGGCCTTCGACACCCAGGAAGTCCTGCATGCCCCAGACGAACGTGAACTGCAGCGGAACATCGGACTCGGCCCCGGCGCTGAAAGTCTTGTACAGGACCTTGAAATTGAAGGTGTTGCTGAAGTCGGTATTGTGCAGGAAATAATCCACGCCGAAGAGGAAGTTCTGGTTGACTCCCACGAGGCCGTTGTATTCCACCTGCAGGCTCAGGGGTGCGAGCGGGCTGTCCTGCCAGAAATTCAGGCAGCGGGCGATCTCCATGTAACTGCCGCTCGGTGCCTGGTTCACCTTCTTGTCGTCCTTGGCATTGTAGTCATAGTCGATGAAGAAGAACGTGTTTCCCCAATTGTCGTTGTAGAAACCCTCGAGGGTGGTGGTGAAATGATCGCGGTCCCTGCCGAAATCATAGAAAGTCTGGAGATTGGTCTGGGCCTTTGCGGTAAAGCCGAAGGCCAGCGCTGCGAAAGCAACGGCGAGAAGTGGTTTTTTAATCATATTAGGTATAGGTTTTAATGTTACTTGCGGAGCGAGGGGTTGATTTCGAAGTCGACAGCCTTGTCGCCCATGGGATTCTTGCCGAATTCATAGTCCTTGCCGGGAAGGACGGCATTCAGGACGATGCCGACGATGGCGGCAACGGCCAGGCCGGACAGGGAGGTGAAGCCGATGGAGAGGGCGTCGTTCGCACCGTACTTGATGCCGATGGCCAGCACCAGGATAAGGGCGGCGACCAGCACGTTGCGGGAGGCCTTGAAGTCCACCTGGTTCTCGACGATGTTGCGCACGCCGACCGCGGAGATCATACCGTAAAGCACGAGGGACACGCCGCCGATCGTGGCCGCCGGCATGGCGCCGATCAGGGCGGAGAATTTCGGACAGAAGGACAGCAGGATGGCGAAGAAGGCGGCGATGCGGACCACGCGGGGATCATAGACCTTCGTCAGGTTCAGCACGCCGGTATTCTCGCCGTAGGTCGTGTTGGCCGGGGCTCCGAACAGGGAAGCCAGCATGGTGGCAAGACCGTCGCCCATCAGGGTGCGGTGCAGGCCCGGATCTTCGAGGAAGTTGCGGTCCACGGTGGAAGAGATGGCGCAGATGTCGCCGATATGCTCCATCGTCGTCGCCAGGGAGATCGGAAGGATGGCGATGACGGCGGCGACGACCAGGCCCCAGTTCGGATTGGCGAATACATGGAACGCCGTGTCCTTCCACTGGAACGGGGCGCCGAACCAGGCGGCTTCCTTGACGGAGGAGAAGTCGCACAGGCCGAAGCAGGCGGCCACCAGGTACGAACCCAGGACACCGAGCAGGATCGGGATGATCTTGATCATGCCCTTGCCCCAGATGTTGCACACGATGATGATGACGATCGCCAGGAGGGCGATCCACCAGTTCTGGGTGCAGTTCTGGATGGCCGAGCCGGACAGGGTCAGACCGATGGCGATGATGATCGGGCCGGTCACGATCGGCGGGAAGAACCGCATGACCTTCTTGACGCCGTACGCGGAAATCAGGCCGGCGAGCACGAAATAGAACAAGCCGGCACAGAACACGCCGATACAGGCGTAAGGCAGGGATTCCGCCGCGGAAAGTCCTTGTTCCGCACCCAGGGAGACGACGGCCGCATAACCGCCCAGGAAGGCGAAGGAGGAGCCGAGGAAGGCCGGAACTTTCAGTTTGGTGAGAAAATGGAAGAGAAGGGTACCAAGGCCTGCGAAAAGCAGGGTGGCCGACATGGAGAGGCCGGTGATGACCGGGACCAGGATGGTGGCTCCGAACATGGCGAACATGTGCTGGAGTCCGAGGGTTAGCATCTTGCCGCGCCCTAAGGTACGGGCGTCATAGATGGCACTTTGGGTATTAGTCATATATGAGGGTTTTTGATGATTTCTTCCCCACAAGTCCAGATTCACTACAAATTTAAGAAATCCCCGGCGGAAAAACCAATCCGAAGCCCGTTGTTTTCAAAAAATTTTCAACAAGGCAAATTCAGTATTTTTTTATCTATTTGTTTCATAATGATTAAAAACCCGTCTTCCTTATTCGAACCATGAAAAGAATCTTGATCGCGCTATCCGCATTCCTGGCACTCGGAATGTCCATGTCCGCCAGACGGCCTCCTTCAACCTCAAGAAAGCGGCTTCCTGGAAGGTTGCGAACGTCCTCGCCCCGAACATGCCGATGTAAATCATGCCATTCCATGAAAAAGGGGAACCGGCGACGGCCGGTTCCCCTTTTTGCGGGAAAGCCAAACACGGATTATTTCTGTGGGAAGAGGCCGAACATCTGGCCGTCGATCATGTCGGTGACGGCTTGGAAATCCTCGGGCTTGTTGCCGAACTTGTAGCGGTCGGCGTCGATGACCAGCAGGTTGCCGTCATAGTCCTTGATCCAGGATTCGTAGCGCTCGTTCAGGCCGGTCAGGTAGTCGATGCGGATACTCTTCTCGTACTCGCGGCCGCGCTTCTGGATCTGGGCGACCAGGTTCGGGATCGAACTGCGCAGGTAGATCAGCAGGTCCGGCTTGCGGACCAGGGACATCATCAGGTCGAAGAGGTCGGAATAGTTCTCAAAATCCCGGCTGCTCATCAGGCCCATGGCATGGAGGTTCGGGGCGAAGATGCGTGCGTCCTCGTAGATGGTACGGTCCTGGATGATGACGTCTTCGCACTTGGAGATCTCGACGACATCCTTGAAACGCTTGTTGAGGAAATAGATCTGGAGGTTGAAGGACCAACGCTCCATGTCCTCGTAGAAGTCCGCGAGATAGGGATTGAAGTCCACGGACTCGAATTTCGGGGTCCAGCCGTAATGGGCGGCCAGCATTTTGGTCAGCGTCGTCTTGCCGCTGCCGATGTTCCCTGCGATGGCTATATGCATGATTCGTATCTTTTAATTATTTCCAAACAAACCGAAGAGTTCCGCGTCGATCTTGTCGGTGATGTGCGCGAAATCCTCGGGACGGTTCTCGAAATCCAGGCCGTCGGCATCGATGATGAGGACATGGCCCTTGTAATCTTCCGCGATAAACTTTTCATACCGGTCGTTCAGGCCCTTCAGGTAATCGATGCTGATGCTTTGTTCATAGTCCCGGCCCCGTTTCTGGATCTGCGACACCAGATGCGGGATCGAACTGCGGAGGTAGATCAGCAGGTCGGGCGGGCTGACCAGGGACGTCAGGAGGTTGAACATGCCCATGTACGTGTCGAAATCACGCTTCGACAGGTTCCCCATCTCGTAGTTGTTGGCCACGAAGATGTAGACGCCTTCGAAAAGGGTCCGGTCCTGAATGACCACGTCCTTGCTCCGGGCGATCTCCAGGACGTCCTTGAACCGCTGCTCGAGAAAATACATCTCCAGGTTGAAAGACCAGCGGGGAATATCCTTGTAATAGTCTTCCAGATAGGGATTGTAGCTGACGGCCTCGTACTTGGGCGTCCATCCGTAATGCTCGCTGAGCATGCGGGTGAGCGTGGTCTTGCCACAGCCGATGTTTCCTGCGATACCGATGTGCATGAATTTGTCGTTTTAGCGGTTTACAAATTTAGAGATTTTCTTTAAATTTGTAAAGTTTAAATTCGACATGCCCATGCTGAACATCCGGAAATTCCTTTTCAACCCCTTCCAGGAAACGACGCTCCTGCTATGGGACGATACGCAGGAAGGCGTCATCGTGGATCCGGGCTGCATGGATCCTGAAGAAAAGGAGAGCCTGACCGCCTACATCGCGAAGGAACAGGTCCGGCCTGTCGCCATCTGGCTGACCCATGGGCATTTCGACCATATTTACGGCGTCCCGGACCTTGCCGGGACTTACGGGATTCCCGTTTTCATGCACCCGGACGATGCGGTCATGGTCGCCAACAACTGGCAGCTGACCCGGCGCTACCGCCTGCCCGACGCCCCGAAGGATTTTCCCTTCGAGCCCCTACAGGACGGACAGGAACTCCGGTTCGGCCATACCGTCTTCAGCGTTATCACGACCCCGGGCCATACCCCGGGCGGCGTCTGTTTCCTGGATGCGGCGGACAAGGTCCTCGTCAGCGGCGACACCCTGTTTGCCGGCAGCATCGGCCGCACGGATTCCGAATGGGGCGACTATGACAAGCTGATCGTCAGCATCATGGACAAACTGATGGGCCTGGACGGGGACATCGATGTCATTCCCGGACATGGTCCCGTCACCAACATCGGCCATGAACGGACCCACAACCCCTTCCTGCAGCCTTTCAACGAGCCCGAAGAAGAAATGGACTGGGATGCGGACGGCATCAGCCTCGACGGCGATTGCCTTTAAGTCGGACACGACAAACAAAACACATAGCGCTTTATGAAAAGACTCCTTATCCTCGCGCTAGCAGGCTTAGCCCTGGCCGGCTGCGGACAGAAGTACACCCAGCCCGAACTGGGCGCCCGGAAGGCTCCGGTCCTGACCGAAGGCAAGTACCAGTTCAAGGACCTCAACAAGAACGGGAAGGTCGATCCCTATGAGGACTGGCGCCTCCCGATGGAGGACCGCATCGCGGACCTCATCTCGCAGATGACCCTCGAAGAGAAGGCCGGCCTGATGTTCCATCCCAACATCGCCGTCCCCGAGAGCGGCCAGATCAAGTATGACTTCACCGACGAGGAGAAAGCCCTTCTCGCCAAGGCGGAAGAGGAAGGCTATGCCGGACCGGTCGGCCCTGGCGGCCAGAATGCCAATGCCATGGCCATCGGACAGATGCGCCGCACCGCCACCGCCAAGTCCTACATCGAAGAGAAGAATTTCCGCAACATCCTCAACAACGGTACCGCCGCCCCGCGCAAGTTCGCCGAGTGGTCGAATGGCATGCAGGAGATTGCGGAGGCTTCCCGCCTCGGCATTCCGATCATGTTCTCCACCGACCCGCGCCACGGCTCCGGCACCGGTGCCCACGTCCGCGGCACCCAGTATTTCTCCCAGTTCCCGAGCAACGAGGGCCAGGTCGGCATCACCTCCGCCCGTGATCCGCAGCTGGTCGAGGACTTCGGCGCCATCGTCGCGCAGGAATACCGCGCCGTCGGCCTCCACATGATCCTCGGTCCGCAGATCGACGTCATGACCGAGCCGCGCTGGAGCCGCAACATGGGCTGCTTCTCCGAATCCGCCGAACTGACCACTGAAATGCTGGAAGCCTTCATGGACGGCGCCCAGGGCAAGGACGGTCAGGTCGGCCCCGGCAAGATTCTCGTCCATCTCAAGCACTGGCCGGGCAGCGGCCCGCACGCCGATGGAACCGGCAGCTGGCTCGTCTATCCGGGCGGCAACCAGGAATACCATTACATGCCTTGGAAGGCGGGCATCGCCAAGAACGCCCTCGCCGCCATGGGCTATTACAGCGGTACGTATGTCGATACGCTGAACGTCAACTACTCCTATATCATGAGCACTGAGGTCCTCCGCGGCCAGCTCGGCTTCAAGGGTGCCGTCTGCACCGACTGGGGCGTCGCATCCCGCGGTCCGCTCAACCCGCGCCTGCAGGGCAAGACGACCATCCAGGACAACTACGCAATGATCTACAACGCCGGCGTCGACCAGATCGGCAGCGAGACCCATCCGGAATACGTCGTCGACCTCGTCAAGGAAGGCCGGATCTCCGAAGAACGGGTCAATGAAGCCGCCGCCCGCATCCTGCAGTGGCACTTCATTCTCGGCCTGTTCGAGAACCCGTACGTCGATCCCGACAAGGCGGAAGAAATCCTTCAGTGCGAGGCCAACCAGAGCCGTGCCTACCAGGCCCAGCTGGAATCCAACATCCTGCTGACCAACGACGGCACCCTCCCGGCCAAGGAAGGCATCAAACTGTATGCGGAAGGCGTCAACGCCCAGACCGCTGCCAAGTATGCCACCCTCGTGGACAAGCCGGCTGACGCCGATCTCATCCTCGTACGTACGACGACGGTCCCGGAAGGACGCGGCCGCGGTGGCCAGGGTGAGGTCAACATCGACTTCCCGGCTGAGAAATGGGCGCATATCCAGGATCTCCGCAAGGCCGGCAAACCGGTCGTCGTGGCTTTCAACCCGACCGGATCTTCCTGCGTCCTGCCTCCGGCCGTCAAGACGGATCTCAATGCCAGCCTGATGGTTTTCGACGTCTTCGACAGCGCCCTGCTCGATGTCGTCTTCGGCAAGTTTAAGCCGGTCGGCAAGCTTTCCTTCGAAGTTCCTTCCTCCATGGACGCCGTCCGCGCCCAGCTCGAGGATGTCCCGTTCGACTCCAAGGACCCGACGTTCGCTTTCGGCCACGGCCTGAGCTACTGACCGGCAGCCGGTCTCTCTGACCGCCGGCGACTGACGCCGAACCCCGTTTCAGCGCCTCCGGGCGGCCTTTCCGGCCCCGGGGGCGCTTTTTAACGGCCATCCCCTGCCTGGGATCACTTTTTTTTGCAACAAAAAGCAAAACCGTACGTTTATAGAAGTAGAGAACACGATCGCATGAACCGCCAGGAAGCATCCGCTTTTTACAGAATGCATAGCAAGCCGCTCTACAACGCGGCCCTGCGGATCCTGCATGACTGCGCCGAGGCGGAAGAGGTGATGCAGGACACCTTGCTGAAATACATCCGGCAAGGTATCCGCAGCGCCACGCCGGCCCAGGCGGCCGCCTGGCTCCGGACAAGCTGTATCCGGGCTGCCATCGACCGGCTCCGTGCCCGGAAACATGATCCGCTGTGGCAGGCTGTCCGGGAAGAGGATCCGCCGCTCCGGTCTGACCGGGGAGAGGCATCCGGGGAAATGGCGGAAGATCCGGTCCTGGACGACTCCGATACCTGGGAAGGACCGATGCCGGATGTGATGCAGATCCGCAGGGAAATGGAGACGATGCCCCCTCCCTACGGGCTTGTCCTGAACCTGGTGCTGATCGAAGGACTCGATTACAGTGAAATCGCCCGGCTTACCGGACAGAAGGAAAGCACCTTGCGTTCGATCTATGCCCGCGGCAGGGCCAGACTGGCCGAGCGACTGAAAAAGATGAAAATATGAACGAATGGGAAAAATACATCCGGGACCACGCTCCGGCTTTTGACACGGAAGTCCCTGCCGGGGGCGCCGAAGAGCGCTTCCTGAATCGGCTGGAGGGCACCCGGACCGGGACGGGACGGACAGTCCGCATGCTCCGCTGGCTCATACCGGCTGCCGCGGCCATCCTGCTGGTGGTCTTGCTGCCCGTCCGGCGGGAGTCCCGGACAGACTGGTTCGAAGGCGTTGCGGACAATCCGGACGCCGTCTATGAGCGGTATCTGGCAGAAGTATTCCAGATCTGGCAATCGGTCGGTCCGGATGAAACCGCATCCGACCTGCTCCGTGATCTGACCGAGGAAACCATTCCGCTGGCAGAACAACTCCCGGACGAAATCCCTGAGGCTGAGCAGGCGGCCATCCTGCAGGATTACTATGGTACCCTGCTGGATGAAGCCGCACGGATCCATGAAATTACCAAAAACAGCATACAATGAAAAGATTTTTCCACCTCCTGGTCTTCATGCTGCTCCTGGCAGCAGTGCCCGCGCGAGCCGCGGAACAGAGTTCGGTCATCACCAAAGAATTCAACCTAAAGGACTTCCAAGGCCTGAGCGCCGGCAGCCTGTTCCAGGTGACCCTGGTGCAGGATGACCAATACAAAGTCACGGTCGAGTACAGCGACTATCTGGAAAAATACCTCAGGGTCCATGTCACCGACAATACCCTGCACCTGAAACTGGACAACTTGCCGGCCTCCATACAGCGTGCCCGCAAATTTCAGGACAGCGGCGTCCTCAGGGCCACGGTGCACATGCCCGTGCTGGCCATGCTGGAACTCAGCGGTGCCGCCAAACTTTCCGCACGCGGCCAGTTCAAGGTAGCCGGCACATATCGGATGGATTTGTCCGGTGCCACGTCGGCCAAGGACCTGTCCGTCCAGGGACGGCGGGCCCGTATCGAAATCAGCGGCGCTGCGAAATGTGAACGTTTTGAGGGGCGTTTCGACGAGGTCCTGCTGGAAGGGTCCGGCGCGTCCCGGGCAGATTTCACCGTCGATGCGGCCGCTTGGGACATCGAATTCTCCGGTGCCGTCCAGGCGGACCTGAAAGGGCAGCGCAGCCGGGAAATCAAGATGGACGTATCGGGAGCCGTGAAGACAAAACTCCTGATTCCTGCCGGCTATCTCTCGTACGAAGGCTCCGGGGCTTCCAGCCTGCAGGCGGCCGAAGTCTCCGCCCACCATGCAGTCGTCGAACTCAGCGGCACGGCCAAATGCCAGGTTGCCGTTGAAGAGGCGCTGGAAATCGAAGCATCCGGCGTTGCCGAATGCCGCTACAAAGCCGCAAAAGACGCCAAAGTCCGGGTCGTCCGATCCGGTCGCATGGCCAAGATCGAAGCGATGTAGTCCGGTCGTCGATCCGGGAGGCTGGAAGCGGGTCGCCCCTATTTACCCGTATACCGACTGGCTAAAACTCCATATACGATTAATAATCAATACGTTCATAAAGTCCATTATGCACAATTGCATAATGGACTTTTATAAATCACTCAGAATCAACAAAGTACAAACGGCACCTTGTATCGTCCGGATAATAGTTTACTACACATCTCAATTCTAAGAAAAAGTTTAAAGCGCCAGAACCATCCCAGAAGCAATTGCTCTTGCAATTTCGAGCGTTTTTGCAAGTGCAGGGGCGCTAGAAGCGGGTTGCACTTGCGATTTGGGCCGTTTTTGTCAGTGCAGTGGCTCATGGAGTGGGTTGCACTCGCATTTTCGGGCATTATTGCGAGTGCAGTGGCTCTTGGAGTGGATTGCACTTGCGATTTGGGCCGTTTTTGTCAGTGCAGAGGTTCTGGGAGCGGGTTGCACTTGCATATTCGGGCATTTTTGCGAGTGCAGTGGCTCTTGGAGTGGATTGCACTTGCGATTTGGGCCGTTTTTGTCAGTGCAGTGGCGCTTGGAGTGGGTTGCATTCGCTTTTTCGGGCATTATTGCGAGTGCAGTGGCTCTTGGAGCGGGTTGCACTTGCATATTCGGGCGTTTTTGCGAGTGCAGTTAGTCGGTGGGATCATTGTGGACGCCGCCGCTCGGGAACGAGGAGCGGCGGCAGACAAGCAGAGCGGAGACCGGGTGGCGGGAGCGGCGGTGTGGCCGCCCGCGGCCTCATGAGCGGGTGGCGGACGCGAAGCGGCCGACGGGACGGAGGTGCGTAGCGCCGGAGCCGCCGCCCCGCCATCCGGCGAAGCGACGCCGAAGGAAGACGCCCCGCCATCCGGCGAAGCGACGCCGAAGGAAGACGCCCCGCCAACCTGGCGGAATCGCAGAAAAATGCAGGGGCGTAGGGATTTGCCCGAGTTTTTCATATCTTTGTAGTTCCGGGTTTTCCCGGAATCAATCCAGAAAGCCGGAACAGAGACTATGACCCAACGTGAATATATCGAAATACATGGGGCGAAAGCCCACAACCTCAAAGGCGTGGACGTCAGTATCCCCCGCGGGGAGTTTGTCGTCGTCACAGGCCTGAGCGGCAGCGGAAAGTCGTCGCTGGCCTTTGACACGCTCTATGCGGAAGGACAGCGACGGTACATGGACACGCTCAGCACGTATGCAAAGCATTTCATGGGCGTGCTCGAGAAGCCGGAGGTCGAAGATATCACGGGTCTCAGCCCGATCATCGCGATCGAGCAGAAAACCACGGGCAACAATCCCCGCTCCACGGTCGGCACGATTACCGAAATCTATGATTTCCTCCGCCTCCTTTACGCCCGCGCCTCCCGCGCCTACTCCCCCGCCACCGGCCGGGAAATGGTCCGCTATACCGACGCGCAGATCGTGGATCTCATCATGACGAACTACCGGGGCCGGAAATGCTACCTTCTCGCCCCGCTCGTCCGCGGCCGCAAAGGCCACTACAAGGAACTGTTCGACCAGCTCCGCCGCCGCGGCTACACCCAGGTCCGCATCGACGGCGAACTCCGGGAACTGGGCGAAGTGACCCAGCTGGACCGCTACAAGGCCCACTTCATCGAACTGGTCGTCGACAAACTCAAGCCGGAATCCGGCGACGAGAAACGCATCCGGGAAAGCGTGATGACCGCCCTGAACCGGGGAAAAGGCTCCGTCGCCGTCATGGACATGGAAACCGGCGACCTGCAGCATTATTCCAAGCACCTGGTCGACCCGGAAAGCGGCCTTTCCCTGCAGGAACCGGCTCCGCACACCTTCTCCTTCAACTCGCCCGAAGGCTACTGCCCACACTGCAAAGGCCTCGGCATGATCGTAGACGTCGCCGTTGAAACCATCATTCCCGACCGCAACGCCAGCATCGCCGACGGCGGCATCATCCCCCTGGGCAAAATCCGCGAGACCAAGAAATTCGACATTATCCGGTCCATTGCGCGCAAATACAATTTCTCCCTTTACGATCCCATCGCCGCCATTCCCGACGAAGCCGTCTCGCTGATCGTCTTCGGTTCCGACGAACTCTTCCGTGTCGGTGACGGCGCCCTGTCCGAGATGGTCTCCTTCCCCGGCATCGTCGAGAACATCGACGAGAAAGTCGTTTGCCCGGTCTGCCACGGCACCCGCCTGGGCAGCCACACCGAATGCTTCAAGATCGACGGGAAGACCATCGCCGAAGTCTCCGCACTGGAAATCAGCGAACTGCAAAAATGGATCGCCAGCCTGCCGGAGAAACTCAGCAGCCGGGAGAACACCATCGCCCGGGATATTCTCAAGGAACTGCGAGACCGTGTCGGTTTCATGCTGGACGTCGGCCTGGACTACCTCAGCCTCGACCGGGCGACCGGCACGCTGTCCGGCGGCGAAAGCCAGCGCATCCGGCTCGCTACGCAGATCGGATCGAAACTCGTCAACGTGCTTTACATCCTCGACGAACCTTCCATCGGCCTGCACCAGCGGGACAACCGCAAACTGATCCACTCCCTGCAGGAACTGCGCGACGAAGGCAATTCCATCATGGTCGTGGAACATGATGCCGAGACCATGTACGCGGCCGACTGGATCGTCGACGTCGGACCGGGCGCCGGCGCCGAAGGCGGCAAGATCTGCCTGTCCGCTCCGACCGACGTCCTCCTGCGCGGCGTACGCCCCGACCCCGAGACCCTGAAGCACTGCGTCATCGGCCCTTCCCTGACCCTGGAATACCTCCGGGGCGCCAAGGAGATTCCCGTGCCGGCCCATCGCCGCATCGGCAACGGCCTGTCCATCGACATCCGCGGCGCACGGGGCAACAACCTCAAGAACGTTGACGTGGACATCCCGCTGGGCTGTTTCATCGGCATCGCCGGCGTCAGCGGCAGCGGCAAGTCCAGTCTCATCGCCGAGACCCTTATGCCGGTGCTCAAGAACAAGTTCTACCATGCCAAGCTCAAGCCGCTCCCGCACGACGGCATCCATGGCATCGGCAACATCGACAAACTCATCGAAATCGACCAGAGCCCGATCGGACGGACACCACGCAGCAACCCGGCCACGTTCACCGGGGTCTTCGGGGATATCCGGAACCTTTTCGCCGAAACAGTGGACGCCAAGGTCCGCGGTTTCGACGCCGGCCGCTTCTCCTTCAACGTCCCGGGCGGACGCTGCGAAGCCTGCAAGGGAGCCGGCATCAAGGTCATCGAGATGAACTTCCTCCCCTCGGTCCACGTCGCCTGCGACGAATGCCGGGGACGCCGCTACAAGGACGACACCCTCGCCGTCCGCTACAAAGGCAAGAACATCAACGACATCCTCGAGATGCCGATCAGCGAAGCCTACGAGTTCTTCAAGCCGATCCCGAAGATCGCCGCCAAACTGGGCGCCCTCGTGGACGTGGGACTGGGCTATGTCCACCTCGGCCAGAGCGCCGTCACCCTGTCCGGCGGCGAGAGCCAGCGCATGAAACTGGCCGCCGAACTGTTCCGGAAAGCGACCGGAAACACGCTTTATATCCTGGATGAACCCACGACCGGCCTGCATTTTGAAGATATCAAGGTGCTGCTCGGCGTCCTGCAGCAACTCGTCGACCAGGGCAACACCGTCCTGATCATCGAGCACAACCTGGATGTCCTCAAGAGCGTGGACTGGATCTTCGACCTCGGTCCGGAAGGCGGCGCCAAGGGCGGCCGCATCGTCGCGCAGGGGACGCCGGAACAACTGGCCGCCAACCCCGATTCGGTCACAGGACCGTACCTGAAAGAAATACTGAAATAACGCAATACACGAACATGGACACGCAGGAACTGCAAATCTGGTGCGTCAATGACGGAAAACGCCACAAAGCCTCCCTCGGCATGACCCTTGCCGACGTTTCAAAGAAATGGTGCACGAAAGTGAAGGATCCCAAGACTGGGACGAACTACCCGGTCCTGGCCGCTCTCGTGGACCACAAACTAAAGGAACTTTGTTATCCGATGGTCATGTCGCACGAGATTGAATTCATCGGCTACAACCATCCTGACGGCCGGCGCTGCTACATCCGTTCCCTCTGCTTCGTCCTGCAGAAAGCTGTCCGGGAACTGTTTCCGGACAAGATCCTCGTGATCGACCACTCCCTCCCGAGCGGCCTGTATTGCGAGTTGAAGGAATCCGTCCGGCGGGAAGACGGGCACCGCCCGGTCTATTTCCTGAAAGACGAGGAGATCGACCGGCTGAAAGCCCGGATGCAGGAGATCATCGCCGCGGATCTTCCGTTCGGCAAAACCAAGATCCCGGCCGAAGATGCCATCCGCATCTATGAGGGCCAGCATCAGCGGCACAAGGCGGAACTGCTCCGCAGTCTCGGAAAGTTCATCGCCAACGTTTATACGCTGGATGGCCTGACGGACACCTTCTACGGTCCCCTGGTCCCGTCGACGGGCTATCTGAAGACCTTTGACCTGAACGGATTCGGCAACGGTCTCTGCCTCCAGCCGCCGATCCTCAACGACTTCAGCAAGGTCATGCCGATGCGCCGTCAGTCCAAGATCGCCGCCACCCTGGCCGAATATTCCCACTGGTGCAGCATCATCGGGATCCATGGCATCGGCGAACTCAACCAGGCCATCCAGGCTGGCAAGGCTGTCGACATCATCAACATCGCCGAGGCGCTCCACGGCCGGAAATACGCGGCCATCGCCGACGAAATCTACAACCGACGCGGACAGAGCCGGATCGTCATGATCGCAGGACCTTCCTCCAGCGGAAAGACCTCTTCCTCGCTGCGGATCGCCCTCCAATGCCGGGTGCTCGGCCTGAAACCGAAGGTCATCGAACTGGACAACTACTTTGTCGACCGGGATAAGACCCCGCTGGACGAGAACGGGGAAAGGGACTTCGAGAGCCTCTACTCCATGGATCTGGATTTCCTCAACCTGCAGCTGAACCAACTGCTGGCCGGCGAAGAGATCGAGGTTCCGAAATACGACTTCAAGCAAGGCAGCCGCACGTTTACCGGCAACCGCATGCGGCTCGGGGCCAATGACATCCTGATCATGGAAGGGATCCATGCCCTGAATCCCGAGATGACCTCGGCCGTCGACAACAACAAGATATTCCGGGTGTACGCCTCCGCCCTGACTTCCCTCAACATCGACGAGAACAACAACCTGTCGACCTCGGACAACCGACTGCTCCGCCGGATGGTGCGGGACAACCGGGTTCGCGGCATTTCTCCCGAGGATACGCTGCTCCGCTGGCACAGTGTCCGCAGGGGCGAAACCAAGAACATCTTCCCCTTCCAGGAGAATGCGGATGCAATCTTCAATTCGGCCCTGATCTTCGAGCTGCCGATGCTCAAGTATTACGCCGAACCGCTTCTGCGGCGGATCCAGCCGAGCTCGCCGGCCTATACCGAGGCGATCCGGCTGCTGAAGTTCCTCAGTTACATCACTGCCCTCCAGCCGTCGGAGATCGCCGCCATCCCGCCGACCTCCATCATGCGCGAGTTCATCGGCGGACAAACCTTATAAATCGGGGGCTAAGCCGCCCCCGAACCCCTCGCGGCCTATCACCCTACACGTCCTCCGGGCTGCTCCGCACCCATCGGACCCGGGCCCGGCCGGCCGTCTGATGACGGCTTTTTAATCGGGGGCTAAGCCGCCCCCGAACCCCTCGCGGCCTTTTATCTGAAGAGCTTGGCGGCAAAGTGCATGAGGTAGTGGCGCCAGTTTTTCCAGGTGTGGGCCCCGTCGGTCCATTCGACTTCGTGCGGATAACCGTGGTCGGCAAGATACTTCTCGAAACTCTCGGAAATCCGGAATATCGGGTCGGCCGTGCCGCAGGCGACATAGTAGAGTTTCGGCTTGGCGGCGAAGACGGCCGCCACTTCCTTGTCATACTCCGGGCTCTGCCGGACGCTCTGCGCACCGGAGAAAAGACCGACGTAACCGATCTTTCCCGGATACATGCGGGAAACATCGAACGTATGGCCGCCGCCCATGGACAGGCCGCACATCGCCGTATTCGCGGCACCCTTGAGCACCCGGTAATGGCTCTCGACATAATTCATGACGTCCGGGAACGCCTGCGGGATGGAAGCGGCAGCACGCACGCCCGGGGCGGGGGCACCGCTCATTGAGGCCTGGTACAGGCCGGCTTCCCACTCACCCGGTTTCGCGGCGCTGGCCGCATTCCCGTTGGGGATCACCACGATCATCGGCTTCGCCTTTCCTTCGGCAATCATGTTGTCCAGAATCTGGGCGGCCCGGCCGAAGTCCAGCCAGGAGTCTTCGTCGCCGCCCGCACCATGGCAAAGGTACAGGACAGGATACCTTTCCTTTCCGTTTTCATATCCTGCCGGGGTGTAGACGCTCATCCGGCGGGACATGCCCAGCGTCGGACTGTCATACCAGACATGGGAGACGTTGCCATGGGGAACCTTGTTGGCGCTGTACATATAACCATCATCGCCCTTTTCCCGGGAGATCAGGAACCAGTTCGTCCAGACGGTCATGTCCCGGTAGCGGAACTGGTTGGAAGGATCCGCATACGGCAGGCCGTCCACCCGGAAGATATAGGAATAGAGTTCGGCCGGGAGCGGCCCGGTGGTATACTCCCAGATGCCGCCTTCCCCTTCGGTCATGTCCACCCAGATCGGGACTTCGGTGACGTACCCGTTGTTATCGGCAACATGGTGCGGCAGGAAATCACCCGTCAGGCGGACGGATACCGCCTTGGGGGCATAAACCCGGAAAGTGACGGAATAATCGTCATGGATATCCGGTGACTTCAGTTCGACGGCCGTGCCCATCAGGTTCTGCTGGGCAAATGCGGTCAGGCAGCATGCCAGACCGGCGATCAGGGAAAAGATCCTTTTCATGGCAACACATCCTTTATAAACAAAAAAACTCCCTTGCGGGAGTCCTTTCATACTATTTGAACCAATTGACCAGGCGGTCCTTGGCATACAGGTAGTAGACGACAAGTCCGACCCAGCTGGTCGCAAGGACGAGGATGGCGGTGATGACCTTGCCTACAACGCTGATAGGCTTCTTGATGATGTCGAGGACAGCCAGTACGGACAGGACGACACCGATGATGTAAATGATGGATGACATGGTATTGAAATTTGTTAAGGTTGTCTGCACATACGCACCAAATTTAACGAAATTTTGTCACAAATGCAGCAATAGGAGGCAAAAATGCATCTATTTTTATAGCAGCAAAGGCGGAAGACTGCAAAACATCGTTAAACTGTATCAAAAAAAAGAAGGGAGAGACCGACGGGTCCCTCCCTGTTTCATGGTCCGGTCAAAGACCGCTTATTTTCCAAGGATGACGAAACTCCAGGGAGCCAGGACGCTGGTGCTGCTGTCGACATCGCGGCCGGACATGGCATTCTGGTAACCGGCCGGCAGGCTGACCTCGGTCGGCGTGATGCTCAGGTTGGCGTATACGCGGATCTCGTGTCCGTCCTTGACGCGGGAGAAGGCGAAGACATTCTGCGGAACGCCCTCGATGTAGGTCATCTTTCCACCCCGCTCGCCCGGAGCCAGGACATCGGCATAATTGTGACGCATCTTGATCAGACGCTCATAGAACATCGTGTGGGTGTTATACGGCCACTCCTCGATCGGATCCTTCTCGAAGAACTCCAGACGGCGGTCCAGACCGATTTCCTGACCAGTATAGACCAGCGGCTGGCCCTTCGGCAGGGTGAAGCAGAGGGCAGCCATCAGGTGGGCGGCAGAACCCATGCGCTCGAACTCGGTACCGTTCCAGGAGTTCTCATCATGGTTGGAGGTGAACATCAGGCGGAAGCCTTCCTTGCCCATCCAGGCGTCATCCTCGTCGAGGTATGCCTTCAGGTCGGCGACGCCGGCCTTGTTCTGGGCGATGTCGTTCATCAGGTGGTGCAGCTTCCAGGCATAGGTCGCATCAAAGTTCTTGTACGGCTTGGAAAGTTCCGGCTTCTCCGCCTCGGCGAGGAAGTAGGCCTGCGGATAATCCTTCTTCAGTTTGGGAAGGACGGCATTCCAGAACTTGGCGGGCATTTCACCGGCGGCATCGCAGCGGAAACCGTCGACGCCCTTGTCCAGCCAGAAGCGCATGCACTCGTCCTGGGCGGCCCAGACGGCCTTGTTCTCATAATTGAGGCTGCGGGTATCGGTCCAGTCATATTCATAGATGGCATTGCCCTGGGCGTCGCGCTCGTAAAAATCAGCCGGCTTTTCTTTCATCCAGACATGGTCCGGAGCGGTCTGGTTGGCCACCCAGTCGAGGATCACCTTGAAACCGAGGTTGTGGGCTTCGGCGAGGAGCGCCTCGAAATCGGCCATGGTGCCGAACTCGGGATTGACCTTGGTGTAGTCGGAAATGGCATAATAGGAGCCGAGGGTGCCTTTCCGCTCGACGGTACCGATCTCATACATCGGCATCAGCCAAAGGATGTCGACGCCGAGATCCTTCAGACGGGGAAGCTGGGCCTGAACGCCGGCGAAAGTGCCTTCCGGGGAGAACTGGCGGACATTGACTTCATACATGACGGTGTTGTAGGTCCATTCCGGATGGGCCGGACCTTTCGGGCCGCAGCTGGCCAGCGCAAGGGCGGCCGCTGCAAGGGCAATGAGGATTTTCTTCATATCGTTTCTCTATTTTCTGATTCCATGTTCATCCGGCCGGGCAGGTGCCGGCCGAATCTTCTGCAAAATTAGCAGGATTGATTTACAATTCAAAGACTACGGAGGAATTGGCGCCCAGGATCAGCTTGTTTCCGTCGGTCTGGCCGGAGCCCAGCAGGGCGACCGGCTTGGACAGGCTGTCGGACAGGGTCACCGTCTTGGAGGAGGAGGAGACATTGTGGACGACCAGCATTTTCTGGGAGCCGGCGGTCATGTACCACGCCGCGACAGTCTTGTCGCCGGTGGAAGGACCGGCCGTCATCGTGCCCTCCGCCAGGGCTGGATAGGTGTTGCGGAGCGTACCGAAGGTCTTGTAGACCGTCAGCAGGCTGCCGGCATCCTTCGACTGCGTCTCGACGGAGATGCTGCCCGTCAGCATGGCATTGTCCACCTTTCCGTTCACGCCGTTCTTCGCACAGTCTTTCGCAGCGGCGTCCCAGACGATCGGGGCCCGGAGATATTCGTCGCCCCGGTTCTTGGAATTGCCCCAGTAGCCCAGTTCTTCGCCCTGGTAGACGAACGGCTTGCCCGGCGTGGTCAGCAGCATGGCCGCGGCCTGCTTCTCCAGGGCCAGGTTCTTCCCCAGGTCGTCGGCGGCCCGCACTTCGCCGTCGCCGGTCCGGCTGGAATGGTCATGGTTCGTCAGGAAAAGGGAGGTCACGGCATCGGCGCGCACGGCCTGGTGCTCCTGGATGAACCGGCTGACGGTCGACACGTAGGCCGAAGCATCCCGGTTCGTCAGGGTTTCGTACAGCAAGGGCCAATAGCCGAATTCGAAGCAGGAATTGATCCCCTTGTAATAGTCTTTCTCCGCGTTGTGCGCATCCCAGGCCTCGCCGACCATGAAAATGTCTTCCGTCCGGCCGGACGCCTTGAAGGTCTCGTTGCAGCGGTCGTACCATTCCTTGAGGAACGTCTGGTTGGACGTGGCGTTGTAGGAGCCGATGCCGCCGCAGATGTGCTTGACCGCATCCAGGCGGAAACCATCGACGCCCATCCGGATCCACTGGTCCGCCGAAGCGGCCAGATCCTGGAAGCAGGCGTTGTTCCGCAGGTCGGAAAGATCGCCGTAATTCAGGTCCGGCATCCAGTCGCTGAAGCAACCCATGTAATAGAGGGTTTCGGAGGTGACGTTCGAGAGGGTGATCTTGTAACGTCCCGTTCCCGTGAAGCTGAGATCGCTGCCATCCGCCGCCAGGTCGAGCGCGCCGCCTTCCCGGAGGGTGGTGCTGCCGGCCTTGCCGCCGAACTTGGAACCGGCATCCCAGTTCATGTATTTCCGGACCAGGATCCCGTAGCTGCCCTGCAGGTCGGCCACCAGGCTGAGCGTCCCGTCGCCGTTGTCGGTGAAACGGACGGCCTGGCCTTCCTGGCCGCTCTTCCAGATCCACAGGTTCCAGGACGAGTTGCCAGTCTTGGGCGCCTCATCCGTCTTCGCGACGGAGATCCGGGGAGAACCGCTGGCAGCGACCTTCCACTCCCCTTCCCGGTAGGTCGTTCCCTTCAGCATCGGGAACTTGCTGTAATCTGCGGAAGGCTGGGTGCTGAAGAAATAATAGTCGCGGTACGGACTGGCGGGATCGGCCAGGGCCTGGGTAAACCAGGCATTTCCCTTGCCGGAATGGTTGAGGACATAGTCCAGGTAGATCCGGATGCCCTTGGCATGGGCTTTTTCGATCAGGGAACGGAAGTCGGCTTCCGTGCCGAATTTCGGATTCACGGCATAATAATCCCGGACGTCGTAGCCATGGTAGGAATCCGACGGATGGATCGGAGACAGCCACAGGGCCGTCGCACCGAGACTCTCCAGGTAGTCCAGTTTGTTTTCAATGCCCTTGAAATCACCGACGCCGTCCCCGTCGCTGTCCGCGAACGAGTAGACGAGCAGCTGGTAAGTCATCGAACTGCGTTTTACTCCGTCGAAGGCAGCCGGCTGGGGAACGATGTTCTTCCGGTTGCTGACATCCTGGCGGACCGTCAGGGTCTTCCGGGCGCTGCCGGCCGTCACGGTGAATGTCGCTTCCCGCGCGGAGGAGCCGGTATTGTCCTCGGCCTTGAGGGTCAGCATGCCGTTGCCGCTGCCCTTGGCAGGGGTCAGGGTGACCCACGCCGCGCCGCCGGATACGGCCCAGTCGGTATTGGACTGCAGGCTCACGGACTGCGAGGTCAGCGGTTCCGCCACGAAGGAGACGGTCTCCGGATTAAGGGACAGGGAATCCGTCACCTCCGGGGTTTTGGGTTCTTTCCCGCAGGAAGCCAGCAGGAGGGCCGTGAAAAGAACGGATATGAGGCTTTTGAATTTCATTTTCCGCGTGTTTGTTTATTGGCAGACTGGAGCCCGGTCAGGGGCTCCAGTCCGAAAAATTACAGGGCGTTTACCACCAGGGATTCCTCGGTGGCCTTGTAGACCACTTTGTATTTCTTGCCCTTTTCGGCGACACCGAGATTCTTGCCGCCCGGGGTTGCCGTGATGCTCTGGCCCTCCGCCATGATGAACGGTTCGACATCGCCCGGCGCACCGCGGTTGACATCCCAGGTACCGCTCTTGCGAATCTTGAAGCCGCCGTCGATCACGGCCGCGCCTTCCCAAACGCCGGCGGAAGTCTCCGTCATGGCGAAATCCTGGCTCCAGCTCGTTCCGGCGACCTCGCCGATCAGGCACCATGCCCGCGTCAGGGTGATGGTCTCCGCCTTGGCGTCGTAGACCAGCTTGAAGAAGTTGCCCTTGAGATCGCCGACGGAGATGTTGGCACCGTCATGGGCGACGGCAAAGGCCTTGTCCTCCGCCTCAAACGTACCGCCGCGGTTGACATCCCAGCTGCCGTTAAAACGGAGCTTGATGCCGCCGTCCAGGCGGAAGGTTTCGCTCTCCCACAGATCGCCGGAGGTATTGACCAGGTACAGGTCCTTGTCCCAGTTGCTGCCGTCGAACTCGCCGATGACGGACCAGGCGTCATTGCAGTTCTTGACCGTGATGGTTTCGAGGGCCGGGTTGTAGACGATCTGCCACTTGCCGTCCGGAACGCTGATGTTGCCCGCGTCCTGGATGGCGGCGAAAGGCTCGCCCGCCTTGGCGAAGGTACCGCCGCGGTTGACAGCCCAGCCATTGTCGTAACGGAGCTTGAACTCGCCGGAGAAAGCCTGCATGTTGCTGATCCAGAGACCGGAAGGCAGCTGGGTCATGTAGATGTCATTGTCCCAGTCGCCGCCGACACCGATCAGCGACCACATGTTCTGCGGCTTGGCGCCGTCAACCGTGATGGTCTCGGCCTGCGGATCGTAGGTCACGATGTATTCTCCTTCGGGGACAACGATGTTGCCGGCACCAGGGACAGCCTCGAAGGCCTTGCCAACGGTCTCGAAGGTACCGCCGCGGTTGACATCCCAGCCGTGGTTGTAACGAAGTTTGAACTCGCCGTTGATCTTCGTCGCAGGGCTTACCCACTTGCCGTCGGTCTCGGTCATGTCAATGTCGTTGTTCCAGTCGCCGCCGACACCGATCAGCGACCATACGTTGCCTTCGGATACGGTGATGGTGGAAGCCTTGGAATCGTAGACGACCTTGTAGAAGCCCGGAGCGACCTTGATGTTGTCGCCGCCCGTGGCGAACGGCTCGCCCAGGTTCACCAGGGTACCGCCGAGCCACTCGTCGCCCTTGCGGAGCTTGAAGCCGTCATCGGCGCCGTCCTCACCCTTGGCATACGTGAAGTAGCCGGTCCAGATGCCGTCAGACTCGGTCATGTGCACGCCTTCTTCGGCCCAGCCGTTGAAGGTGCCGACGATGGTCCAGCCGTCGAAGGCCGGCTGCGGCTGAGGTTCCGGTTCGGATTCCTCCGGCTGGCCGTACATCGAAGCGTCCAGCTTGGCCGTCGGATTGTTCCAGTCGTTGAGGTTGAGGTAGACACGGTACTGGCCGGCCGCGACCTTGATGTTGCCGCCGCCCGGGGTCAGGCCGCCCATGTCGCCGCCCCAGTTGGTATCCCAGGCGCCGTCCACGCGGAACTTGAACTCCGTGTCGCCCGGAACGTCGATATCGGCGTAGAAGAGCTGCTTGCTGTTGCTCAGGGTCATCACGATGTCGTTGTTCCAGTCGCCGTTCAGGCCGATCACGCCCACCTTGTCGAAGCCCTTGTCCATCTTCAGGACGAGATCGTTCTTGGTGAAGGTGAAGTGGTAGTAACGGTGGGCCCGGTAGACGATAATGTTGTCATTGGAACCGTTCTTCAGGGTGATGGAAGCGGACTCGGCGGCAGCGGAAGGATCCGCCATGCCCCAGTTGCCCGTATCATCGGACCAGCCGGCGGCACCGGTCAGCTTGAATTCGTTGGACGCGAAGTTCTCGCCGAAATCGGTCACGCCCACGAAGGTGTTGCCGTCCTCGGCATAGCCGAACAGGTGCTGAGCCTTGCCGTGATCCCAGCCGTTGGTGGAACCCGGCAGCCAGACCATTTCGTAGACACGCTCAGCCTCCGTCGGGCTGATGCTGACGGTGCGGGGATTGGAATAGAAGGTCTGGTAGTTCGAGCCGACGGTCGCGCCGACCATGAAGACGACTTCCGTCGCTTCACCGGCCACGAGGCCGAGACCGCCCTTGTCGGCGGCGGTGGTGACGACCTGGTTGAACGCTTCGTAGTTGACCGACTGGGATCGGCCGGAGATATTGGAATACAGTTTGACGAGGGTGTTGCCGCCGTCGGTGGATCCGAAGATCGTATAGGCATACTGGACGGGCTGGCCGAAGTCAGCCGCATCCCATTCGAACGAGAAGGTCTCGGACATGTTGTCCGCGGTGATGACGATCTCCTGCGGGAGCTCATGCAGGACCGGTGCGACGACCTGGGACGGATCGACCAGGCGCACTTCCTCCAGTTCTTTCTGGCAGGCGGTCAGACCGAAGACGGCCGCCGCCATCATCCAAATATATCTTTTCATTTTCATAGTGCACTCGAATTATTGCTTGCCGTAACCGGGGTTCTGGTGGAGTTCCGGGTTGGAGCTGAGCTCGGAAGCCGGGATCGCAAAAATGTTGAGATGGCTGTCAAAGCCCTGTCCGACCATCGCACCGCCCTTCCAAGGCCAGAGGAACGTATCGGAGTTGAAGAGGCCATAGCGGATCAGGTCGGTCCTGCGGTGGCCTTCCCACATCAGTTCGCGGGCGCGCTCGGCGACCAGCCAGTCCTGGGTGATCTCCTTCGGGGCGGCGATGCCGGCACGGTCGGTGATCTGGCGGACATACGGCATCGCGGCCGAAGTGTTGCCCAGGTGCATGCAGGCTTCGGCATAGATCAGGTAGATCTCCGCCAGGCGGATCATCGGGTAGTCGATGTCGCTGTAGCCCTTGATTTTCGCCGTCTCATTGAACTCCTCGGCGGTCATATCGTGCGGGATGTTGTTGAACTTGAAGCAAGTCCAGCCCTGCAGGAAGGAAGCCAGGTCCTCGATCGTCTCGGTGCGGCCCTTGATGTAAAAGACCTTGCCGCGCTTGTCGGTCACGTCATACTTGCCGGTCGCATAGTCCGGGTTGCTGACACCATAGTATTTCTGGACATACTCGAACGGGACACGCATGCCGCCCCATCCGCCGTTGACACCGTTGAGGTGCTCGGAATCGGTCACATCGTCGGAGGCGATGCAAGCGAACGTCAGCATGGACGTACCGCCCCAGGACTGGGTCCGCTCGGCGTTGTAATCGATGGCCCAGAGAAGTTCCTTGCGGGCGTCGGGATTCTGGCCGTTGTCGCCGCGGAAGACGTCGGCGTATTCCGGAGCCAGGCCGTAACCCAGGGAGAAGATCTTGTCGCAGGTCGCCTTGGCTTCGCTCCACATGGCCTTGCCGGCATAAACCTCGGCATTGAGGTAGACACGGGCGAGCAGGCCGAGGCAGGAGCCCTTGTCGGCACGCGGATAGTTGCTGCGGGCGGCCGGCATGTCGCTGTCGTCGGAAGCCAGGTCGGTCAGCTCATCGACGATGAACTGGAAGACTTCTTCGCGGGAAGCCGGAACCGGGTTGACGGCGCCGAACGGGGAATCCTCGGTCGTGAACGGAACGCTGCCGAACACGTCCATCGCCATCCAGTACATGTAGGCACGGAGGAAACGGGCCTCGGCACGCATTCCCGCGACTTTCTGCTTGACTTCGGAGGAGCAGCCGCGGTCGTCCAGGCGGGAAGACGCCGTCTGGCGGAGGAATTCGTTGGCATAGGAGATGCCCTGCATGGTACGGACATAGACGGCATAGGCCGCATCGTTGTCCGCATCGGACCAGGTATTGGTATTGATCGCCGCGACCCAGGCGTCACCGTTCCACGCGCACTTGGCGGCGTCGGTGGAGACCTCGTTCAGGGACCAGAAGGCGCGAACCAGTTCGGATGCGCCGCCGTCCGTCAGCTGCAGGTCGGTCAGGTCGCAGGAGATGAACTGGAAATAAATCCGGGAAAGACCGGACAGGTAGGAACTCTCCTCAGCCGTATAAGCCGTCTCGGAGGTCGTATCGGTAGGATTCAGCGGCAGGGTATTGAGGTCCTTGACGCAGGAAGCGAGCAGGACGGAAACTGCCAGGATGCTAAGTATCTTTTTCATGTTCATTCCTCCTAGAAGTTAAGGTTGACACGGAGAGAATACGTACGCGGACGCGGCCAGATGGAAGAGTCGACACCGTTGGTACCCGGGATTTCAGGATCGAGGCCGGAGTACTTGGTGATGACGAAGACGTTCTGGCAGGAAAGCGCGAGACGGAGGCTGGCGCCGTCCCAACCCTTGATGGCCGGGAAGGTGTAGCCGAGGTTGATGTCATCCATGCGGAAGAAGGAGGCATCCTCGAGGAACATGTCGGAGAAGGACTGTCTCGGCTCGTTCGCTACGCGCCAGTTGTTCTGGAGCACATAACGGTTGTAGTTCGGGATGAAACCGAAACCGAAGTCGGTTGCGGAAGTGGAGCTGAAGCCGTAGACATCGTTGAACAGGTAGTTCCCGATGGAGCCGTGGCCGTTGAAACCGAAGTCCCAGTTCTTGTAGGAGGCCTTGAACGAGATGCCGCCGAAGAAGTCCGGAGACGGTTTCTTGCCGGTCATGTACCGGTCGGCATCGGTAATGGCACCGTCTCCGTTGCGGTCGACAGCCGCGTTCTGGATCGGATTGCCGTTCTCGTCATAAAGCTGCTGGTAGCAGTAGAACATGTACGGGGCGTAGCCGACCTTGTGGAGTTCAAGATAGCCTTCCTTGGTTGCGGCGATCTGGCCGATCTGGATACCGTAGTCCGGGTCGTCGGTGTTGGTCAGCTTCGTGAAGACGGTTTTCTGGAACGTGCCGTTGAGTCCGATGTTGACATTCCAGTCGCGGGTGCTCACCGGAGTCCAGCTGAAGGCCATTTCGAAGCCCCGGTTGTTGATGGAACCGATATTGGTCAGGAGCGTGTTGTTGAAATTGGCGCCCAACGGGATGGAAACATTGTTCAGGAGGTCCTTGGTATCGCGGTTGTAGTAGTCGAACGAAGCCGTGAACCGGTCGCCCAGGATACCCATGTCGAATCCGATGTTGCGGGTGGTCGTTTCCTCCCACTTGATGTTCGGGTCATAGGCGAGCGGGGACAGCTGGAAGGCGTATCCGGAGGAACCCATGTCATACAGGTCGGTCACGCTGGTCGTGATCTTGTACCGGGCGATGTACGGGTAATTCTGGCCGATCTCCTGCTGGCCGGTGACGCCCCAACCGGTACGGATCTTCAACTGGGAGAAGACATCGAGGTCCTTGATGAATTTTTCTTCGGCGAGGTTCCAGGCCAGGGCCACGGACGGGAAGAGGCCCCAGCGGGTCTTCGGGGAGAACCGGGAGGAGGCGTCGTCACGGAGGGTGAAGGTCACCAGGTAGCGGCCCTTGTAGGAATAGTTGAGACGGCCGTAGAAGGAAAGCAGGACGTATTCCTGGTCATCGGTGGTCGGGTTGCCGAACACGTCGTCCTTCTTATATTCATTGTATGCGTCGTTGA
>CADCRA010000063.1 GCA_902803715.1 uncultured Bacteroidia bacterium
ATGATCCTTCGACCCGTCCGGGCGGCGACGGTGCATGGCGCAGCGTCAAGGGCACGATCCACTGGGTCTCCACGGCCTATGCCAAGCTGGTTGAACTGCGGCTGTATGACCGCCTGTTCACCCTCGCCGACATGAGCCAGGTTCCGGAGGACAAGGACTACAAGGACTTCCTCAATCCGGACTCGCTGATCGTGACCGACGGATATGCCGAGCCGGCCCTGCTGGACGATGCTTCCGGCATCGCCGTCCAGTTCGAACGCACGGGTTATTTCTTCAAGGATCCGGACAGCACGCCCGAGAAGGCGGTCTTCAACAAGACGACGGCCCTGAAGGACTCTTACAAACCGGAATAATCCGGTCCCCCATACGAAAAAGAAAGCCCCGAAAACCATTCCGGGGCTTTTCGTTGTCAGTCGGTTTCGTTGCCGTGACGGATCTTTTCCAGGTCCGCAGCATTCCAGCGGAAGGCATAGACCTTCCCGTCCACCGGCAGATACACCACGATCTCATCCTTGACCCTCGGATGGTACTTGACGCAGGCATGTCCTTCCAGTGCGGTTCCGGCCGGTATGGAATAGTCCCGGAGGTAGCCGATGTTCTCTTTGGCGGCCTGGTCCATCTTCTTGTAGAATTCTTCCGAAATGGCGGCGTCGCCGATGGAGGCCAGGGCGAAAACGCCCAGCGAGGCCATTTCACGGCCCAGGTAACTCCCGAAGGACCCGTCGTCATGGCTGGCCAGTTCGCTGTCGATGGCCCGGTCGATGACGACGGCCGTCGCGTAGGTTGCGAAGGAGATGCCGAAACGGGCCAGGTTCTGGCGACGGCGGATGCGGCGCATCAACTTATCATACGTGTAGAACGAATATTTCTTTCCGGCTCCCGCCAGGGAGGCATCTGTCAATCGCAGCAACCGGGCCTTGTCTCCGTCATTCAGGATATACAGGTTCATGAGCCAGTATTTCCCGTGGTTCCGCATGACGCGGAGGTTCATCAGGATGTACAGGTCGTCGACGGTATAGGCTTTCCAGTCGTCGCCGTGGGCGGTCATGTTGATTTCCGGAGATTCCGGGAGCCCGAGGTCTTCCTGCGCATGGGCGGTGAGGCCGAGGAAGATGGCGAAAAATAGGATCAGGATCTTTTTCATGGTTCTTATTCAGGATGTCTTTCCCTTCGCATCAAATACCGTTCCAGTCCGCGGTGACGGGAAGAATGATCCGGCTGCCGGGCAGCAGGGTGACGGCCGCCGGGGCCATGTCCTCCGATCGCGCCAGCGACGGGTCTTCGAGGAAGCGCTGCGGATTCATGGCGACCTGCGGGAACCAGCTTCCCTGGATCTGGACCATGATCCGGTGACCGGGCTGGAAATGGTGCGCCAGATCGTTCAGGGACCACTCCAGGACAACTTTTTCCCCTTTGCGGACCGGTTGCGGGCGGTCGAAGCCGTTGCGGAACCGAAGCGGCAGGACGCCGCAACGGACCAGCATCTGGACGCCGTCCGGCCGGCGGTCGATCAGTTTCACGAACAGGTCGGCATCTTCCGCCTCGGTCATGACCTCCAGCCGGACACGGACCTGGCCTTCGACGTTCACGGGTTCCCGGAGGGGGCGGCTGGTGAAGGCCAGCACATCGGGGCGCCGGGCGGCGAACCGCTGGTCGGCGACATGGACAGCGCGGTCCCAGTCTTCCGCCGGTTCGGGATGGGAAGGAACAGGATGCCGGGGATCCGAGGTGAAACAGAAGGACTGGGTGCCGGGCTTTGATGAAAGCCGGCGGCTGTCGGAGAGATACAGGGTCATGTCCCGGCCTGCCGGGGGCCATGTTTCCGGTGTCTCCCACCGGTGCGGGGTCGCCTGTCCGGGCTGCGTTTCGGCAGAGGGCAGGATCCGGATACGGGGCCCGGGATCGCCTTTTCCCTCGAGGTAGCAGGCGAAGAAAGGATATTCGATATCGTACAGGAAATGCTCGGCGGATCCGGCGCCGAAGTCGGCGGGCCCCAGTTCCCTGTATCCTTTCTTTTTCCAGGCACCATGATACCAGGGGGCGGCGACCAGATAGGTGTCGGTCTGGGGGGACTGCGCCTTCAGGCGCCGGTAGGTCTCGAAAGCGCCGTAGCAGTCTTCTCCGTCGTACCAGCCGCCGACGACCATGACGGCCGGCCGGACATTCTTCAGTTGCAGGGCGGGATTGCGGGCTTCCCACCAGGCGTCATACGCGGGATGGGAGCGCATTTCATCCCAGAACGTCACCTGACCCTGAAGCAGTTCCGTCACACCCCGGCGACCGGTTTTCAGGAACCAGTCATAGTAGGCGCCTTCCGGCCGAGCCACCGGTCTGGGCCAGCGGATGGTCGGGCGCGGACGGGGCCGGAAGAAGGAAGCGCCGAATGTAAACATGGCATACTGGAAGGCACCGGACAGGTGGGCATCGTCGCCGAGGAACCAGTCCGTGACAGGGGCTTGGGGAGAGACGGCCTTGATGGCCGGATGCCCGCTGAGGGCCGCCAGGGTCGCGTAAAACCCGGGATAGGAGATGCCTTTCACTCCGATGGAGCCATTGGTCCGGCAGTTCCGGACCAGCCATTCGGCTGTGTCGTAAGCATCGGAGGCTTCATCCGTTTCCGTCCCGGACTTTTCCGGCCGGTAAGGACGGATATTCTCAAAGGTCCCTTCACTCAGGAAAGTCCCGCGGACATTCTGGAAAACGATGATATAGCCTGCCGCAACAAAGGCGTCCAACCGGGCGCGCAAGTCCCGTGCATAGGTCTTGCCATAAGGATGCAGCGGATAGGGCGTACGCTCCAGGATAACCGGGTGCTCCTTCCCGTCCCGCGGCTCATACAGTGCCGTAAACAGCGAGACGCCATCCCGCATCGGGACCATCACTTCCCGCTTCGAATAATGCTCCAGGAGCCATCCTACCGTAACTTTCGACTTCATGAATCTGTTCTCTGATTGATTCGCGAATTTACAAAAACTCCCCCACCCCGCAAAACAAATCGCAGTGTCCCCTGTATACAACGAAAGGACCCGGCCAACTTCTGTTGGTCGGGTCCTCAAAAAACGGCGGCTACCTACTCTCCCACCTGGTGGG
>CADCRA010000064.1 GCA_902803715.1 uncultured Bacteroidia bacterium
GGCTACTGCGCGACCCGCAAGCTCATGTACACCCTCGATACCGGCCATTACGAGCAGACCGAGAACGTCTCCGACATGGTCGCTTCGCTCCTGCTCTTCGTCCCGGAACTGATGCTCCATGTCAGCCGTCCGGTCCGCTGGGACTCCGACCACGTCACGATCATGAACGACCAGACCCTCGACCTGTTCAAGGAGATGGTCCGTGCGGATGCCCTCAGCCGCTGCCACATCGGCCTGGATTATTTCGATGCCGCCATCAACCGCATCGGCGCCTATGTCATCGGCACCCGCGCCACCCAGAAGTGCGTCCTGAGCGCCCTGCTCGAACCGCTGGCCAAACTGCGTGAATACGAAGACACCGGCCGCGGCTTCCAGCGCCTGGCCCTTCTCGAAGAAGCCAAGACCCTGCCGTTCGGCGCCGTCTTCGACTATTTCAACTACAAGAACGGCGTGCCGGTGGGCGAGGAGTTCATCCCGTGCATCGAGCAGTACGAGAAGGATGTGACCAGCAAGCGCTAGTGCCATGAACCTCGTCATCGGACTCCTGATCATTGCGGTCGGCGCGTTCTGCCAGTCGAGCAGTTACGTGCCGATCAACAAGATCCGCAACTGGAGCTGGGAAAGCTACTGGATCGTCCAGGGTGTCTTCGCCTGGCTCCTCTTCCCGTTGCTCGGATCCCTGCTGTCCCTGTCCGGGACCGGCGGCAGTTTCTCCGACCTGCTCGCCCTGATGAACGCCGATCCGAAAGCCACCTGGCTGACGATCCTCTTCGGTGTCCTCTGGGGCGTGGGCGGCCTGACCTTCGGCCTGAGCATGCGCTACCTGGGCGTCGCGCTCGGCCAGAGCCTCGCCCTGGGTACCTGTTCGGCGCTGGGCGCCATCCTCGGCCCCGTCTTCACCGGAAAGACCGGTGACCTGACCAGCGCCGTGATCATCGGCGTAGTCGTGACCCTGATCGGCATTGCCATCATCGGCGTGGCCGGCTGGATGAAATCCGCCGCGCTTCCCGAGGAGGAGAAGAAGAAAGCCGTCAAGGACTTCAATTTCGGCAAAGGCATCTTCGTCGCCCTGCTGGCCGGTTTCATGAGCGCCTGCTTCAACATCGGCCTGAGTTTCGGTGAGGGTCTGTATCTGGAAGGCACGCGGCCGATTTTCCAGACCCTGCTGGCGACGATGCTGGTGACGTTCGGCGGCTTCCTGACCAATGCCGTCTACTGTTTCTACCAGAACGGAAAGAACCGGACTTGGGGCGATTACCGGCAGGGGAGCCTATGGGCCAACAACCTGCTGTTCTGCTTCCTGGCCGGCCTGCTGTGGTACAGCCAGTTCTTCGGACTGAGCCTGGGCAAGGGCTTCCTCACGGATTATCCGGTCCTGATCACCTTTAGCTGGTGCATCCTGATGTCGCTCAATGTCGTGTTCTCCAATGTCTGGGGAATCCTGCTCAAGGAATGGAAAGGCGTCTCTCGCCAGACCGTCGCCGTCCTGGTCGCCGGTATCGTCGTGCTGATCATCAGTACGTTCCTGCCGCAATTACTTTAGATGAACCGTCTGCCCGGCCTGTCCGGGCAGACTTGATGGAATGACATGAAAATGGCTAGTATATTGGACAACAGACCGGCCCTGCAGGCCGAAATCGGGAAAGTCGCCGAAGTGGCCGGCTATCTCTGGCAGAAAGGCTGGGCCGAACGCAACGGCGGCAACATTACCGTCAACATCACCGAATATGTCGACGAGGCGATGCGGGCCCTGCCGGCCATCGCCGGCCCCCGCCCGATCGGCGCGGTGCTCCCCAAACTCAAGGGATGCTGGTTCTATTGCAAGGGCACGCAGAAAAGGATGCGTGACCTGGCCCGTGATCCGATGGCGAACGGATCCGTGATCCGGATCCTGGATGACTGCGCTTCGTATGAGATCGTGGCCGACCTTCCGGTGGCGCCGACTTCGGAACTCCCTTCCCATTTGAGCGTGCATAATTATTTACTTACGAATAATTATCCCTACAAAGCTTCCCTGCATACCCATCCGATCGAACTGGTCGCCATGACCCACTCGAAACGGTTTATGGAAAAGGATGTCGCGACGAAACTGCTCTGGTCCATGATCCCGGAGACCAAGGCCTTCTGCCCGCGCGGACTCGGCATGGTTCCGTACATGCTGCCCTCCAGCGTAGAACTGGCCGATGCGACCATCCAGGCCATTTCGGAGGATTATGACGTCGTCATGTGGGAAAAACATGGTGTTTTTGCCGTGGATCGGGACATTATGGACGCCTTCGACCAAGTTGATGTCCTCAACAAGGCGGCCCAGATCTACATTGCGGGCAAGAACATGGGGTTCGAGCCGGAAGGCATGACCGATGGCCAAATGGCCGAGTTATCCGCTGTTTTCGGCCTACCTAAGTAGGGCTTTCCGTTACGTACGTAAAAATACTTTCAATTTGCAACCATCTTCTTTGCGAAGGTGGTTGTTTTATTGTATATTTTTTCTTATTATTGCATACGGCGAAGAAGCGAGCTTTTTGCGGCGAGAGAAAGCCAGATCGTGAAACCCTAAATCCTGTAGGTTATGTCTGCCGATCCTGCCTCCTCCGTTTTGGACCAGTTCTTCCTCAAACTGGGCACCCTCCTTACCATGACCAAAGACGCGCTGCTCGAGGATTTCCTCGGAGACCTGCCGTCCTACCTCCCGGATAAAGACATCGATCCGAAACCTGCCCGCACCCTTGCCGAACTCAAGGAACGGGTCGGCGAAGCGGAAGTGTCTTTCTCGAAATTCATCGGCTATGTCTTCGAACGGCTCGGCTACGACCTGTCCAACTTCGAGAAGAACGAGGAACTCTACGAATTGATCAGTTCTCTCTTCTCGACGGCCGATTCGATCGGCGCCGCCGTCCAGGAACTGGGCAGCGAAGGCATCAACTGGGACAATGTCAAGATCGAACCCGGCGAAAATGACGGGGAAGCCAAACTGACCTTCGACGGCCTGTTCACCCTGGAGGAGGGGAATGAACATGAACTGACCTACAAGAAGGGCGGTTTCGAGATCGGCGTCGCATTCGGCGACGGGACGATCGGCGGCCGGATCAAACCGCTGCTCGACCTGATTGTGGACCTGGCCAAACTGGTCAAGAAGTTCCGTGACTTCGAGTGGGATTCCCTGAAGAAGGAATATGCGGATTTCGCGTCGTTCATAGACGACACCTATTTTACCGAGCAGTTCGCCGAAAGGGTCTTCGACCATATCCTGACGGTCCTGCTCCGCAACGCCCGGAAAGTCTTCAACGATGAGCTCCGGGAACTGGCGCGGCATATCGACCAGGTCAAGGAACTGGTCAAGGAAGCCAAGCAGGAAGTCAAGCAGGAAGTCTACAAGCGGATCGAGGAAATCCGGAAGCGCCTGGATGAGATCGAGAAACAGCTGAAAGAGGCGGCGTCCGAGGCGAAGAGCCTGCTGGAGGCCGAATACGAACTGCTCCGGAAGGAACTGGAGAAGACGATGCAGGAGATCCTCGGCCCCTTCGGCCAGGTCGGCGAGATTCTTGAGAAGATTTACCGGGTCCTGGATTTCCTGGGCCTGATCCGGACGCAGACTGTTGAGGTCGCGAAATACATCAAGGATTACCAGATCACGACGACGGACGACGACGAGAAACTGCTTGCCGAGATTGACGGGAAACTGGCGGCGGCTTATGCCAAGAACAAGGCCGGTTTCGTAGCGGATGCCAATGCCGCCCTGAAAGAGGCGGCGGCCGAGGTCCGTGCCATCTGCCCGACGGTACAGCTCTATGTGCTCCGCTGGTCCAAGGTCGCCCAGATGTTCACGGAACCGGTGTCCTACCTGAAGGAGCAGTTCCCGATCCATACCTATGACGACGCGGTCGCCTTGCTCGGCAACATCTACTCCCTGGTCCAGGCGTTCAATCCGGAGGTGCCGGACTTCAGTTCCATCGGGACAATCCTCAATGAACTGATCGTCCGGCTGCAGAAGGAACTGCAGTCCCAGGCATCCGCCATCGCCGCCGAGGTCAAGGAGAAGATCCGGCAGTTCATCCAGTTCCTGCTGGATGTCAAGAAGGTGCTGGAGAGTTATGCCATCGCCGTGCGGAACGAACTCCAGAAGGATTTCTATGAATTCGTAAACGGCGGGAAATCCATCTTGCGCGAACTGCAGGACGGCCTGAAGAAACAGGCCGATGCCTTGATCAGCGAAGCGCAGCAGCTCGTCGGAGAAGGAAAGAGCGCATTCCTGGAAGGAACCGATGTCGTCTACCAGTCTTTCCTGGCCGCCGGCGTCCCGAAGGGCATGATGGACCTGCTGGAGCAGGTTTTCGTCGATCCGCTGGTCAAGGTCGTCACGGAGAAGGCGAAGGAGCATGCGATCTTCAAGGAGGTCGATCCCGACCTCTGGGAGAAGTCCCTGCTCGGCGAATTGGAAAAGGCGCAGGACGCCGCCGGCAAGATCAACCTGATCGCAGATTACAAGGCGATCATCCAGGATATCGAAAAACAGGTCACCGAAGTCTTCAGCGAACAGTACTGGACCAACGGTTTCCAGAACCTGGTGGCGGCCCTTGAGGCTGAGTTCAACCGTCAGACCGCCGGGATTCCGGGCAACCTGGATCAGCTCAAGTCTTTCGGTGTAGATCAGGTCAACAACCTGCTTGCCGGCAAGAGTTTGAAGAATCCGTTCTCGGATTTCGATTTCATGGCCTATTTCACGATTTTCTCCGACCAGATCAAGCAGTTCATACCCTCTGATATCGACGGCTATTACCTGCGCTTCAAGGTGGCCACGCAGAAAGCGATGGGACAGATCCTCGGCGCCGCAGAGGCGGCGACCAGCGAGGCGGGTACGCAGGCAAAGAGCATCGCGAAGAGCATCGAAAACTATCCGGCGAAGGTCAAGGCCTTCGCGGACGATGTCTTCACGGCTTATTGGGCCGAACTGAAGAAGGCGGTCTACAATGTCGTCATCCGGCCGTTCCTGACCCTGATCGAGCGGGAAGTCAAGCGCTGGCTGCGCGAAGAACTCCTGCCGCAGGTCATCGAAGCGGCCCGCAAGGCGTTCATGTCCTACTACAAGGACGCCAAGGAACTGTACGAGGATTTCAAGGATGCCATCGACGAGGCTGAAAAGGCCGCGAAGGAGGCGCAGAAACTCTATGAACAGGCCGAAGAGACATCCCGGGAAGTGGCGAAGGTCGTGGAAGATATCCTGCTGCTGTCCGAGGATGCCCGAAGCATCGAGACCTGGCAGGACGGCCTGCAATTCGCGATCGCCCTGTACCGGGCCATCCCGCCGTCCGTCAAGGACGCCGTGAAGGATGTCATCGGCCTGCCGTCCTGGGATTTCAGCGGCATCAAGCTGCCGGATTACCAACTGGACATGAAGGACAAGTTCCTGGCGGTCACGGTTTACAGCTACGAGAAGAATTTCTCCTTCGACCTGGTTGCCTTCGTGGGCCAGCGCAAGGCCAAGGACAGCGACGGCAAGGAGCAGCTCCGTTCCGGCGTCTATGTCCTTCCGGTCATCCATGCCGGCTATGACGGCGCCTTCGAACTGGGCGAGTCCCATGAACTGGACGTCACGGTGTCCGCCGACCTGAACAAGGGCTTCGAGAAGAAGGACAACAAGAAGACACTGTCCGACCAGCTGGAGAACGGAACGGTCGGCTTCTTCTTCACGGAACCCGAAGGGTTCGACCTGCCGGGCGTCGAGTTGCTGGCCAGCGAGAAAGCCGTCAAACTCTACCTGGAACTGCTCTTCAAGCGGCAGAAGGACCATACCTTATTTATATACGGATACGAAGACGGCAAGCCGGACGCCGGACTGCTGCACATCAAGATGGACGATTACCCGCAGAAGGTCTATGCGGGTTACGATAGCGACAAGGGCGGCTTCGACGTCGGCTGGCTCGGCAAGGTCCAGGGGCTGAATTTCAACCTCTCCCTGGGCGCCATGAACGCCTTCTTCGAGAAGATCCTGAAGGGGGACATCGACATCACCCTGAAGGAACTCTCCCTCGGCTACGGCCTGCAGGACGGTCTGACATTCAACGGGGATTACAAGATCCGGATTCCGCTGAAGCCGACCATCGACCTGAAAGCCGTCAAGCTGGACAACCTGGCCCTGGAACTGGGCAGTGCCGGCAACGGCTTCTCCTTCGGCGGACTGGGACTCTCCCTCAACCTCAACTTCACGGCCGACATGGAGGTACTCTCCTTCACGTTCCCCGACCTGGGCTTCGGTTTCGACATCAATTTCATGACACCGGACTTCCATTTCGGCGACTTCGATTTCAGTCCGACGATCACATTGCCTGACGGACTGGGACTGGCCATCGACATCGCCGATGTCGTCAAGGGCGCCGGCATCGTGAAATGGGACCTGCCCAAGGGCGAGTTCATGGGAGCCTTCAACCTGGATGTCATCGACCTGTTCGAGGTCGGTGCCTTCTTCCTGCTCAATACCAAGATGCCGGACGGCAGCAAGGGCTATTCCTTCGCCGGCGCGGTCAGCGTGCTCTTCCGCACGGGCATCCAGCTCGGCATGGGCTTCAGCCTGACGGGCATCGGCGCCTCGCTCGGCCTGAACCGGCGGATCGACGTCGACAAGATGCGGGATGCCGTCTATGACGGGTCCCTGGAGAGCGTCATGTTCGTCAAGGACCTGGGGCCGGACAACCTGTCCACGGTGCTGGCCAACATGACCGAGTTCTATCCAGTGGCCAAGGAACATTTCTTCTTCGGCGCGATGGTCCAGATCACCTGGGGCGAGATCCTGAATTTCACCCTCGGCGTATTCATCCAGACTCCGGACCTGGTCATCGTCATCGCCGGCGGCGTCCACCTCAACATCGCCGATGCGGCCGAAGATCTGATCTCGCTGAATGCCAACTACATGGCGGCCTTCGATGTCCACAAGGGCATCTCCTTCGACGCCTCGCTGTATGACACCAAGTTCGTCGGCATCGAATTCCACGGCGACATCGCCCTGCGCATCTACTGGGGCGGCGACGCCAAGGGCTTCATCCTTTCCGCCGGCGGTTTCCACCCGCAGTATACGCCGGAACCCGGATTCAAGGTGCCCCAGATGCAGCGGATCGGATACAAATTCGACGTCGGCCCGCTGTATATCAGCAATGATGTCTACTTCGCGGTGACTTCCAACACGGTCCAGTTCGGCTCGGATTCCCGCCTCAAGGTCGGCTGGGACAAGTACGGCCTGCATGGTTACATGTACTTCAACGTCCTGTTCCAGTTCAACCCGTTCGCCTTCATGTTCGATGCAGGCATCGGGGTCGCGGTCAAGCTCTTCGGCAAGACCATCATGTCCGTCGACCTGTACCTGGAAGTCAGCGGCCCGGCCCCGTGGCACATCGCCGGCAAGGCGAAGTTTACGATTATCTTCACCTTCCATGTCGAATTCAGCGAGACCTGGGGCAAGGAGCAGCAGATCAGCTACAAGGAGTACATCGCCCTGCTCCCGCTCATGGAAGAAGCCCTCAATAACAACGACAACTGGACGGTCATCCGGAACGACCTGATCGACGGCCTGGTTTCGGTCTTCCTGCCCGAGGGGGATGTCTTCGTGATGAGCCCGTCCGATACGGTCGCTTTCAGCCAGGAGCTCCTTCCGCTGGAAGAGGATTATGAGAAGTACGGCGAGGCCATCCCGCAGGATACCAGCCGCATCGAGATCGAGAAGATCTGGTTCGGGGGCGAGGAACAGGATGCAACCTATGTCGATACTACGACTTCCTTCGCTCCGACCCAGATCTGGGAGATGACGGAGAAGGAGAAGTTGGCGGCGCCTTCCTACGAGGAGATGAACGCGGGCTTCGAACTGACCGCGGGCTGTGACATGCAGAATCCTGACGGTACCCGGATGGAGACCGCGGAAATCGACAAGAAAGTCCAGGTGGAAGACGACTGGAGCAAGTGGCAGCAGGTCGCGACCCAGCATGCCAAGGGCAAGACGGTTACCAAGAAGACCGTCGCGGCTCCTCAGAAGATCGTGATGAAGAAGATGTCGCTTCCGAAGGCGGGTTACCGGATCGGTCGCCGCCAGTCCGGCGTGACCGGCGGAACGGCGGGCCGGATGGACAACGTCGTGTCCCGGCCTTCTTCCCGCCGCGATGCCGCCGGCTTCAGCCGCTATGTCGCCCAGCTGGACGAGATGATGAACCGCGATGTCCGCGGTTACATCACGGCGCTGCGCTCGGACGATGTCAAGGAGAGTCTCGCGGTGATGCAGAAGGAAGACCTGAAGGCGTTTGTCCTGAAGAAACAGCGGCTGGAACGCTCGAAAATGACCGTTCGGAAAAGAGAGGAGGCCGCTTTGAAGAAAGAGGCGCTTGCAATGAAAAAATTGGTGAAATAGGAGGACTGGGATATGAAGACAGATCAAACCTACTTTTTCCCCTGGGTCCGGAAGGGCCTGGCCAACAGCATCCCGGAAGCGGATGTGTTCGGGAACGTGGCAGATAACGACGCCCTCGCCAAAATGCGGGCCGTCCTGACCATCCACACCCAGTACAAGGCATATCCGACCGAAGAGGGCGGGGAAGAGAAAACCCTGATCGACGAGAAGGAGATCGGACTGTATGGTCCGGCCGATGTATCGTCGGTCAATCCCGCGGCCATTCTCAAGCGCCGTCCGGAGGCAGGGTCGAAAGATTTCCCGGTCCAGTATTTCCCTTACGTCGAGTTCCGGGAACCGGACCTGCCCTGGCGGTATACGCCTGCCCAGCGGACGGAAAACCGGCTGACCCCCTGGCTGGCGCTGCTGTGCTTCCGCAGCGACCGGGTCGCCCTCTACAAGGACGGGAAGGGCCTGCCGGTGATCACCTTCCGGGGCGACAAGGCCGAATACGAAGCCGCCTTCCCGCGGATGGACGTGCTCTGGAAAACGGCCCATGCCCAGGGCCCGGAAGAGAAGATCCCGACGATCTCCCGCCTCATCTGCCTGCGGGGCGCCGATCCCGAGACCGGGGTCATCCCGCCGATGGACGAGGAGACCGAATACATCGCCTGCCTGGTCCCGACCTATGAGACCGGCCGTCTGCGCGGCCTGGGCGTCGATCCTGAAAAACTGGCTTCCATGACGGCCCAGACGCCGGCCTGGGTGGATTACGAGACCCAGAAAGGCAAGGAACGCGGCATGGAGTTCCCGGTCTATTATTCCTGGACTTTCACCACGGGCGGAGACAGTTTTGAAGACCTGGTCAAGAACCTGAAGGTTACCACGTCCGGTCAGACGGGTGTCCTCGTGGATGTCACCCGGATGGGCAACGGCTTCGATTACGATGTACTGAAATGTACCAAGGCCCGCCCGTCCATCATTGCGCCCGGTGCCACGCGCCCGCCGCAGGCATCTGACGAAGAGGCCTTCCCGAATACCAAGGCGGCGGAATCCAAGCTGGAGGAAAACCTGCGGAAACTGCTGGGCTGCAATCCTGTGTTCCTGGAGGATGCCCAAGCCATCGGCCAGAAGCCGGAGACCCCGGACGGCGGTGTCTTTGCGGATCCGAATGATGATCCCTGCGTCGTTCCGCCCGTCTATGGCGCCCGGCATGTCCTGGCGACTTCGCTGAAAGAAAAGGACCATGCGTGGATTTCTGACCTGAACCTCGACATCCATTACCGGATCGCCGCCGGTCTGGGCCGCAAGGTCATCATCGAGAACCAGGAGGTCCTGATGGACCGTGCGTGGAAGCAGGTTGAGGCCGTCCAGGCCCTGAACATGGAACTGTACCGGCGCCTGCTCTCGATGGGCGCCAACAAATCCCTGAAAGGCAAGACCGTCGGGGAGTACGGCGAGGGCAACCAGTACCTGGCTTCCCTGATCTTCTACCTGAGTTCGATGAAGGAGGCGGCCGACGCCCACGGCAAGGATCTGTCCCTGGCCTCCGTACTGGCCAAGCGCGATGTCCCGACGGCCTTCGCCACGGCGACCTTCCACCGGATGGCCGACCGGGTCGCCCGGGTGGTGGACGGACTGAGCACCAAGTCCGTCCTGCAGAACATCCTGGAATACCAGACCTACCGGTTCCCGGACCATACGATTCAGGGCGGGACGTCGATCCAGGACTTGAGGGATTATTCCGAAGTGGCGTTCCGCTCGATCTTCCAGGAGATCCTGGACAAGTATCTGTGGGTCCATGCGGAAAGGAAGGAAGGATATTCTCCTTCAGCGACGGGTGGGGCACA
>CADCRA010000065.1 GCA_902803715.1 uncultured Bacteroidia bacterium
GCAGCCTGGATGGCGTCGAAGGCCTGGATCATACCGATAACGGTACCAAGGAATCCGAGGGACGGGGCGATGGCGATGAAGAGGGAGATCCAGCTGAGGCCGTTCTCCATCTGGCTCATCTGGACGGAGCCGTAGGAGACGATGGTCTTCTCAACGGTGTCAAGACCCTGGTCATAGCGGAGGAGACCCTGATAGAAGATGCTGGCAACCGGACCGCGGGTGTTGCGGCAGACCTCCTTAGCCTTCTCGATACCACCTTCAGCGAGAGCGTTCTCAACAGCGGTGAGAAGCTTCTTGGTGTTGGTCTTCGCAAAGGTAAGATAAAGGATACGCTCAATGGCGAGAGCAAGACCGATGATCAAGCAGATGATGATGAGGGACATGAAGCCCGCACCACCTTCGATGAACTTCGTCTTGAGGGCCTGGTGCAGCGGAACTTCCTCACCGGAACCGGCGAAAAGATCCTGAGAGGAAGAAGGAGCGGCTACTTCTTCAGTAGCGGCGGGAGCAGCCTGGTCAGCGTCCTGAGCAGAGGCAATGCTTGCAGAGAAGGTCATGAGACCTGCGACTGCCAAAAACATGAAAAACTTTTTCATAATTGTTTTTGTGTGTTTGAAATAATTAAAGTATTAAAGTTTTAATAAAATTGTTTTCGATTCAAGTGGCGCTTGCATTGCACCCTAAAATTCGGTGCAATTTAGCAAATTATTTTCAAATGGCAATAATTATTTACTGATTTCTCCTTTCAGGTTTTTGCCCATCATCGTCGAAACCCAGCGGTTGTCCCCGCTTTTGCCCATCAGGAAGAACAGTTTCGCCAAGGCGCTTTCCGTCGTGGAGTCGTAGCCGTTGATGACGCCCGCGTCCTCCAGGGCTTTGCCGGTGGCATAGATCCCCATGTTGACGGAACCGGCCAGGCACTGCGTCACGTTGACGATGACCTTGCCCGCCGCGCAGGCTTCCCGGACGATGTCGAGGAACCAGGGAGCGGTCGGGGCGTTACCGGCGCCGTAGGTTTCCAGAATGACGGCGCGGGTGAGGGGATCGCACAGGATGGTGCGGACGATCTGGGCCGTGATGCCCGGGTGAATCTTCAGGATCGAGACGCGGGTGTCCAGTTTCGTATTGATCGACAGGTTCTGGTACCAGTCCAGCGGCTTGCGGATGAATTCCTTGTTGTAGCGGATGTTGATGCCGGCTTCGGCCAGCGGCGGGAAGTTGGGCGACTGGAAGGCGCGGAACACCTCCGCGTTGACTTTCGTGGTCCGGTTGCCCCGCATCAGCAGCGAACCGAAGCAGACGCTGACTTCGGGGACGAGGGCGTGGCCATCGGCGTCCTTGGCGGACGCGATTTCCACGGCGGAGATCAGGTTCTCTTTGCCGTCGGTGCGCGGCACGCCGATCGGAAGCTGGCTTCCCGTGAAGACGACAGGTTTCGTCAGGCCGTCCAGCATGAAGCTCAGGGCCGAGGCGGAGTAGGACATGGTGTCCGTCCCGTGGAGGATGATGAACCCGTCGTAATCATCGTATTTCTCGAAGATGAGTTCGGCCAGGCGCTGCCACAGGCTCGGTTCGACATCCGACGAGTCGATCAGCGGATCGAAGGTGTAGGTATCGATCCGGAACGCGAATTTGCGGATCTCGGGGACTTCGTCCAGGATCTGGCTGAAGTCGAACGGCTTGAGGGTCTGGTCCAGGATGTCCTGTTTCATGCCGATGGTGCCGCCGGTGTAGATCAGCAGCAGGGAGGATTTGGTGGTTCCGGTCTGTGTCATGGTCTTATGTGATGCTGAACAGTTTTCTTGCGTTTTCCGTGGTGGTTTCCGCCACCTCTTCGAGGCTGACGCCCTTGAGTTCGGCGATCTTCGCCGCGATCAAGGGAATGTAGGTGCTTTCATTGCGTTCGCCGCGGTGGGGGACCGGTGTCAGGTACGGGGCGTCGGTCTCCAGGAGGATCCGGTCGAGGGGAACCTGCCGGACGACCTCGGCGAGCCGGGCTTTCTTGAACGTGACGACACCGCCGATCCCCAGCGACCAGTCTCCGTAATGCTGGAGCCGGAGGAACGTCTCGTAACTCCCGCTGTAAGCGTGCATGTTTCCGCGCAGGTTCAGATGCCTGCATTCGTCCAGGACGGCGAAGAAATCGTCCGTGGCATCCCGGAGGTGGATGTTGACCGGCAGGCCGAGCCGGTCGGCCAGTTCCAGCTGGACCTTGAGCGCCCGTTTCTGCTCTTCGCGGAACTCGACGGACCAGTGATAGTCCAGGCCGATCTCCCCGATGGCGACGATGTCCCGGTCCGTCCAGGCATCCAGCGCGGCGATTTCGTCTTCCCACCGGGCGTCGACGGACCCCGGATAGAGGCCGAGCATGGAATACAGGACGCCGGGGTAACGGCCGGACAGGGCGAACAGGGCATCCCGCTCCCGGCTGTCCACGTCGGGCTGGATCATCCAGGCCACGCCCGCCGCGCGGGAGCGGGCGATCGCCGCATCCGCGTCGCCGGCAAAGGCTTCGTCGTAGAAGTGCACGTGGGTGTCTGTGAATAGCGCCATGTCCTGCAAATTTACATATTTTTCGGCTTGATTGTACAGTTTTGGAGCAGGTCCATGCAAATAAAACCGTCTGCCGCCAGGATCCCCGTATCCGCCGCCACTTCGCCGTAGGTCCGTCCGGTCTCCCGGCAGAGCGCATCCAGTCCGATGCCGCGCCGCTCCCGGATACAGGCGGCCAGTTCCGCCAGCCGTTCCACCCGTTCCGCCGGCAGCCGTCCGTCATAGGAAGCATGGATCTCGGCCGAAAGGTCCCGCGGTCTCTGCCGGGGCGCCGCACCCAGCCCCAACTGCGCCGGAAGGGTGTCCAGGTCGGTGACCGGCTCCGCCAGTTTCTCCCGGAGCAGCAGGTTGCATCCCTGGGACCGGAGATCGTCCGCACGGCCGGGCAGGACGAGGACATCCCGGTCGTAGGACGCTGCCAGCCGGGCGGTCATCATCCCGCCGCCGCGGACCTTCGATTCGACGAGGATGACGGCCCGGCAGAGCCCGGCGATGATCCGGTTGCGGCGGAGGAAATGGACGGCCAGTGGCGCCGTACCGGGCGGATAGTCCGTCACCAGTCCGCAGCCGGGGGTCTGCGCCATCCGGGCGGCCAGGGCGCCGTGCCGGAAAGGATAGACATCGTCGATGCCGGTGGCCATGACCCCGACCGTGGGAAGTCCCTGTTCCAGGGCAGTCCGGTGGGCGATTCCGTCCGTGCCGATGGCCAAGCCGCTGACGATCAGCGGCTTTTCGGGCGTCCGGGCGAGGGTCGTGACGATCCGCTGGCACCATTCGGTCCCGTAGGGACTGATGTCCCGGGTGCCGACGATGGCGACGGCGGGACGGTCCGGCCGGAAGATCTCCGTCGGGGCCGAAGTGCTCCGCAGGTAGAGGCCCAGCGGCGGATCGTCGCATTCGCGCAGCAGGGCGGGGTAGTCCGGGTCTCCGTAACCGATGAACCGGTAGCCCGAACGGAGCAGGCCCTCCAGGCTGTCTCGGGCCAGTTCCAGCGTCCGGGGCGTAAGGGCATCGAGGTATTTGGAGGGCCCGAGGATCTCCCGCGCCCGGTTGCGCGAGAGCCGGAAGGCGGCGGCCGGATCCCCCAGGGCCCGGACCAGCGCATGGCCTTTCAAGGGTTCGAAACCGAAGGTCAGGTTCAGGGCGCACCAGGCCGCCATGTCGTCAGGTACCATGTTTTTTGCCCGAAGGTCGCGAAAAAGAAACAGAAAAAGCGGCCGGACTTGCTCGGGACCGGCCGCTTTTCCATATATTTTAATAAAAAGAATGAATCTTTATGGCCCGGGAGGCTACGGGATGATCAGCAGCGCGTCACCGTAGGGGCCGAACTTGTAGTCTTCCTTCAGGGCGACCTCGTAGGCATGCATGACGGGCTCGTATCCGCCGAAGGCGGCGACGGACATCAGCATGGTGGAGCAAGGCAGGTGGAAGTTGGAGACGATGGCCGTCGGGATGGCAAACCGGTACGGCGGGAAGATGAACTTGTTGGTCCATCCGTCGTAGGCGTTGACTTCGTCGTTGGTCGTCACATAGGTTTCCAGGCCGCGCATGACGGTCGCGCCGACGGCGAGGACCTGGTGGCCCGACCGCTTGGTCTTGTTGATCAGGTCCGCGGTCTCCTGGCTGATGATGAGGCGCTCGGAGTCCATCTTGTGCTTGGAAAGATCCTCGACGTCGACCTTGCGGAAATGGCCGAGGCCCATGTGCACGGTGATGAAGGTCTTGTTGATGTCCTTGAGGATCATGCGGTTGAAGAGTTCGCGGCTGAAGTGCAGGCCGGC
>CADCRA010000066.1 GCA_902803715.1 uncultured Bacteroidia bacterium
ATCTCTTCCACGCTGATGCATTATACGGGATCCAAGCGGAGATAATTGCATGTTGATCCTTGATTCCCATTGCGATACGCCTTCCCAGATCGTGCGTCTGCGGGACCTGGGGGTAGACAACGCTTACGGACACGTCGATTTCCCCAAACTGGTGCGCGGGGGAGTCGGCGCCTCTTTTTTCGCCCTGTACACTTCGAAGGAACTGTCTCCGGACGCGGCGACCCGTGCGGCGCTGGAGATGATGGCCGGCGTATATGACGCGGTCGAAGCCCATCCGGACCAGGTATCGATGGCGTTCCGTGCGGATCAGATCCTGGAAAACCATGCGAAAGGCCTGGTATCCATTCTCCTGGGCATGGAAAACGGAGCCCCGATCCAACAGTCCCTCGCTTTGCTGCGGCTGTTCTGGCGGATGGGCGTCCGCTACATGACGCTGACACACAATGGCGACAATGCCATTGCCGATTCCGCAGCGGAAGGGAAGACCTGGCACGGGCTCAGTCCCTTCGGCCGGGAAGTCGTCGCGGAAATGAACCGGCTCGGCATGCTGATCGACGTCGCCCATGTGTCGGATGAGACCTTCTACGACTGCATCCGCTACTCGAAAGTGCCGGTGGTATCGACCCATTCCTGTTGCCGGGCCCTGTGTGGCCATCGGCGGAACATGTCGGATGACATGTTGCGTGCCCTGGCGGAGAACGGCGGTGTCATCCAGATCAATTTCTATCCTTGTTTCCTGTCCGACTCCTTCCCGGAGGTGCTGGCTGCGTCCGGCCTGTCCGATGAAGGGGAACAATTGGAGGCGGCCTTCATCGCTGATCCTTCCGATCCGGAAAAGGTGGCTGCCTGGCACCGTGTGCAGGACCGCCTGCTTGCACTGGACAGGCCTTCCTATAAAGTTGTCGTGGACCATATCGATCATGCTGTCCGGGTTGCCGGCATCGATCATGTCGGAATCGGGTCCGATTTCGATGGGATCGCCGTTCCTCCGGCCGGTCTGGAGGACGTTTCGAAGATCGGAATCATCTTCCGCGAAATGCGGGAAAGGGGATATTCAGAAATGGAAATTGAGAAGGTCGCCGGCGGCAATTTTCTCCGCGTCATGCGGGCTGCCGAGACCTTCTCAAAAGGGATAAATGAGGGTTAACAAAAATGTTCGAAGAATAAACAATTTTGTTTCCCTTGCTGATTTCTAAATAGATAAATCTGATTTAACAGCCGTCAGTAAAAAATGTAACGCAGAGGCCGCGAAACGCTGGATATTGCGTTTCCGGTCGTTGTGGTACTGGTATTTTTTCGTCAGGGTAGCCTTCGGCGTCGCCACTGCGACCCATACCGTACCCTCCGGATTGACTCCGTCTCCGCCACCCGGGCCGGCCAGGCCGGTCGTTGCGACGGCGTAGTCGCTTCCGGTCAGTTTCCGGACTCCTTCCGCCATGGCGGCAGCCACCTCGCTGCTGACGACGCCGCAGCGGTCGATGGTCTCCTGCGGAACACCCAGAACCTTGACCTTGACGGGAACCGCATACGAGGTGACGGATCCGAGGTAGTAGGAGGATGATCCGGGAACGGTCGTGATAAGGTGCGAAATCTCTCCGCCGGTGCAGGATTCCGCCGCGGAAAGCGTCTTTCCATGCGCTTTCAGGATAGCCCCCAGGGCATGTTCCAGCGTATCGTCTCCATCTGCATAGATTACGTCACCCAAAATGGCCTTCAAACGGTCGATTTCAGCCTCTGTACGCGATTTTTCCTCTTCCTCCGCACCTCCGTATATCGAAAGGCGCAAACGCACGCCTGTGAGCGGATTCGGCAGGTAAGCCAAGTGCATGTCTTCCGGCAGGGAATCTTCCCAGGATTCGATTTTTTTCGCCAGGGCGGATTCGGCCATGCCATAGGTCATGACATTCCGGTGATAGATGGCCGTCAGCCGGTGATGGCGACGGATGTCCTCCATGACGTCCGGCAGGGCGTTGGTGGTTTCGAACGGGACACCCGGCATGGAATAGAGGACGGCCGGATGGCCGAAGCGGCTTTCCGGGAAGCGGAAAACCATGATAGGTGCCGTTCCGAATTGATTGACAATGACTTCGCAGGTATCGGGGACCAGGGCTTGTGCCCGGTTGATGTCCAATACGTCCAGGCCGCGGGCATGCAGGATCTCATAGACTTTCGCCAGCTGACCGGGATGTTCTACATAATGGGTCGAGCCGCTCATTTCTGCCAAGGCGGCCTTGGTGATGTCATCTTTGGTCGGTCCGAGGCCGCCGGTGGAGATGACGATGTCATTGGTCTCCAGTTCCCGGGTCAGGCTTTGGATGATGGCCTGGTGGTCGTCTGCAATGGAGACCATCCGGGTTACGCGGATGCCCAGGGAACCGAGGGCACGCGATATTTCGGAAGAATTCGTGTCGACAATCTGTCCGATCAGGATCTCGTCGCCAATCGTACAGATGGAAGCTTTGATCATAAGGGATTGTTGTTTAGATATTTAAGGATTTTTCTGGGGAAACCGGGTCCCTCATAGATAAATCCGGTGTAGATTTCAATCAGGGAGGCGCCTGCCGCCAGCATTTCCCGGGCCTGCTCCGGTGTCATGATGCCGCCTGTTCCGATGATGGGCAGTTTCCCCTCCGTCTTCCCGGCCAGGTAACGGACCATGGCCAGGCTCTTTTCATACAGCGGCGCACCGGAAAGACCGCCTTTGCCGATTGCTTCGACTTTCTGGGGAGACGTTGTCAGACCGTCCCGGGACCGCGTCGTATTGCCGGCGATGATACCGTCGACGCCATTCCGCATGGCATAATCGAGGATTTCATCGACCTGGGCATGCGAGATGTCGGGCGAAATCTTGATCAGGATGGGCTTGTAAGCGTCCATGTTCATCCGTTTATCAAGGATAACGTCCATGATATCAGATAGATAAGAAATGTCCTGCAGGCTCGTCAGACCTTCTACGTTGGGACAGGAAACATTGACGACAAAGAAATCGACGAACTCGTAGAGCATCGAGAAAGCGTAATCATAATCCCGGCTGACCTGTTCCTGTGTTTCGGAAGTCGTATTCTTGGCGATATTGGCGGCGATGATGACCTGCGGACGGTTTGTCTTGAGATTCCTGATGGCCTGAAGGACACCTTTGTTGTTGATACCCATGCGGTTGATGAGCGCCTGATCCTTGGTCAGCCGGAAAAGGCGGGGTTTCGGGTTGCCGGGCTGCGCCTTCGGAGTCAGGGAACCGATTTCAATGAATCCGAAACCGAAATGCGAGAGCTCATTGTAGGAATCCGCATTCTTGTCCAGTCCGCCGGCCAGACCGACCGGATTGGGGAACCGGATCCCGAAGACTTCCCGTTCCAGGGAGGGATAGTTCCGTTTGTAAAAGAAACGGACCAGGGTGCGGGCGAGCGGAAGCTTCCGGAGCAACCTGAGGCAACGCATCGTCAGTTGATGGGCAAATTCCGGATTGAACCGGAACAGGATAGGTCGGATGAAGAATTTGTACATGTCCGCGGTTGTCTGTGAGGACAAAGGTACAAAAAGAATGATAAATTATCCTATTTCCTGAAAAGTATTGTCGTCGAAAAACACGATAATTTTCGTTATTTTTCTCTGATTGTCAATTGATTGGAATACATTATCCGGATTTGCGTTCATCGCTGTGGCTGCAGTATTTCCTTCCGTCCCGTCCGACGGGGCAGGATTTTGCGATTCTCGGGGCGATGTCGCGGAGAAAAGATCCGGCTGCGGTTCTTCTTCCGGATCAGGAACCGTTTCAACCGGTCGAACGACAGGATCCTTGTACATCTTGCCTTTCCCGGCCAGCAGCCACTCCATATTCAGACGAGGGTAGTGTGCCATCATTCCCGTTATGAAATCATAGCTGGGCTTGTTCCGTCCCGCGAGGATATGGGATACGCTGGCACGGGCGACGCCGATGGTGTCGGCGAATTCGGCTTGGCTGATGTTTTCGGCAGCGATAAACTGTTCCAGTCTTGTGTTCATAATTCTGACAGATTGCTTTACAAATGTAGCGAATAAAAGCAGGATTTACAAATCAAAATAGAACAGACCAGAGGAAGGGGAGGGGAGTTAAAAACAGCTAAATCACTTAATGGTTACTTTAGTTCGTCATGTTTATATTACTGATTAATAAAATAATAATATCGTAATTACAAGAACATTTTACGGAGTAGACAGGCTTGATTACGTGATTCACAAAATTCAGTTTAAGTATTATATCATGATACTATCAGTATACTAACTGATTTTCAGCAATATAACGATACTACCAATATCGTATAACATTTTCTTATTTTACAAAAATAAATAATCCGAATTGTGAATTTACAAGATTTGTATACAAACGTAAATTTTACAAAATGAGATGAATTTGAAAAAATGTAACGGTGTAAACGGGGCGTATTCTCGAGTGGGGTTCTGCATGACAACCACGATCCCGGTCTCCTTGTTAAATTTCAATATTTCTCGGGGAATGTGTAATTTTGCGGAAATTTTAAAATCTCACGCACTTGTTGCGTGACAAGAAAACTGACGGAATGATACCAGAAATCAGAATAGAAGATTACAACTATCCGCTCCCGGATGAGCGGATTGCCAAATATCCGCTTCCGGAGCGGGATGCTTCCCAATTGCTTGTCTATCAGAATGGACGCATTCAGGATCGCATTTTCCGACAGATTCCGGAGGAATTGCCTTCAGAGGCCATCATGGTCTTCAACGATACGAAGGTCGTTCCTGCCCGTCTGCATTTCCAGCGCCCGACCGGGGCCCATATCGAAATTTTCTGCCTGCAGCCCGAAACGCCGAACGAATACAACCTTTCGTTCGCGCAGACAAATAAATGTGTCTGGAAATGCGTGATCGGAAATGCCAAGCGCTGGAAAGACGATGTCCTTACCTTGTATAATCCGGACAATCTCCCGCTCGTCACCGCGATGGGGCTGGAGGCCCGCCTGCTTTCCCGGGACGGCCAGACCGGCAGCGTCGCCTTTTCCTGGAAAGACGGCTCTCCTTTCTCACGTGTCCTGGAAATTTGCGGTTCCATCCCGATTCCGCCTTACCTGAACCGGGATTCGGAAGCGATCGACACGGAACGTTACCAGACGCTCTATGCGAAATTCCGGGGATCCGTCGCCGCACCGACGGCCGGCCTGCATTTTACGGAACGGGTCCTGGAGGAAATCCGCGGAAAGGGAATCGACATGGAGACCGTATGCCTGCATGTCGGCGCCGGTACGTTCCTGCCTGTCAAGAGTTCCCGGGTTGCGGAACATCCCATGCACCGGGAGCCGTTCGTTGTCCGGAAATCCTTCCTGCAGACGTTGCTGTCCGGCCAGCGCCCGGTCGTCGCCGTCGGAACCACGTCCGTCCGTACGCTGGAATCCCTGTATTATGCCGGTATCAGCATTCTTGAGAAAGGAGAGCCCGAAGATGTGGACCAGTGGGCACCGTATGAGCGGGAATACACCGTCACGACCCGGGAGGCTCTGGAAGCCATTGTCGCATATCTGGACCGGACGGGACAGGATGAACTGAAGATCGGTACGCGTATCATCATCGTTCCGGGTTTCCGTTTCCGGATCGTCGACATGCTGGTTACGAATTTCCATCAGCCCGAAAGCACGCTGATCCTGCTGGTCTCGGCCTTCGTCGGCGGTGACTGGAAAACCATTTACCGCCATGCCATTACGCATGGGTACCGTTTCCTCAGTTACGGGGACAGTTCCCTTCTTTTCCGGGCCGACAGCAAATAATACGGATGAGGCCTTTGTTTCCTATGGCCTTTTTCGTAACTTTGCATTATATACGACTTAATGATGGAAGACCTGATAAACGAATTTGACAGCATCAGTCCCTATACCGATGAAGAAGCCGTAAAGGCTTTCGGCATTCTGGCTGAGCATCCCAATGTCCCTTTGATCTCCAAGACGCTGTTTCCCGATCAGCCGGCTTCCTTCCTGCACGATATCCTGAAAAGTCTCAAGAGCATCGACGAGTTCCAGAAACTGGTGATGAACAAGGCTGTGGAATGGGTGCTTGACACCAGTGCCCACAACTTCTCCTATGACGGCATCGAATATCTCAAGCAACTGAATGGCAAGTTCCTCTGCCTGTCCAACCACCGGGATATCATCCTGGACCCGGCCATTACCCAGCTCGTCCTATATCGTAACGGCATCGAACTGACGGAAATTGCGGTCGGTGACAATCTTCTGAGCAACAAATACGTCGAATATCTGATCCGGTCCAACCGGATGATCAAGGTCATCCGCGGCATCAATGCCCGCACACTGTATCTTTCGTCACAGGTCCTTTCCAGATACATCCGTACCTGCATTACTTCCGGCAAGAGTTCCATCTGGCTGGCCCAGCGGGAAGGCCGGTCCAAGAACGGCATCGACATCACCGAGCAGGGCCTGCTGAAAATGCTGGACATGAGCGGTACGGCGGATTTTACTTCCAACTTCGAAGAACTGAATATCGTTCCGCTCAGCATTTCCTATGAATATGAGCCTTGCGATATCATGAAGGCCCGCGAAATCCTGATTTCCCGGACGGAAAAATATGTCAAGGGATCCCGCGAAGACCTTGTCAGCATCATTACAGGCATCCGGCAACAGAAGGGCAACATCCACCTGAACATCGGTGCGCCGCTGACCCATGAAGAAATCGACGCCGCTTCCGTGTGCAACAAGAATGACCGTTACCAGGCGATCCGCCATGCGGTCGACCTGCGTGTCATCGAAGGATACCAGCTGTGGAAGACCAACTACATGGGCTATGACCTGGCCAACCACAGTTTCAAGTATGCCGACAAATATACGCCGGAGGACCTGGAACAGTTTACCGGCTACGTCGAGCATCAGCTGGATCAGGTGGAACCTGAATTGAACCGGAACGACCTCCGGGACATCTTCCTCCGGATTTATGGCAATCCGGTCCTCTCCAAGGAACAGTTGGCGGAAGAACGGGCGGCCGCGGCTGCCCAGGCAGAATAAAAAAGAAAGGCGGGACCTGCATCCCGCCTTTTTCTATGCCATGTCTTTCCGGTCCAGATGGACATCCATCTGCGGGAAGGGGAAGCGGATGCCGCTTTGCGGCAACTGCGTATAAATGTCCTGATTGATCTTGAACAGGACCGGCCAGTAGTCTTCCGTCCGGACCCACCCCCAGACCACGAACTCGACAGAACTGTCTTTCATGGCATTGAGATAGACGGCCGGATCGGGCACTTCGGCTTTCGTACTGTCCAGGATCCGCGGCTCTTTCCGGAGGATCTCCAGGATGGTTTCCTGTACTTTCGCGGCATCGGATCCGTAGGATACGTTGACATTCCAGCCGATCCGGTGGAAGGGCTTGTCCGAAAAGTTGTCAATGGTGCCGCTGGAAAGGGCGCCGTTCGGCAGGACGATGATGGAATTGGCGAAAGTGCGGATCTTGGTACTGACCATGTTCACTTCCGTGACGAATCCCTCATAGCCCAGGGCCTTGATATAATCACCGGCCTTGAACGGCTTGAAAACCAACAACATGATCCCGCCTGCGAAATTCTGCACCGTGCCGCTGAGCGCCATGCCGATCGCCATGCCGCCGGCAGCGAGCAGGGCTGCAAGGGACGTCGTGTCAATTCCGAGCGTTCCGACGGAAATGACGACGAGCAGGATCGTCAGGCCGATGGATACAAGGCTGGTAACGAACGTGACAATCATCTTGTCGGTCCGTTTCCGCTCGAAGACCCGCCGCAAGACCTTGCATACCTTGCGGATGAGCCAGGCGCCGATCAGGTAGATCAGCAGCGCGGCGATCAGTTTCAGGCCGAAATCCAGGAATTTGTGACCCAGTTCACTCATGAAACCGCTCGGGTTGGTAACCAGTTCCTCCGCTGCATGCCGGAAAGCGAGTCGTGTCGAATCTGCGAGATTGGCCGGTATTTCATCGGCCGTTACCGGCAAGGAAAGGATCCACCGCATCATCAGAAGAGCTGGTCAACAGCCATGATGATCTCTTCGGCCGGCAGATCGGGACTCAGGACAAGATCCGGTTGTTTGAATGTGAAGCCTTTTCGGGTTGCATTGAGCATGCCGCCGCCCGTTATGTTCAGCATGACGGTTTCATCCTTGCCGACCTTTCCTTCTTCCAGCGCCTTAGAAAGCGCCGCAACGGCGGATGCGGCTGCCGGGAAGATATCAACGCCTTCCAGGTTGAAGAACTGGAGCATCCAGTAGACGATCTCGTCATTTGTAATCTTGTACATGTCGCCGCCGGTCGCCTTCATGGCATCGAACAGGCCGCCGGCGAGGCTGTACGGCGGTTTGCGGTTGGAAAGCACCTTGGCCAGGATGACTTCTGCCTTCCGGCGGGATTCTTCGGCCGTCAGCGGAAGCAGGTCGCGGGAGTCCGCTTTCCAGGAATCATGTATGATGGTGAACGGGGCATTCTGGCTGGTAAAGATTTTCATCTTGTTCTCGCCGAACCGGCCGTCTTCCTCCAGACGCTGGGCGTTTTCCCAGGCTGCGATGGCACCGGTGCCGCTGCCGACGGCCTGGAAATAGGCATCCGGGATCCGGCCGATCACCTCGACGGCGGACAGGACCGTCGTTCCCATACCGTCGCGGCGGGCGATGTTCTTGGCGCCGCCTTCCGCCAGGTAGCGGGGATTCTTGCAGATTTTCTCACCCAGGGCGATGGCATCGTAATAGTCTGTTCCCTGCGGGGTGGCGACAATTTTGACGCAGTTCTTCAGCGGTGAGAGGAACCACAGGTCGCGGATGTTGTCTTCGGGAATGCAGATGACGATCGGGATGTTGTTGTCGGAGCAGACGCGGGCGAATGCGCGGGCCGTATTGCCGGCGGACTGGACGACCAGGACCTGTTTGTTCTTCTTCGGCAGGCGGGCGCAGACGGAATAGGCTTCCGTCTCCTTGAAGGAGCAGGTCTCCATCTTGGCGCCGATCTTCGGCCAGAAACCGGAGAAGGTGATGTAAAGGTTCTCCATACCCAACTGCTTGGCGAGGCCCTTGCTCTTATAGGTGACAGGTGCATGGGAATGGCGGAGCGTGCGCTGGATCGGGAGCCAGTCGGCATAGCGGTACAGGCCGTTCAGTTCCTTGCGGGGATTGAACTGACGGTGTTCGTATACGGCACGAACGAGGGAAGGGGAGGGTGCCTGCGGATCGGCCAGCGTCCAGCCTTCATCCGGGAAAATCCTTCCTGTTCCGACATTTTTGAGTTGGTAGTTGGTAGGTTTGAACATATCGCAGAATTATTATTGATTACAGATTGATGCAGAGCCAGGTGAAATAGGCCGCCTCGCACAGGAGGAAAATTGCCCCGTCAAAGCGGTCGAGCATGTTTTTCTTTCCCATATAGGCGCTGGCGACCAGCAGGAGACCGCTGAGCAGGAGGACGCCCATGTCAACCAAGCTCATCGAGGCGAAGGAGAGGGGATGGATCAGGGCCGAGCCACCCAGGATGAGCATGATGTTGAAGATGTTGGATCCCAGGATGTTGCCCAGGGCCAACTGGCCTTTCTTCTTGATGGCGGCCATGACACAGGTCGCCAGTTCTGGCATGGAGGTGCCGCCGGCCAGAATCGTGATGGCAATGAATTTATCACTGATTCCCAAGGATTTGGCGATGGCGGTCGCAGAATTGACAAACATTTGTCCGCCTCCGATCAGCGCTGCCAGTCCGGCCACGATCATGAGTCCTGCGACCCAGGGTTTCAACGTTTTGCCGGCAGGGGAGTCGTCTTCTTCTTTCTTCCCGTTCTTGAATGAAAAAAACATATAAACCAGGAAGATGGCCAGGAGGATTCCTCCGTCCAGGCGGCTGAGGATATCGTCTCCGAACCCGGTCAGCCGGTGCGTGGCACCCAGCAGGACCAGCAGGATGATGACGCCCAGGTTCAGCGGAATGTCCCGCCGCAGGTTCTCGCGGGTGATCGGCATCGGCATGATGGCGGCGGTCACGCCGAGAATCAGCAGGGTGTTGAAAATATTGGAGCCGAAGACATTGCCGACAGCGATGTCGGCATTGCCCTGGATCGCGCCCAGGAAACTGACGACCATCTCCGGCGCGGAGGTTCCCATGCCGACGATGGTCAGGCCGATGACGAATTCGCTGATTCCGAATTTACGGGCGACGGAGGAGGCTCCGTCGACAAGCCAGTCGGCACCGAACACGATAAGGGCGAGACCGACAAGGAAAAGGATAATCTGAAGGGTCAGTGCCATTGATTATTCCGTTATGCGCCTCCTGAGTGCGCAGACATTTTCTACATGCATGGTATGCGGGAACATGTCAACCGGCTGGACAGCCGTGATGTCATAGGCCTGTGAAAGAATGGCAAGGTCACGGGCTTGTGATGCGGGGTTGCAGCTGACATAGACGATTTTGGATGGTGCGGCTTGAAGAATGACTTCAGCTACATCCGGGTGGATTCCCGCCCGCGGGGGATCGAGGATCACGACATCCGGCCGGCCGTGTCCGGCAATGAATCCGGCTGTCAGGATGTCTTTCATGTCGCCGGCGAAGAAGGTGCAGTTCGTGATGCCGTTCCGGGCGGCATTGACCTTGGCGTCTTCGATGGCTTCCGGAACATATTCGATGCCGATGACCTTGGAAGCCTTGGCCGAGACGAACTGGGCGATGGTTCCGGTGCCGGTGTACAGGTCATATACCACTTCGCTGCCGGTCAGGCCTGCAAATTCGCGGGCGACGGAGTAAAGTTTATAGGCCTGGGGGCTGTTTGTCTGGTAGAAAGACTTCGGCCCGATCTTGAAGGTCAGGCCTTCCATGGTTTCATAAATGGCGTCTTCACCTTTGTACAGGATGCACTCCTGATCGGAAATGGAGTCGTTCTGCTTCGTATTGATGACATAATAGAGCGATGTGATCTCGGGGAACCGGCCGGCAATGGCATCCAGCAGGGAAGTGCGGGCTTCCCGGTCTTCCCGTGCAAAGCAGAGGATCAGCATGACGGCGCCGGCTTCGGTCGTCCGGATGAACATGTTGCGCAGGAAACCGTGGTTTTCCCGGATGTCGTAGAATTCCAGTCCGTGGTTGACCGCATAATCCTTGATGAACAGGCGGATGGCGTTGGAAGGCTCTTTCTGCAACCAGCACTGCTTGATATCCAATACTTTATCGAAAAATTTACCGACATGGAAACCCAGTCCGACGCGATCCTGCGGGGGAATTGCCTCCGGATCCTCATGGCGGAGGATCCATCGTTTGGACGAGAAGGAATACTCGAGTTTGTTCCGGTAGAAGACGGTTTTGTCGGAACCGATGATCGGCGAAATCGGGGGAATGTCCAGGTGTCCGATCCGGACGAGCTGATCCCAGACCTGCTGCTGCTTGGCCTGCAGCTGAAGGTCATAGGGAAGCGGTTGCCAGCGGCAGCCGCCGCATACGCCGAAATGCTCGCAGAACGGTTCGAGACGCTGCGGTGAAGGCTTTACCATCCGTTTGATGAAGCCTTCCATGTAGTTTTTCTTCTTTTTGTATACTTGGATGTCAACCACGTCGCCGGGAACGGCGAACTCGACGAAAACGACGGTTCCGTCGACGTGTGTCAGGGCTTTGCCTTCGGCCGCTACGGATTCAATGGTCACGTTCTCCAAGACGAGATCCACTCGTTTTTTTGACATATCGCGTTATCGTTTACAATCTTACAAATATAGTCAAAAATGCGCACTCTGACAAAAATCCGTGTCCGGGGAAGGGATTCCGGGCATTTTTATCCTTTTAACTTAACATAATATAAATTGTGTAACAAATCGGAAAGGGAAGCCGGTGCATATGTATCTTTAGAATTCCAATCCGATGCCGACGGTCAGACCGGCATAGATCCGGTTGCTGTATTCGAGATGATCCGCATCGACGGCAACATCGTCGTACGGATTGTACGGAACCGGATGCGTGTGGCTTCCTTGCAATGCCGTCAGGAACCGCAGGCGCACGCCGGCTCCCAAAGGAATCCGGTACATGGCGCCGATCCGCGCATATTCGCAGTTTTTGCGGAAATCATTATCGGACAGGCCGATGCCGGCTTCCACGAGTCCTGCCCAGCCGGCCATGTCCGCCTGCCTGCGGAAAGCCCAGCTTGCGCGCAGTCCGACCGGAACGCTGCGGATTTCATATTGGATGCCGTACAGTCCCGTGCAGAACGACAGATTCATCCCGTTCTTGAAATCCCGCCCGAACTGGATGCCTGCATATCCGTTGGAATGGTACCGGAAATCAGTGTCCCGGTTGTCGATGTGGTAACCTTCCAGCGTGGTATACTGGTAATCATGCGAAGATACGATCGTACCGGTATAACCCCATTCCAGGCTGGCCGTCCATCCCTGAGCGAATCCGGGAAGAGCGGCAATTAACAGGAGAATTCCTATGAACAGTATTCGTAACTTCATCAGAATCTGTATCTTATGCCAATTTCAGGGTACCAGGCGCGGCGCAGCCCGTATTCGTAATAGGTCATCGTATTGTCATACCGGTTCCGGATGGTCATGTGTGCGCCCAGATCGGCGGAAAAGCTGGTGGAAACGGTTACGGGCACCCGGTGGAAGATGAATTCCGCCCCTGCGAATCCGCTGACAGCTGCCAGGTATCCGCCTTGCTTGCGTTTGTCCCGGACCAGACCCAGGGTGACTCCAGGTCCCCATACAATATTGATTGTCAACTCATTAGACAAGTCGAAACGATGGACGGGAAAATGCTGCAGATACTGGATGCGGGTGCCGGGACGGGCGGTATGGCCCATGAGAATGTCCGCAAAATCCGCCAGGAGCCGCAACTCCCCTGTCGCTCCCTGTTTTCCCTGCAGGATCACAGTCGCTCCGACCCCTTTGAAAGACGACTGCAAGCCGGCTTCCATCCGGGACCGCGACGGTGTCTGCTGCGCGAACAAGGTTCCGCAACAAAGGAACGCGGCACAGACGGCCGCGGGCAGGAGGCAGGTTCGGATACACATCGATTACAAATATAATGAAAAATACCGGACTCCCCTATCCTCGGTCCGCTTTTTTCCCGTTCGGCAACATTTTGACGGGAAAAGGGAAAAGTTAAGCCGAAAATATGTAACTTTGCTCGTTGAACGTGAACCAAAACCTAAAGCATGTCTGTACAGATTAAACAAGTTCTGACCCGGAAGGAACTAAAGACGTTTGTCGATTTCCAGAACCGGCTGTATGAGGGCAATCCGTATTTTGTACCGAAGTTGTACATGGACGAACTGTCTACGTTGGATCCGAAGTCGAATCCGGCTTTCGAATTCAGCGAAGCGGCCTTGTATCTGGCTTACAAGGACGGAAAAGTGGCCGGTCGGGTCGCCGCCATCATCAATCACAAGGCAAACGAGAAATGGAACCACAAGGAAGTCCGTTTCGGCTGGATCGACTTCATCGATGACCGCGAAGTCTCCAAGGCGCTGCTGGACCAGGTGATGGAATACGGCCGTTCCAAGGGGATGGAAACCATTGTCGGACCGCTCGGTTTCACGGATTTCGATCCGGAAGGCATGCTGGTGGAAGGCTTCGACAAACTGTGCACGATGGCGCTGATCTACAACCATCCCTACTACCCCAAGCATCTGGAATCCTTCGGCTTCGTCAAGGAAGTCGACTGGATTGAATACAAGATTCATATCCCGAAAGAGGTCCCGGAGCGCATTTCCCGTGTGGCTGGGATTGTCCGGGACCGTTATGGACTGAAAATCAGGAAGGTTACCCGGCGTCAGATCCGCAAGGAGAACATGGGACAGCGGATTTTCGACCTGGTCAACGAATGCTACGGGTCGTTGTACAACTTCACGCCCCTCACCCCTGCCCTGATTGACAAATATGTCGGCACCTATCTGGGAGTTATCGACTTGAATTACGTCAACCTGCTGGAGAAAGACGGCGAGATCGTCGGTTTCGGCATCATCATGCCCTCCATCGTGCGCGCCCTGCAGAAATGCGGCGGCAAACTGTTCCCGCTGGGCTGGTACCATGTCCTCAATTCCATGTATTTCCACCGCGAGCCCGATGTCGAGATGCTGCTCGTCGGAGTCAAGCCGGAATACAAGGGCGGCCTTGCCTTGCTTTTCGATACCTTCATCCAGCTGGCGAACAAGGACGGATTCCGTTTCGGAGAGACCAATGCCGAGTTGGAATCCAACAGCGCCATGCAGAATCCCTGGGATATGTTCGAGAAGGACCAGACGAAGCGCCGCCGGGTCTATACAAGAGCCCTTTAGAGAGGGAAAACGGGGTTAACAAAAATGTTATCAATATAAACAAATTTGTTTTATTTGTTTATATACAATAAGTTGTAATTTCTTTCATGGCAGAAGGTGATTTTGGTCGAACCCGGGTGCTCGCTCCCCTTCCGGAGCGGATGCGACCCCGTAATCTGGACGAATATGTCGGCCAGAAGCACCTTGTCGGCGAAGGTTCCGTCCTGCGGAACATGTTGCAGAGCGGGAATCTTTCCTCTTTCATCCTGTGGGGTCCTCCCGGTGTCGGAAAGACGACCCTGGCCCGGATCGTCGCCTCGACCCTGGACCGGTCATTCTATACCTTGTCCGCGGTCAGTGCCGGCGTCAAGGAAGTGCGCGAGGTGATCGACAAGGCCCGTGCGGACCGGCATTCCATGTTCGGCGTGGACAAGGGATCTCCCATCCTGTTCATTGATGAAATCCATCGCTTCAGCAAGAACCAGCAGGATGCTCTGTTGGGTGCGGTCGAGGACGGAACGGTCGTCCTGATCGGCGCGACGACGGAAAACCCCTCTTTCGAAGTCATCAATCCGCTGCTGTCACGGTGCCAGGTCTTTGTCCTGAAGTCGCTGGAACCGGCGGACCTGCAGGAACTGCTGGACCGGGCCCTCCGGGAGGATGAAGTGCTCTCGCAGACGGATATCCGTGTGGAAGAGACGGACGCCCTTTTCCGCTTTGCCGGCGGGGATGCCCGTAAATTATTGAATATCCTTGAGATCCTGATTGATGCCAGTCCTCGTCCCGTCATTGTTTCCAACCAGCGGGTGGCGCAGGTCCTGCAAGAAAACAGCGCCCGGTATGACAAGGGCGGCGAGATGCATTATGACATCATTTCCGCGTTCATCAAGAGTGTGCGCGGTTCGGATCCGAATGCGGCGGTCTATTACCTGGCACGGATGCTGGATGGCGGCGAGGATCCCCTCTTCATTGCCCGGCGCCTTTGTATCCTGGCATCGGAAGATGTCGGCCTGGCCAATCCCAATGCCATGCTGCTGGCCAATGCCTGCTTCCAGATCGTCGCGAGTATCGGCATGCCGGAAGCCCGGATCCCCCTTTCGGAAACGACCATTTACCTGGCCTCTTCCCCGAAGAGCAATTCCGCCTATCTGGCGGTGGATGCTGCGCTGTCCATGGCGAAGCAGACGCAGACGGCTTCCGTTCCCCTGTATCTGCGCAATGCACCGACCAAACTGATGGAGCAGCTCGGTTACGCCGACGGATATAAATACGCCCATGACTATCCCGGCCATTTCACGGACTTGGAATTCATGCCCGAAGGCCTGGAGGGAACCGTCTTTTATCAGCCGCAGGATAACCGGCATGAAGCCAATCTAAAGGCATACTTAAGCCAATGTTGGCCAAAGTATTACGGAACTTTATCTAAAGAAAAGGATTAGAACGGGTAACCGACGCCGAAATGGATGGCGTACCCACCTCTGCGGAACCACTGGTCCGGTCCGGTCCAGGGCTGGCTCCGGGACGGGTCGCGCGTGATAAAACCTGTATCCAGCCGGACCAGGATGAAATTCAGGTCGACCCGCAGGCCGAAACCCCAGTCTGCCGCAATGCTCGGTCCGATGTTGTCCCAGCGGAATTGCTGGTCCGTCGCATAATCATCCAGGACCCAGATATTGCCGGCATCGATAAAGAGGGCGCCGTACAGTTTCCAGAACATGTTGAAACGGTATTCCACGTTGGCTTCCAGTTTCACGTCTCCGGTCTGGTTCGGGATGACGAAGAAGTCGTTGGCTTCGGAGCGGCCGGGACCGACGCTGCGGGCCTGCCAGCCGCGCAGGCTGTTGGCACCGCCGCTATAGAACTGCTGTTCGAACGGGAGCGCGGAAGAATTGCCGTATCCGTAGCCGGCTCCTGCCAGCAGGCGGGTCGCGATGGCCTGTTCGTCATTGTGTCCGAATCGCCAGGTCTTTCCCAGGGTCAGTTCAGCCCGGATAAACTGCGAATAGGCGGTGTCCCAGATGGTCCGGCTGTGGAATTCGTCTTCCTTCATCCACCGGTTGAATGCGCTGAGCAGATTGCCGGCCGTATTGACCTGCAGGCGGGCATAGTGGTAACTGGATTGGGGATTGACGGAGGCATCCGTCGTGTAATACAGGGTCGTACCCATACCCAGTCCGAAGTGGTCCAGGTAGGAATTCCACATGATCGGGTTCTTGATCAGCGTATCGAAGAAATCGTCGTCCATGCTGAAGATGCGGACGATGCTGAGCTGGACGGGATAGAGCTGGTAATACAGGTTCTTGTGCGATCCGGTATAGCCGTAGGAAAATGAGATGATGTTCCGCTTGTATTCCGGACGGTCCTGGTAGTTGTACGATGCGGAGAAATCCGTATGGGGCATGGTCCGGGAAAACAGCCGGTCGGGCAGGAAAAGGAACCGGGGAATGCTGACGCTGGTGGAAACGCCGAATTCGGTGGAGCGGATGTCGCTGCCCGGCTTGAACTGGAAGTTGCCCATGAAACTGAGGTTCAGGGTCTCCCCTCCCTTGAAAATATTACGGTGGAAGAAGGACAGCTGGGGCGAAACCCCGAAGAGGCCGATGGAGTTGGAGGAACCCTCCAGGTTGACCTTGAACCCTTTCAGTTTGGATACGGAAAGATTGATGTCGCAGTCGACCCGGTCATCGCCGGACGGGGTCAGCCCGACATTGACGGCATTGAAAAGCCCCAGGGAGGAAAGCCGGCCGTAGGTGTTGGAGACCACGTCTTCGTTGTAGGCATTTCCGGGCCGGACCATGTTCAGGTTCTTCAGGACTTTCTCGTTGATTTTCAGCGTCTCCGGATAATAGATGTTGACCTCTCCGAAATGGAATTTCTTCAGTTCCCGGGCCGCATCCGCGTTTTCGTTGCGGGTATGCTCATCCACCCGCATTTCCAGGTGGGCCAGACCGGGCTCCTGCAAGGTGTCCGCTTCAAAGAAAAAGTAATTCTTGTTGAAACTGAAATAGCCCAGATTGCGGAAATAGGCGGAGGAACGGACCGTTTCCGCCTCCAGCGCTTCTTCGGAGAGCCAGTCCCCCGGCCGGATGGTGATGTTGACCGTATCCCGGTTGAAATCCTCGGCGAAAGTGCCTCTCTCCGGGAGGACATAGCAGATATCCGCAATTTTGAAGCGGTGGCCCAGGTTGACTTCATAGATGACCCGTACCCGCTGGCGCCGGACGTCGATCTTGGGTTCGACGGAGGAGCCGTAGTAACCCAGATACTCCAGGTGGCGGAGCATGTTGGAGACGGAAGACTCGACCTGGTCGGCATCGTAGACGACCGGTGCCGTGCCGAGTTTGTGCCAGAGACTGTTTTCCTTGCGCGACCAGTTGTAGACATACATGGAAGGAGACATCTTGGGTTTCTGTTTGATGTACGGCTCCAGTAAGCCTGTATCGAACTTTTTGTCGTTCAATACTTTGACTTCATTGCGAACCAGTTGGTACTGTCCGTCTCCGAGTACGCGGGTCGTACTGCAGGAAGCGGCCAGCCATCCGGCCGCAAGGGCGGATATCAGCAGGAAGCGTCTGGGTTTCATCTTTTATTCCACAAATTTAATTATTTTTGTAGTTCCAACCAACATCGGACCGAAAAACATCCGCCCATGGCAAGCATTACCAACCAGGAGATCAAGACCCTCCGCTCCCTTTCCCAGAAGAAGGGACGCGACGAGACGGGCCTGTTCATCGTCGAAGGCGAAAAAATGGTTTCCGAAGCCCTCCGTTCCGGATTCCATGTCGAAAAAGTCTGGCACCGCGATGAAATCGGAGAAGCGGCCATGGCCCGGATCAGCCAGCTTTCCAGCCCGTCCCCCGTCCTGGCCGTCGTCCGCAAGCCGGAAGACCTGCATGCCGATGCGCCCGACCTGCGGAAAGGGCTTTATCTGGCCTTGGATTCCCTGCGGGATCCGGGCAACCTGGGCACCATCATCCGGATTGCCGACTGGTTCGGTATCGACGGGGTGTTCGCGACCGAAGATTCCGTCGACCTGTTCAATCCCAAGGTCGTTCAGTCCACGATGGGGGCCATCTTCCGGGTCCGGTTCCAGTATACGGACCTGCTTTCCCTGGCGGATCGTGTCAAGGCGGCACGCGGACAGGTGTACGGCACGTTCCTGGACGGAAGCAATCTGTATGAACGGCCTCTTTCCTGCGGTGCCGATGCGCCTGCCGTCATCGTGATCGGCAACGAGTCCAACGGCATCTCCCCCGCCCTGGCCGCCCGCGTGACCGACCGCCTGTATATCCCGCCGTTCCCGCCCGATGACCCCGGATCGGAATCTCTCAATGCCGCCGTCGCCACGGCCGTGACGGTTGCCGAATTCAGACGAAGAACCCTGTAATCCCTACTCGAAATGACCCCGACACACGGACTTGACAAACAGACCCTGAACTCCCTCATCCAATTCCGCATCCGCCGGATCCTGATGATTTGCAGCAATTACGATGCTTTCATCATGGAAGAAGACGGCCGGATTGAATCCCAGATCCGCAAGGAATACATCGACCTGAACCTGTCGGGTCCGCCGAAGTTTACGTGGGCGAATTCTTCCGATGCCGCCCGCGCCCTGCTGGCGGAAGAAGATTTCGACGTGATCATCTGCATGTTCAACGAGCAGGACGGCGGTATTTTCGCGCTGGCGCAGGAAATCAAGGCTTCCGGGAAAGACCTTCCTTTCGTCCTGCTGATGCATTATTCGAAGGAAATCCGCAAGAAGGTGACGTCGCAGATGGATGCGGTGGACTATGTCTTCAGCTGGCATGGCAACGCTGACCTGATCCTGGCGATCATCAAACTTTTCGAAGACAAGCGGAACGCTCCGCATGATATCTGCGACATCGGGGTGCAGGCCATCCTCCTGGTGGAAGACTCCATTCGGTATTATTCGACATATCTTCCTGAATTATATAAGATTATCCTTACTCAGAGCAAGGAATTCATTAAGGAGACCCTGAACGAGGACCAGCAGAAGAACCTGAAGCGTTTCCGCCCGAAGATCCTGTTGGAAACCAGTTATGAGGATGCCATCGCGACCTATGAAACCTACAAGGGCAGTTTCCTGGGAGTCATCACCGACGTGGGCATGGTCGTCCACCGCGGCGATCCGCCGAAGACGGAAAAACTGGATGCCGGTATCGACCTGGTCCGCCATATCCGTACGTATGAGCCACTCATGCCGGTCCTGATGCAGTCTTCGCAGGGAACGTTGGAGAAGACAGCCCGGGAACTGGGCGTGGGATTCCTGCGCAAGTATTCGAATACGCTGTTCCTGCAGTTGCATGACTACCTGCAGGAGGAGTTCGGATTCGGCGATTTCGTCTTCCGTGACGAGCAGGGCGTCGAGTATTGCCGGGCCGCCAACCTGCAGGAACTGGCCTCCGTCGTCGATTCGATCCCGGACCGCATCCTGATCAGCAATACTTCCCGCAACATGTTCTCGAAATGGCTGTTCTCCAGAGGATTGTTCCTGCTGGGCAAGCGTTTCCGCGCAGAACATCATACGGACGGTCCCGAAACCCGGATCTTCATCAAGGAACAGGTCCGGGAATACCTCAAGTCCGTCAGCCGGGGCATCATCGCCCATTTCACGCCGGAATCCTATGATGACTACATCACCTTCGCCCGGCTGGGCGACGGATCGCTGGGCGGCAAGGCGCGGGGTCTGGCTTTCCTCAATTCGCTGGTTGAGAAACATTCCCTGACGGATGCGTATGAGGGCATCCGGATCTCCATCCCCCGTTCCATCGTCGTTTCGACGGAGTATTTCGACCAGTTCATCGAGGAAAACGGCCTCCAGTATGTCATCGATGCCGACCTGTCCGATGACGAGATTCTGTCCGAATTCGTCGCTTCACGTCTGCCGGAGCCGTTGGTCGCCCAGTTGCGGACCTATCTCCAGACGGTCCGGACCCCCTTGGCCATCCGTTCCAGCTCCAAGTTGGAAGACAGTAACTATCAGCCGTTTGCGGGCGTATATTCGACCTATATGATCCCGGCGACGGAGAATAAGGACCAGATGCTCCGCATGCTGGACAAGGCCATCAAGAGCGTCTATGCTTCCGTGTATTACCGGGGCAGCCGGACGTATGTCCATTCGACCGGCAACTTGCAGAGCGAGGAAAAGATGGCGGTCATCATCCAGGACATCTGCGGCTCCCGGCATGGGGACCTGTTCTATCCCATGATGTCCGGCGTCGCCCGCAGCATCAATTTCTATCCGATTGAAAATGAAGAGTCTGAAGACGGCGTCGTCAATGTCGTATTCGGTCTCGGCAAGAGTGTCGTGGAAGGGGGCAAGACCTTGCGTTTCAGTCCGAAATATCCCAAGAAAATCCTTCAGCTTTCCCGTCCGTCGATGGCGCTTCAGGATACGCAGACGATGATGTTCGCACTTGACATGCATCCCGGCGCCTTCAAGATTTCCCGCAACGAGAGCATCAACTTTGCCGAGATTCCCGTCGCGGACGCCCTGAAGACCTATCCGTTCCCATACATGGTCTTTTCCACCTATGACGTAGGTTCGGACAGTTTCCGGGTCGGTACCGAACTGCGCGGTCCGCGGGTGGTCAGTTACGATTCGGTTTTCCGCTATGACCGGTTCCCGCTGGCCGCTGCGATTTCCGACATCATGGACATCTGCCGGAAAGAACTGATGTGCGAGGTGGAAATCGAATTTGCGGCCGACCTGGATAGCAAGGGACGTACCTTGATTCTCAAGTTGTTGCAGGTCAGGCCAATCAGCGAGCATGCAGCCGCCGGTCTCGACCTGAGGAAGGAGGCGGAAGATCTGACCGAAACGATCGTTACTTCCGAGCGGGCCCTGGGTTGGGGCGTCATTGAGGGCATCGACCGGATCGTCTATGTTCCGGAGGACCGTTTCGATGTCCTGCAGACAGTCCCGATTGCGGCGGAGATCGCACGGATCAATGAAAAGATGCAGAAGGAAGGGCACGGTTACCTGCTGATCGGTCCGGGCCGCTGGGGGTCTTCCGTCCAGAGCCTGGGGATCCCGGTCATGTGGAGCGATATCTCCGAGGCGAAGGTCATCGTCGAACTGGGTGTCCCCGGTCTCCGGGTCGAACCCAGCCAGGGAACGCATTTCTTCCAGAATATCACTTCGCTGGGCGTCGGGTATCTTTATGTGGATACCGTATGGGAGAAGGACCGCCTGAATACGGCTCTTCTGAATTCCCTACCATGCTGTGAAGAAGGGACTTATGCACGCGTAATTGAAGTAACTCCGAACCTGAAGGCGCTGATTGACCACAAGACCGGAAATGCTATAATCGGACGATGACCCCGTCCATGGCGGGGACATGGACCGGAATCGGCCGGTCGGCTCGCAGCGAATCCGACTTCGGAATCTGCAACCACTCGAAGGCATGTTCCGGGATACTGATGGAAATGTCGGCGTCCCGGCTGGAGAAGTTGCTGACGATCAGCAGGGTTTCGTCGCCGTAGTGGCGGAGGAAGGCAAAGTGCGCATCCTGGTTGAAACCGTCCGAAGACAGGTTGCAGTAGCACAGGTCGTAGGTCTCCCCTTTCCGGATGGCCAGGTCGGTGGAAGCGAACCGGAGGAGTTCGCTGTAGCGTTCCTGCAGGTACTCCTCATCCGGGGTCATCCGGTTTTCTCCATGAATCTTGTCATCGATCTTCCGGATGGCGGACGGACTCCACCAGTCGAAAATCGACGTCCTTCCGTCCAGGCCGCTCATGCCTTCCCGGTCCATTCCGTGCTCTCCTGCTTCCTGTCCGAAATACAGCATGAAAGGAGCCGTGTTCAGCAGCAGCGACACATGCAGGGCCGCCATGGCGTTCCGGCCGTCCCGGGCGAAGAACTCGGAGCCCAGGCGCTGCTCGTCATGGTTCTCCAGGAAATTGAGCATGTAGGGCTGGAGGTCGCCCAACTGCTGCCAGTTCCAGGTAATGCGGCGGGTAGACTGCCAGGTTTCGATGGGAACGCCGCTGTCGTGGACATGCTTGCGGACGATGTCATGCAGGGCGTCATAAAGGCCTGACTTGTCATAGAGATAATCGAAACCGACATCGCGTATGTATTTGGAATACTGGTTCTTCTGATAGACTTCCGCAATGAAGATGAGATCCGGGCAGATCCGTTTGACTTCCCGGATCAGCCATCCCATGAACGTGTCCGGTACCAGTTCGACCATGTCGCAGCGGAATCCGTCGACCCCTTTCCCCGCCCAGAAGAGCAGGATGTCCCGCATCTTGTCCCAGGTTGGAGTCTGGAAGTCGCAGTAATTCAGTTTGACGGTATCGTACCAGTCGTTGACCGAGGGCTCGGGACTGTAGCAGTTGCCGGAAGCCTTGGCCGGATATTCATGGTAATCGCCCGGGACCGGCAGTTTCAGCGCCTCGCCCGGATAATAGAAAAAGTCGTTTTCCGGCCGCCAGTGGATCGACGGATCGTCCTGCATGCCGAAGACAGGATGTCCCTTCCCCGCCTGCGCCGTGTAGTCCCGGGCCACATGGTTGGGAACGAAATCGATGATGACCTTCAGGCCGGCGGAGTGGGTCCTGCGGACCAGTTCTTCGAATTCCTCCATGCGCCGGGTCGGATCCGTGGCCAGATAGGGGTTGACGTCGTAGTAGTCGGTGATGGAATACGGGGATCCGGCCTCACCCTTGACCCATTGCGCGGAAGACGGCTTGCAGCCGCAGGTGTCGCATCGGGTGGCATGGCGAAGGATGCCGGTATACCAGACATGGGTCATTCCCAAACGATCCCTGATGTATGAAAGTGTTTCTATATCAATGTCTTTGAACTTTCCACAGCCATTTTCCGCAAGGGTTCCGCCGGGAAGAGGTTCCTGATTCCGATGGCCCCAAAGCCGGGGTAGCATCTGGTATATAAGCGGTTTGTCCATAGTGTCAGCGTTCTACTTCCGAGACTTGCAAATATCAAGCCTTCCGGAGGCTGTCGGACTTGCCGGATGTCGCCGATTATGACAAAAAAGCGGACAGGCCCAAGACCTGTCCGCTCAAAACCGTTATCCTGTCTTACCAGTTCAGGATTTTCTTGAAATCATACTCTTCCGGATTCGCCACAAGCTTTCCGGCTGCTTCATAGTCGGCGGGGGTGACGAAATGGCAGATGTGGTTGAAATAATTCTGGGAGGTGCCACCTTCGATGTTGACACGGCGCGGCGGAATTTTGCCGTCCGGACCCTGCAGGTCCTTGAGGTACAGCGGATGGGCTTCGCCGGCGGCGTCGACGTAGACCATGCAGCCGGTCTCACCCTTCGTGAAGAGTTCGTAGGCACCCATGGCGAGTTCGGAGCAGTAAGTCAGGTCGAATGCGATCGGGTCCTGGCAGCGGACATCGTAGCCGATCTCCACCGGACGGGTCTTGACCTTGAGTCCGAGTTTCTTGAATTCCTTCTCGAGGATGTCGTTGAAGAGGACGGCCTTGCTGATCTTGCCGAGTTCCGGATGTCCGTGCTCGTCATAGGTCATGCTGACACCGGCGTTCTTGATCTCCTGGGGATTCAGGTCATGGAAGACACCTTCAGCAACCACGACGGTTCCGTAAGGGATGCCGAGGATGGTGCGCTTGATGATGGCGGAGAGGGCGAGACGGACGATCTTGTCCAGGGTGATGGCCGTCTTGTTGAACATCTCCGGGATGATGGTCATCGGGCAGTGGGTGGCTTCGCCGATACCGAGGGCGAGGTGGCCGGCGCTGCGGCCCATTGCGCTGATGATGAGCCAGTTGCCGCTGGTTCTTGCATCTTCGTATACGGTGCGGGCCAGGTGGGCGCCTTCATCCTTGGCGGAGTTGAAGCCGAAGGTCGGCGTGTTGTTCGGCAGCGGCAGGTCGTTGTCGATCGTCTTGGGGATGTGGATGTTCTTGATCGGATACTGCTTGGCTTCGAGGAACTTGGCGATGCGGTTCGCGGTGGATGCGGTATCATCGCCGCCGACGGTGACAAGAAGCTTGATGTTGTTCTCCTGGAAGAGTCCGAGGTTGAAATTCTTCTCGAAATCCTCGTCCGTCGGTTTGAATCGGCTCATCTGGAGATAGGAACCTCCCCTGTTGAAATAAGCGTCCGCCTTGAAGAAGTCGAGATCTTCCGTGCGCGGGTTCTTGCTGAAGAGGCCGGAGTATCCGCCATGGAGGCCGATGACACGGTAACCGTTGGAAAGGAACGTCTTGGCTACGGAGCAGACCACGGTATTCATACCCGGGGCCGGGCCGCCGCCGCAAAGGATGATGATGGATTCTTTCATAATAAATGAATGCAATATGTTTGATAGAAATTATCTTCTATTTTGGTGTACAAATGTACGAAAAAACAATGACTCTTTTTCATAAAGTGCGGTATTATAACGTTTTAGGACATGAAAAGATATTCCGCCCCGTGCTCCGGAGCAGATTCGATTGTAAAATCCGGCGAAAAGCGCTATATTTGCCAATTCGCGTACATATGCGCGCACGCATACAAATGGGCCGTTCAGAAGCACAACAGCGGATTGAAGAATTGAAGGCTGTCCTCCGGGAGAACAGCCGCCGGTATTATGTCGACAATGCGCCGACCATGTCGGACTATGCGTTCGACCAGTTGATGCATGAATTGGAGGCTCTGGAGGCCGCCTATCCGGAATATGCGACGCCCGACTCCCCTACGCAGCGGGTCGGCAGCGATCTGGGACGCCGCGAATTCGTCCAGTATCCGCACCGCTATCCGATGCTTTCGCTCGGAAATACCTACAATCTGGCCGAGATCGAAGCCTTTGCGGACCGTGCCGTGAAAACCCTCGATACGACGTTTACGTACAGCTGCGAATTGAAATTCGACGGAACGGCGATTTGCCTGACGTACCGGAACGGCCGGCTGTTCCGGGCGCTGACCCGCGGTGACGGCGTCGTCGGCGATGACGTGACCGAAAACGTGCGGCACATTGCGAACATTCCGCAGCAACTGAAGGGAGATTATCCGGAGGATTTTGAAATCCGCGGCGAAATCCTGATGCCTTATGCTTCTTTCGACCGGCTCAATGAAGAACGGGCCCGGGATGAAGAGCCCCTGTTCGCCAACCCGCGCAATGCCGCCAGCGGTTCCCTGAAGCTGCTGGACCCTGAAGAGGTCGGACGCCGCGGCCTGATGTGCACGCTGTACCATATCCCGAGCCAGAGCCTGTCTTTCGAAACCCATTCCCAGGCGCTCGATGCAGCGGCCCGCTGGGGGCTCCCCGTATCGGACGAGCGCCGGATCTGCCATGATATCAAGGAGATCGAAGCCTATATCAACCATTGGGACACCGCACGCAGGAACCTGCCTTATGCAACGGACGGCATTGTCATCAAGATCAACGAGATGGCATACCAGAACATCCTGGGTTACACGGCGAAGTTCCCCCGCTGGGCCGTTGCCTACAAATTCAAGGCGGAGGAAGCCCTGACGCCGGTCCTGTCCATCGACTACCAGGTCGGCCGGACGGGAGCCGTCACGCCCGTGGCCAATCTGGAACCGGTCCTGCTGTCCGGCACCATGGTCAAGCGGGCCACGCTGAACAATGCCGACCAGATGGCCTTGCTGGATATCCGGATCGGTGACAGCGTCTATGTCGAGAAAGGCGGCGAGATCATTCCGAAAATCACCCGTGTCGACCTGACGAAGCGGCCGGCAGGTACGCAGCGTCCCGTCTTTCCTTCGGTCTGTCCGGATTGCGGCACTCCCCTGGTGAAGGAAGAGGGCGAGGCGAAATATTTCTGCCCCAATACGGATGGATGTCCGACCCAGGTCAAAGGCCGCCTGGTCCATTTCATGGGCCGCAAGGCGATGAACATCATCGCCGGAGACGCCACGGCCGACCAGTTGTACAACCGGGGGCTTGTTCGGACGCCTGCGGACCTGTACGACCTGACGAAAGACCAGCTCATGACGCTGGACGGCTGGAAAGACAAGGCGGCGAAACGTTTCCTGGACAGCCTGCGGGACTCCCGCAACGTCACGTTCGATCATGTCCTTTTTGCCATTGGCATCCGCTATGTCGGTGAAACGACCGCCAAGGAAATCGCCTTGCATTTCGGCAACGTAGACGCGCTGATGGAGGCTTCCCTGGAGGATCTGCTTTCGGTCCCGGATGTCGGAGATGTCATTGCAAGGAGCGTCCATGATTATTTCCGGGACGAGCGGCACCGGGAAGAAATCCGGCGTCTCAAGGCGGCCGGACTGCGCTTTGCAATGGAAGGCCGTACGGCCGCTTCCGATGTGCTGGCCGGCAAGTCCATCGTCATTTCCGGCAATTTCAGCATCTCCCGGGATGAAATGAAGGCGTTGATCGAAGCGAACGGCGGCAAGAACAGTTCTTCCGTCAGCAGCAAGACCGCTTATCTGCTTGCCGGGACGAAGCCTGGGCCGGAGAAGATCCGCAAGGCGGAAGAACTGGGAATCCCCGTGATCGGCGAGGATGCATTCCGTGCCATGCTGCCCGGAAACGCGCCGGCGGCGGATCTGCCGGCGGATGAAGAAGAACCCAACCTGTTCAGCGGACTGGTATGAAACTGAAGGAACTGATCGCACGGATCAAATCTTTCATCCTGAAAGATATCTGGACCTTGAACATGGAGGAACTCTCCAAGACCAAGGCCCGGCTCGTCAGCGATGCGCGGGTGGTCATCAATGCCATCCACCAGATCGGCGAGAACAGTGTCGGCATGCTGTCGGCATCCCTCTGCTATTTCTGCATGATGGCCGTCGTCCCTTTCCTGGCCGTCTGCTTTGCCATGACCGGCGGCCTGGGCCTGTCCGAGAAACTGAAAGAGATCCTTTTCAGCAATTTCGGCCCGGACAACGCCCTGATCAACATGATCCTCAACGCGGCGGACAATATCCTCAACACGGCCCAGTCCGGCGGTTTCGGACTCATCAGCGCCCTGATGTTCCTCTGGCTCATCATCTGGATGATGGACCGTGTGGAAAAGGTGTTCAATGTCGTCTGGGGTGTCAAGAAAATGCCCCGCAAGCGCTATTACAGCTACAGCATCGACCTGGTCATCACGATGCTCGCTCCGTTTGTCATCCTGACGTTCTTTACCGGAACGGTCGTCTACTCCAATGTCCTGGACTATGTCCTGCCGGAAGGTGTCGGCTTTTCCGACAGCATCAGGACTTTCCTGGGCTGGGTCATTTTCGGTGCCACGATCGTCCTGATCTTTTCCGCCATGTACAAATTCATTCCGTCCGCCAAAGTCTACTACCGGTATGCACTGAAGGCCGCCGTCCTCTCCGGCGTCGCATTCACGGTCCTGCAGTACCTGTATCTGGAAACCCAGCTCCTCGTTACGAGGATCAACGCGGTCTACGGAGCCGTTGCAGCCATCCCCCTTTTCATGCTGTGGCTGCGGTTCGGTTGGCTGATCATTGTGTTCGGCGTCCAGTTTTCATATTCTTTTCAGGTTATCGGCGAGGGGACGCTACTGCCTGAAGCCATTCCAGCCCAAAACGAATAGCTATGAGTTTCTCCGAGTTTACAGCAAAAGATTACGAAGTCATTGCCCGGGAATATGCCGAATTGAAAGAGATGGCCCGGAAACGCTGCGCGCGTGCCTCCGAACTGGACATCATTCAGAAGGCGTTCGACTTTGCCAATGAAGCGCACAAGAATGTACGCCGCCGTTCCGGCGAGCCGTATATCCTGCATCCCATCGCCGTGGCGAAGATTGTCGTCGGCGATATCGGCCTCGGATACAAGTCGATTTCTGCGGCGCTCCTGCACGACGTCGTCGAGGATACGGAATATACCGTAGCGGACATCCAGCGGCTCTGTGGCAAGAAGATCGCTTCGCTGGTGGACGGCCTGACGAAGATCAAGACGGTGCTGGACAACCAGGACAAGAACAGTGAGGCGGAGCAGTATACCCAAAGCCTGCAGGCGGAGAATTTCAAGCGCATTCTCCTGACGCTCAACGACGATGTGCGCGTTGTGCTGATCAAGTTGGCCGACCGCCTGCACAATTGCCGGACCATCGAGTTCATGCCGGAGTACAAGCGGGACAAGATTCTCAGCGAGACGATGTTCATCTTCATTCCCCTCGCCCACCGGCTGGGTCTGTATGAAGTCAAGTCCGAGATGGAGAACATCTGGCTCCGTTACAAGGAACCGGAGGCGTATGACGACATCGCCGCCCGGATCAACCGGACCATGTCCGACCGGGCCCGGGAAATCGATGATTTCATCCGTCCGATTGAAGCCGCCCTGCTGGACAAGGGGTTCAACCTCCAGGTCAAGAAACGGGTCAAGACACCGTATTCGATCTGGCGGAAGATGCAGACGAAGAATGTACCCTTCGAACAGGTTTATGACCTCTATGCGATCCGTATCATCTTTACGCCTTCCAAGGAGACGAAGGAGACGGAACGCGACCAGTGCTACCATATCTTTTCGATCATCACCGGCCTGTACAGTTACAAGAGCGACCGTGTCCGGGACTGGGTCAAGCATCCGAAAAGCAACGGATATGAAGCCCTTCACTGTACGCTGCAGAGCCGTAACGGCATGTGGGTCGAGGTCCAGATCCGTTCCCGGCGCATGGATGACATCGCGGAAAAGGGCATTGCCGCTCACTGGGCCTACAAACGCGAAGGCTACGTCGGCGAGAATGACAGCGAGATGGACAAGTGGCTGGCCAAGATCAAGGAGATCCTGGTCAGTGACGACATCAATGCCCTGGAACTGCTCGACATCATCCACAACGACCTGACCAATACGGAGATCACGGTCTTTACCCCGAAAGGTGAGCAGAAATCCATCCAGAAAGGAGCGAGCGTGCTGGACTTCGCCTATCAGATCCATACGGAAATCGGCGCTCAGGCGATTGCCGCCAAGGTGAACATGCGGCTGGTACCGCTGTCGGCCATTGTCCGGAGCGGCGATATGGTCGAAATCATCACGGCGGAAGACAGCCATCCGAAACTGGAGTGGCTTTCCTTCCTGCAGACCCGCCATGCCAAAAACAAGGTCATGGATTATTTCCGGAACGATTATGACAATCTGGTGGTCAAAGGCCGGAAAGAACTGACGGACCGGTTCGAGCAGCACAATGTGGAACTGACGCCGCGGCTTGCCAGCCGCATTGCCAGCGCAAACGGCCTGAACAATGCCGACGAACTGTTCTTCCGCTGCGGACTGGGCCTCATCACTTTCGATTCCCTGTCGGGGCTTTCCCTGGAACCGGTGGCGGAGCCGGACGGGGAAAAGAAAGGAAAACTGGACCGGAATGCCTTCGAAATCGGTTCCCAGACGGACGGCTACAAGTATGTCATCGCGAACTGCTGTCATCCGATCGCCGGAGATCCTGTCATCGGATTCCTGGATCCGGACGGAAAGACGGTCACGGTCCACAAGAAGGCCTGTGCCGTGGCCGAGAATCTGGCGTCCAAGCATGGCGACTGGATTGTCATGCCGCACTGGAACAACACCCGCAGCCAGAGTTTCCTGGTACGGATTTCGCTCAAAGGTCTCGACCGGATGGGACTGGTCAACGAGATTACGCGGTACATCTCCCATGTCATGGTCGTCAACATCAAGAAACTGAGCATCGGCAGCGACCAGGGTATTTTCGAAGGCTACATCGACCTGTATGTCCATGACCGGGAGGTCTTGGAAGAATTGATCAAGCGTCTCCGGAGCATCAAAGGCATCCAGAGCGTGCAAAGGACTGAAATGTAATGAGAATGAAGAATTTTTTGACCGGACTGATTCCTGCCGTACCGGTGGCGCTGATCCTGGGAACCCTGCTGTTCTCCCCTTCCTGCGCCAATACGACGCAGGCGCCGTCCGGCGGCAAGAAAGATACGATCCCGCCGGTCATCGTCGGGATCAAGCCCCTGCCCGGAGCGACGGGCGTACCCCGTCACAACGCGCAAATTTCCTTCACGTTCAATGAGTATGTCACCGTCAAGGAGCCGAAGAACATCTTCCTCTCCCCGCCGCTGGACAAGGCGCCGAAATACCGCATGCACGGCAAGACCCTGACCGTGTACTTCGAATCCGACCTGGATTCCAACAAGACCTACACGCTGGACCTGACAGGCGCCATCGCGGACAACAACGAAGGGAACATGTATCCCGGCTTCACCTATTCCTTCTCGACCGGCGACCGGATCGATTCCATGGTGGTGACCGGAACCGTCTACGATTGCAATACCCTGCAGCCCGTCAAGGGCGCCACGGTCCTGCTCTACCGGGACCTGGCGGATTCCGCCGTCCTGACGAAGCGGCCCGATGCGGCCGTCAAGACGGATGACTGGGGCTTCTTCGCCCTTCGGAATATTCCGGATGCGGAATTCCGGCTCTATGCCATCCAGGACGAAGCCGGCAACAATATCTACGATGCCGACAATGACAAGCTGGCGTTCATCGACACGGTCCTGCGGCCGAAACTGATAGCCCGGGACACCCTGCCGGAACTGCTGAAATATAACATGAAAGATACGGTCCGCTGCATGGCGCGCCGTTCCGAACATGAACTCTACCTGTTCCGGGACCAGACCTCCAAGCAGATGGTCATGAACAAGGAGCGGACCGGAGACCGGACGGCCTACGTGACCTTCATGGCTCCCGACGTGCAGATCGATTCGCTGTGGATCCGCGGGTTCGCGCAGAAGGAACTGATCATGCAGTTCAACGACCAGCGGGATTCCCTCGAGATCTGGATCAACAACCGGAAACGGATGCCGGATACGCTGCACGTCTTCGTCGACTATCTCAAGACGGATTCCCTGGGCGCCCTGACGCCGTTTGTGGACCATCTCCGGCTGGCACAGGCCGGCGGAAGATCCGCCCGCAGCGCCCGTCGGGACATCCGGCACGAAGACACGGTCTGCGTCGTGACGGCCAAGGCTGCGCCGGAAACGGTCGAGCAGGTGGGCTTTGAACTGGAATTCAAGTATCCCATCATCAATGCGGCCTTCGATTCGCTGGTCCTGCGCTCCGTCAACCCCCGGCGCCAGGAAGAAAGGATGCCGTTCCAGGTCAGCCGGGACAGCACGAACCTGCGGGTCTACCATGTCCGCCCGGAGGGAACCCTGCAGAGCGGATATGATTATTACCTGAAAATCCCCCATCGCCAGTTCCGGGACATCAACGGCTTCTGGAACGACAGTACGGAAGTCAAGGTCGCCCTTCCGAAGGACGACAAACTCAGCAAGCTCAGCCTGGAACTGACCGGCGTCGCCCACAAGTACATCGTCGATCTGCTGGGAGAAAAGCGGGACAAGGTCCTTCGGACGTATGTCGTCGAGAAGGATGAGGTCATTTCTTTCCCCTACCTGAAAGCCGGCAAATACACGATCCGTCTGACCGAGGACCTGAACCGGAACGGCCGGGTCGACACCGGTAATTACGGCGAACACCGTCAGCCGGAGAAAGTGAAGTTCTATAAGCTGCGTGACGGCTCCTATGTGATCAACGTGCCGGAATCCGCTGAAATGGACCAGCGGATCGACGTGGCCAAATTGTTTGGAAACTGATGAAGAAGATACGGAACATCCTTTTGTCCTGTCTCGTTTTCCTGCCGTCGCTTCTGTCGGGACAGGAACGCACGGATACCCTTACCATCTCCCTGGACCAGGTGACGGACGAATACCTGGACACCGTGAATGTCGAGAAAGCCTTCCAGCTGAATGATTACGCGACCATCGGCGTAGAGTACGCCTATGGCCTCAGCCTGGGGAACTTCAATCCAGTCAAGCGGCGCGGCATGCTGGAAACACCGCTGAACGTAGGCGTGTATTTCACCCATTATGAACGGTTGTTCAATACCCTCCCGTATTTCGGTCTGCAGATCGGCCTGTGCAAAGGGCAGGACGGCTACCGTTTCAAATACGATGAGAAAGACGGCACCTGGAGCAGCCATGTAGACGGGGCGACGGAAGTTACGTACGACTACTTCGAAGTTCCGGCCATGGTCCTCGGCCACCTGGATCTGCCGCATTTCAAACTGATGGCCGGCGGCGGCCTCTATGGCGGATACCGGTACAAAGTCCACCGCGTGGGAGAGTCCAGCCTGGGATTCAATCCGGATTTCTCGGACACGTTCCGGGACTACGAGCGGAAGTTCGATTACGGCTGGACCGTCAAGGCCGGAATCGGTTTCGTCTTCGATCCGGTGGAACTCCATTTCACCGGCCGTGTCCGCTACGGACTGCATTCCCTGTATGATCCGGATTACATGAGCGAGTATTACTATCGTTTTGCTTATCCCTTCGATATCCTGATATCCGCCGGCGTCCATATTCAACTGACGAAACGTACCGGCAGAACCGCCCGGCAGCTCCGCCTGCAGGCGCGGGAATCCGTATACCATCCTGAACCATGAAGACTTTGACTGCCTGGGTCGGCTCCGTGCCGATCGGAAGCGGGCACCCGATCGTGCCCCAGACCATGTGCAATACCCATACGTATGACGTTGACGAGACGGTCGCCCAGTGCATCCGCATGCGGGATGCAGGGGCCGGTCTGATCCGGATCACCTGTCCCGGTCTGACGGATGTGCCTCATATGAAGGAAATCCGGCGGAAGCTCAGGGAAGCCGGCGTCGACACGCCGCTGGTCGCGGACATCCATTTCTCCTCCGCGACGGCCATCGCCGTCGCTCCTTTCGTCGAGAAGGTCCGGATCAATCCGGGCAATTTCCACAAGGACCATGCGGAAGCCTGCCGCCAGTTCGCGGAACTGGTGCAGGTCTGCAAGCAGCACGGGACGGCCATCCGGATCGGACTGAACCACGGATCGTTGGGCGCGCGAATCACGGACCTGTACGGCAATACGCCGGAGGCGATGGCAAAGGCTGCCATGGAGTGGCTGGAACTGTGCATCGCCAACGATTTCTACAATGTCGTCGTCTCCCTGAAATCCAGCAATACGATTGTCATGGTCCAGGCCTACCGCCTGCTGGCCGCCGCCATGCAGGAGCGCGGTGTCGTCTTCCCGCTGCACGTCGGCGTAACGGAAGCCGGGAACGGAGACTCCGGCCGGATCAAGTCCTGCGTCGGCATCTCTTCCCTGCTGGCGGAAGGCATCGGCAACACGATCCGGGTTTCCCTGACGGAAGATCCGGTCGCCGAGATTCCTGTCGCCCGCTATCTGGCTGACCGGTATGATGGAAAGACAGGCTCGTCCCTGGTGCGGCTGTCCCTGGATGGCCGGAAAGCGGTGGCTACTTATGAAGCGCCCTCCCGGGAACGGCTGATTCTCGATGCCTCCTGCGATTTCGGGAAGCGGTTGCTGGACCGGGAACTGGATGACGTCGAATTCCGCGGAACCGTCCTGAACGAAGCCGGAGAGGCTGTTTCCATCGAAGGAAGCGGCCTGGGATCCTACCTGGCAGATGAACTCCTGCAGGCTGCCCGCCGCCGTTTCTACAAGCCGGAATACATCGCCTGCCCGGGCTGCGGACGCACCATGTATGACCTGCAGGCTACGTTCGAACAGGTCAAGGCGCGGACGGCACATCTGAAAGATGTCGTGATCGCGGTCATGGGCTGTATCGTAAACGGTCCGGGTGAGATGGCGGACGCCGACTGGGGCTATGTCGGCGAAGGCAACCACAAGGTATCCATCTATAAAGGAAAAGAACCGGTCCTGCGGCATGTGCCGGATACGGAAGCCGTTGACACGCTCGTCCGGCTGATCGAAGCGGACAAGGCATGAAAAAAGCGGGGTTCTGCAAGGAACTCCGCTTTTTTAAGGGTTTACGGGAGGACGGCGATGACCGTCTCGCCGGCCCGAGTCAGGTCTCCGACTTTGACCTTGATGTCCGCATCCAGCGGCAGGTACATGTCGATGCGGGAACCGAACTTGATGATGCCGCACTGCTCCCCTGCCGTCTCATGGGCGCCGGGTTTGGAATAGCAGACAATCCGACGGGCGAAGGTGCCGGCGATCTGCTTGAAGAAGATTTCGCCGTGGCTGTTGCGGATTGCGGTCGAGGAATGCTCGTTCAATTCGGACGCCTTGGGATGGAACGCCAGGAAATAATGGCCGGGGTGGTATTTATAGTAACTGACCTCGCCGGTCACCGGCCAGAAATTGGCGTGGACATCGAAAAAATTCATGTAAATGGAGACCTGCATGCATTCGCGCTGCAGATATTCTTTCTCGAAAGCTTTCTCCACGATGATGACCTTTCCGTCGGCGACGGAAGAGATGACGGATTCGCTGCCGACTTTCTTCCGGACCGGAATCCGGTGGAACCAGGTAACGAATCCCATGAAAACAATCAGGAATGCAGCGATGATCCAGGCCAGGGGCCGGAAGGAGATGAAATGCAGGTCCAGGAACAGCAGGACGAGGGCTGCAGCCCAGATCCCCGCAATCGTTCCGTAGCAGTCTTTGTCTATCCGCATAAAATACACGAGTTTCTCTTACAAAGATAAACAAAAAACGCTTTACAACAAACCGATAAGTACCAGATAGAGCGCTCCCATCGGGAACGCCATCAGCGTACTGTCGAACCGGTCCAGGAAACCGCCGTGACCGGGAATGATGTTCCCGGAATCCTTGACGTCATAGCAGCGTTTCCACTGTGACTCGAACAAGTCGCCGTAGACGCCCGCGACATCCATGATGATGGCCAGAATGATGCAATGGATCATCGGGAACGTGAGTATCCCCGTCAGTTTGAGGATGACGGAGGCCAGGATGGCCGTGATCATGCCGCCGACTGCTCCGATCCAGGATTTCTTCGGAGAAATCGACGGGAAGAGTTTCTTCCCGTAGCGCTGGCCGAGGCTCATGCCGAAAATGTAGGCTCCCACATCCGAGGCCCAGATAATGATGAAGAATCCCAGCAGCAGGGTGCCGCTGAATTCCCCATGCCGGAAGGCGACCAGGTTGGACAGGGCCAGCGGAAAGGCGATGTACAGCAATCCCGTATAGATGTGCGAGAACAGGCCGAATTCATCCTTGTCCTTGACATACAGGGACGATGCCATGATGGCGATGACCGGCAGGAATCCGATCGTGATAAACTTGTACGGCAATCCGAAACCTGCGACCAGGAAGACCAGCAGGAACAGGACGACGCCGGTGAAAATGGCCAGCCACTGGGAATGCAGGAAACGGTCGCCCATGGTAATCCGGTAGAATTCCCGCAACATGACGACGGTCATCAGGATGACCAGCGCCGCGAATAGATAGGGACTGAAGAGGAGGCCGCACAGCATCATGGCGATGAATACGACTCCGGAAACAGAACGCCTGACGGTATTATTCATGGTTCATATCTTCTGTCGGAACTTCGGCGGGGGGAACCTGCTCCGGTTTAACTTTCGGGCCGAGGATTCTTTCCAGATCTTCCGCCATGATGACTTCTTTCTCCAGCAGGAGTTCCGCCACTTCACGGAACGCCGCGTCGTGTTCACGCAGGATCCGGTCAGTCCTGTCGCGGACTTCGTCGATAATGGTCCGGACCTCTTGATCCATCAGTTCCGCGGTCTTCTCGCTGTACGGCTTGACCAGTTCGTATCCGCGGGAGCCGGTGGAATCATAGAAGGACAGCGGGCCGATCTTTTCGCTCATGCCGTAGTACTGGACCATGGCATAGGCCATGTTGGTCAGCCGCTCGAAATCGCTCAGGGCGCCGGTGGAAGGTTCGCCGTTGATGATCATCTCAGCAGCCCGTCCGCCCATAAGGGAGCACATCTCGTCCATCATGTAAGACTTGGACCAGTTCTTCCGCTCTGCGGGAAGATTCCAGGTGAGACCCAGCGCCTTGCCGCGCGGGATGATGCTGACTTTCAAGACCGGGTCCGCTTCCGGAAGCAGCCAGCCGACGACGGCATGGCCGGCCTCATGGTAGGCGGTCGTCCGCTTTTCAGCGGCGGTCATGATGGTATTCTCCTTGCGCTCCAGTCCGCCGATAATCCGGTCGACGGCATCCAGGAAGTCCTGCGTGTCGATCTCCGGCTTGTTCTTCCGGGCGGCTGTCAGGGCCGCTTCGTTGCAGACATTGGCAATGTCGGCGCCGGAGAATCCCGGGGTATGCTTCGCCATCAATTTGATATCGAAATCCTTGGAGACCTTGAGCCCGCGAAGATGGACCTTGAAGATCTCTTCCCGCTCGTTGACTTCCGGGAGTTCGACATAAATCTGGCGGTCGAAACGTCCGGCGCGCATGAGGGCCTTGTCCAGGATGTCGGCCCGGTTGGTCGCTGCCAGGATGATGACGCCGCTGTTGGTTCCGAAACCGTCCATCTCCGTCAGGAGCTGGTTCAAGGTATTCTCTCGCTCGTCATTGCCGGAGAAACCGGCATTCTTGCCGCGGGCGCGTCCGACGGCATCGATCTCGTCGATGAAGACGATGCAAGGGGCTTTCTCTTTCGCCTGACGGAACAGGTCGCGGACGCGGGAGGCACCCACGCCGACGAACATTTCCACAAAGTCGGAACCGGAAATCGAGAAGAACGGGACATCCGCCTCCCCTGCCACTGCCTTGGCCAGCAAGGTTTTACCGGTACCCGGAGGACCGACCAGCAGCGCACCTTTCGGGATCTTGGCGCCCAGGGCCGTATATTTTGTCGGATTTTTCAGGAAATCAACGATTTCCATGACTTCTTCCTTGGCTCCGTACAGGCCGGCGACATCCTTGAAGGTCACCTTGACCTGGTTCTTGTCGGCGAGTTTCCCCTGGGCTTTGCCGACATTGAACACACCGCCCGGACCGCCGGGCCCGACACCGCTGTTCTTGCCCATGCCCCGGAACATGAAGACCCACATCAGGATCAGCAGGATCGGGAAGATCAGGATCTCCAGGATCTCCGTCCAGACCTTGCTGTCATTCTCCATGATGATCTTGACCTGGCCGTCAGCCGGCAGTTCGGCATTCAGCGCACCGAAAACCGTCTCGGGATCGAATTTGCTGGAGGTCATGAAAACGAAATGCGGGGAGCGCACCGGAACCTGTCCGCCGAACTTGTCGGCGTACTTCTCGATGCGGTCCGGACGGACCGTGACGCGTCCCTGGTAATCGTTCCGGACAAAATTGATCTCCTTGACATCGCCGGCCTTGATCATGCTTTCCACTTCGGCCCATTCGATTTTCTGCGGGTTGGCGCCCCGCTGGCCGAACAGCATGAATCCGATGCCGATGATCAGGAGGATATAGAACCAGGTAAAGCCGAAGTTCATCTTCGGCGGCCGGATCCTGGGTTGGGGATTGTTTTTGTCAGCCATGTTTTATTCTTCTCCGTTCCGTTTGGCGATCTTCTTGGCGGCGGCGCGCACCTTCGTAGCAGCCTTCGGCTTTATGCGCTTGGTCTCGCCTTCCGCCGGTTTGGCGGCCGTTTTCTTCGGCTCGTCCTTGTGCAGTTTGCGCTTGGCATCTGCCCAGAGGTCTTCCAGGCGGTAGAACTCACGGTATTCGCTCAGGAAAATATGGACGACGACGTCTCCGTAATCGAGGATGATCCAGAAATTGTTCTCGAGGCCCTGCATGCGGAGTACTTTCACGCCGAGGCGTTCTTCCATCTTGACGAGCACGTTGTCGGCGATGGCCGCCACCTGGGTGGTGGAGTCGGCGTTGCAGATGACGAAATGGTCGCAGATAGAGGATTCGATGCCGCGCAGGTCGAGGGATACGACGTTCTGGGCTTTCTTCTCAAGCATCGCGTTGGCGATGACGGTAACAGGTGATATTCTCATGTTCTTGTCCGGATCCGCAGTGCGGATGTTAAATAATTATCGTAAATTTGTATGCGGCAAAACACATTACCGCAAAATCACACAAATATACGACAAAATCCGCACCAATGAAAGACAGGGTTGCAATTAAGTGGATGGAGACGGTTGATTCCACGCAAAATGAGGTTCAGAGACAACAGGACGGCCTTGACAATTTGTCAGTCGTGGCAGCCCGCAACCAGACGGCCGGCCGCGGACAGCGGGGCAACCGGTGGAAGACCCGGCCGGGAGAGAACCTTACGTTCTCCATCCTGCTGCTTCCCGGCAGGGACGGGATTCCGGCCATCCCGGCCGGAGACCAGTTCGTTATCAGCGAGATCGTTACGCTGGCACTTCACACGACCCTGGAAGATGCCGGCATCCCCAGCAAAATCAAATGGCCGAACGACATCTACGTCGGCGACCGGAAAATCTGCGGTGTCCTGATTGAAAACACCCTGCAGGGCGGCATGGTCCATTCCAGCATCATCGGGATCGGCCTGAATGTCAACCAGACCGAATTCGATCCCGAAGTGATGAACCCGACTTCCATGAAAAACCTCACCGGCCGGACCTTCGACCTCCAGGAACTGCTGGCCCTCTTCATGGACCGTTTCCGGGACGAACTGTCGAAACTGACGCAGCGAAGGATCACCCGGGTCCGTTACCTTTCCGCCCTGTACCGGTTCGGTACGCTGCATTCCTATACGGATTGCGCGACGGAGACGGTCTTCGAAGGAAAAATAACGGGCATCTCGCAGCAGGGATTGCTATGCGTTGAGATGCCCGATGGTATAATCCGCGAATTTGGCTTTAAGGAAATCAGTTACATTATCTGACTTCAAGCATCGCCTCGGATCCGGCGTACCATTTCGGCCGGGTCGGAAGCCTTGAAGACGGCACTGCCGGCCACCAGGATTTCCGCACCGGCGGCGGCGAGCCTGTCCGCGTTTGTTGCGCTGACTCCCCCGTCGATTTCAATCGGGATCCGCAGCCCCCGGCGGTCGATTTCCGCCTTGAGTTCCGCGATGCGTCCATAGGTTTCTTCAATGAATTTCTGTCCGCCGAATCCGGCGAACACACTCATCAGCAGGATGAAATCCGTCTCTTCCAGATAGGGGAACAGTTTCGGCACCGGAATGTCCGGATTGATGACCAGACCCGCCTTGACTCCCCTGCTTCGGATCATCCGGAGGATCTCCGCCGGGTCCGAACCGTCCGCTTCCGCCGCTTCGAGGTGGAAACTGATATAAGAAGCCCCGGCATCGGCAAAGCGGGGAATGTATTTCTCCGGATGGACGATCATCAGGTGGACATCCATCGGTTTCGTCGCTTTCCGGGCGATGGCCTCCACGACCGGGAAACCGAAGGAAATGTTCGGGACGAAGGTGCCGTCCATGATGTCGAGATGGAAAATGTCGGCGCAGGCGTTAACCATTTCCACATCTTTTTCCAGATGCAGGAAATCCGCCGAGAGCATCGAAGGTGCAACCAGACGTGCCATATCGTTTATTCGAAATGCGTTACGACATCAACCAGGTGTTTGACGAATTTCTCGTTGGAAGCCAGGTCCAGTTTCTCGCCGGGAGCGTGGACGCCGCGGAGGGTCGGTCCGAACGAGATCATGTCAAGGCCCGGGAACTTCTCCAGGAAGAGACCGCACTCCAGGCCGGCATGGATCGCTTTGACCTCAGGGTCGGTGCCGAAGAGACGCTTGTAGCTTTCGACGCTTTGCTTGAGGATTTTCGAATGCATGTCCGGTTTCCAGCCGGGATACGGATCCGACCGTTTCACCTGGGCGCCGGCCAGCCGGAAACAGGCTTCGATCTTGTCAGCGATGAACTGTTTGGCCGATTCGACGGAACTGCGCTGGCTGGTGCAGATCTCAATCTTGCCGGGTTCGACCATCCGGACGGAGGCCAGGTTGTTGGAGGTCTCAACGAGACCTTCGATGTCCTGACTCATGGCAAGGACGCCGTGGTGGACGGCGACGAGGGCGCAGACCAGACGGCGCGTAACGTCGGAGTCGATAGCCTTCTCATTGAATATAAATGGTTTGCATTCTACGTGAACGGCCGGGTCGCTGACGGCGAATTCTCCGGCAAGGTCCTTCCCGAACTGCAGGAAACGTTCCTTGAAGCCGGCCAGACCGGATTCCGGGACGGCGACGACGGCTTCCGTCTCGCGGGCGATGGCGTTGTGCTTGTTACCGCCTTTGAGCAGGACCAGTTGGAAATTGCCGAGTTCTTCGAACAGGAAACGGGCCATCTGCTGGACGGTGTTGCAGCGCTCCTTGTTGATATCGTCGCCGCTATGGCCGCCCTGCGCGCCAAGAATCTTGAGTTTCAGCAACTTGCGGTCTGGACGGATGATCTCGCGGTCATAGTTGAAGGTCGCGGTCGTGGTCACGCCGCCGGCGCAGCCGACGAAAAGCTGGCCTTCGTCTTCCGAATCCAGGTTGATCAGCGTCTTTCCGGTGAAAAATCCAGGCTCCAGGGCCATCGCACCATCCATGCCCGTCTCTTCGGAAATCGTGAAAAGACATTCGATCCGGCCCATCGGCAGGTCGCTTTCCAGGAGGGCCAGGCAGGCGGCGACACCGATGCCGTCGTCGGCGCCGAGCGTCGTCTCCTTGGCAATCATCCATCCGTCTTCGATGACGTACGGAATCGGGTCCTTGCTGAAATCATGGCTGCAGCCGGCATTCTTCTCGCAGACCATGTCCTGATGGCCCTGGAGAACGAGGGTCGGAACATGTTCCTTGCCGGGCGTGGCTTCTTTCGTGATGACGACATTGCCGGTCGCATCGGTCTTGCAGGCAAGTCCGTGGCTGGCTGCGAATTGCTGGAGGTATTCGGTCATTTTCTCTTCATGGCCGGATTCGCGCGGAATCTTCGTGATCTCGCGGAAAATGCTGAGTACAGAATTGGAATCCATATCGGGTGGGTAATGTTTTGTGTCTTTGTGTCCGTCGTCGGACATACAAAGATAAAAAAATAACGCCGAAAAGGCGTCATTTATTTGGCTGGAACCAGCATATTTTCGATGTCCGTGACATATTGCCGGAAGTTCCGGTCCGTAGACATCAGGTCTTCGACGGTCGTGCAGGCGTACAGGACGGTCGCATGGTCCTTGCCGCCCAGCTCCGCTCCGATGGTGGACAGGGAACAGCCGACGAGGTTGCGGCTCATGTACATGGCAATCTGGCGGGCCTGGACGATCTGGCGCTTGCGGGATTTGGACAGCAGGGTGTCACGCGTGATATTGAAATACTCGCAGACCGTTTTCTGCACCTTGTCGATGGTCAGGTTGTTCTCCTCTTCTCCGACGATCTTGCCGGTCACCTGCTCGGCCAGTTCCACCGTAATCTCCTTGTGGACGAGGGTGGCGTGGGCGATCAGGGAAATCAGGGCGCCTTCCAGTTCGCGGAAATTGGACTTGATGCGGGTCGCCAGATAGACGAGCACCTCGTCGCTGATCCGGACGCCTTCGCGGAAACTGCGGGCCCGGAGCATTTCCAGGCGGGTCTGGTAGGTCGGATTCTGCAGTTCGACGGACAGGCCCCACTTCAGGCGGGACAGCATCCTTTCTTCGAAATTCTGCAGGTCCGCCGGAGCCCGGTCGGACGTGAAGATCAGCTGCATGCCATTCTCATGGAGATGGTTGAAGACATTGAAGAGGGCGTTCTGCGAACCCGGACCGAGCAGGTCCTGGATATCGTCGATGATCAGCACCTCGATCTTCATGTAGAAGGCCAGGAAATCGACCAGTTTGTTCCGGACGCTGACCGCATCCATGTACTGGGTCTTGAATTCATTGCCGGTCACATACAGGACCACCTTGTCCGGGAACTTCTCCTTGATGGCGATGCCGATCGCCTGGGCCAGATGGGTTTTGCCCAGACCCGGTCCGCCGAAGATGAACAGCGGGTTGAACGGCGTTCCGCCCGGTGCGTCGGAAATGCTGATGCCGGCGGTGACGCCCATCCGGTTGCACTCCCCTTCGATCATGTTGGAGAAACAATAGACCGGATTGAGCCGGGGATTGATCTGGATTTTCTTCAGGCCCGGGAATACGAACGGTCCCGGGTTGCCCTCGGTCGGATAGGTATTGACGGTCACCGGCTTGTTGACCGGAATGCTGCCGTGCGACGCAGGGTACTCCATCGCGGGCTGGACCTTGACCGGACGAACCTTGTATACCAGTTTGGCATCGGCCCCGATGACGCGGCGCAAGGTTTTCTTCAGGACATCCAGATATAAGTCTTCGAGATATTCGCGGAAGAAATCGGTCGGAACTTCGAGGGTCAGGGTAGAATCTTTGATGGAGACCGGCTTGAGCGGTTTGAACCACATATCGAACTTCTTCGGTTCAATGATCTGTTCAATGATCCGTAGACAGTTGTTCCATACATCGATATGCCGGTTTTGTTCCATGTCAAGTGGTAAAAGCAAGGGGCAAAAAAATCATCGGGCAGGATCACTTGTGAAGTTTTCCTCCGATGCTAATGCAAAGATGGGGTAAAAATATTTTATAAAAAAATTCTTTATCTATTGTTTTTTACAAAATATTTGATAGTATATGTTTCGGAAAACGCAAAACGGATAAATTTATATTTATTTAATAATCAATGTGTTGCAGAATGCATTAATACCTTAAAAACCGCATTTTATCCGTATTTACCAATTTTTAATAATTCCAAATTGTATATTATCCGAATATCGCTTTTCCAGGGTTTTGCAGGGTTGTTTTCAGGGTATTCTGATGGTATTGTCCGCTTCGATTTTTACCAGGAAAGCATCCGGGAAATTTTTTTTGATTTTTTTCATCTCGGTCCGCGCTTCCTCTTCCGTGCCACAGACGCCGATGACATATTTATAGAGTTTGCCCGTCCAGACGGCCGTCGCCGGGTAGCCTTTGAAGAACGGATCGTTTTCTTTCATCTTCTTTCCGCTGGCCAGCACCTGGGTACCGAAACTGCCTGTAGCGGGAGCCTCCTTTGCGGCCGTCCCGATGTTTTCAGAAGCGGCTGGCTCCGCTTCGGCCGGCGCGGCGTTCTTTCCGGATGCCGCGGTTGCCGAGCCGACGCTGCCGTCATATTTCTTTTTAAAGGATACGAAGGCGTTGTACAACTGGTGGGCGATCTTCTTCTGGTTCTCTTCTCCCCGCATGGCTGCGAGGTCTGCATTGTTGGTCATGAATCCGCATTCGATGAGAACGGCCGGCATGGCCGTCCGCCACAGGACGAGGAACGGGTCCTGGGAGATGCCGCGGCTTTTCTTGACGGGGCTGTTCTTCATGGCCTGTACCACGTCGTCCGCAAAGAGCAGGCTCTGTTCCAGGTGCGCGTTCTGCATGAGGTTGAAGAAAATGAAAGATTCCGGATCATTCGGATCGAAGCCCTGGTATTTGCTGTTGTAGTCGTCCTCCAGGAGGATGACGGAGTTCTCGCGCTTGACAATCTCCATGTTGGACGAGAAGAGATCGCGGTTCTTGTCCCGGGACTGGCCGAGGCAGTGGACGGAGAAACCGCTTGCACTGCGGTTCGCAGCGGAATTGATATGGATGGAAATGAACAGGTCGGCGCCGGCCTTGTTGGCGATGTCGGCCCGGTCGTTCAACGGGATGAACTTGTCGGTGGAACGAGTCATGACGACTTTGACGTCCGGATTCTTGCTGCGGATTTCGGCGGCCAGTTTGTTGGCGATGGAAAGGGTCATGGCCTTTTCCTGGGTTTTCTTGTCCAGGCTGATGCATCCGGGGTCATGACCGCCGTGTCCTGCGTCGATGCAGACGGTACGGAGCCCCTGCCTGCCGTCCGCGAGCGCGGTGACGGTCGCCGGGAACAGCGCCAGAAAAACAAGGAAAACTATTTTTATTTGTGAAATTCGTCGCATGGTCTTATCTTTGTAAGATATTTTATAGATGCAAATTTAATAAAATTTGCTGTTTTACGAAGAAAATTGATGTCATTCCATAAGAAAGCAAAATCCATGCAAGGAACCGGCCGGACCCTTTTGGCCGTTTTCCTCGTTTTCTTCGTGACATCCGCTTTCCTCGGCATGGACGCCCAGAACCGACGGGAACGCCGCGGCCGGACTACGTTTTCACAAGCGGTCGAGTACCGCCCGGACAGCGTTGTCATCTCGGATTCCCTGAAAGCGGTCCGGGACTCCCTCCACCGGGTCGACTCCCTTTTCAAGATTGATTCCGCCGCCCTGCAGAGCCAGAGTTCCCTGGATGCGCCGGCCTTCTCCGCCGCCAAGGACTCCGTCGTGGAAGTCTTTTCGGACGGCCAGCGGAAAATCTATTATTACGGCGATGTGTCGGTGACGTACGGCAACATGAAGCTCACGGCCGACTACATGGAATATGACATGAAGACCGGAACCGTTTTCGCCCGGGGTACCTATGACTCCCTGGCCAGAGAATGGAAAGGACAGCCGGAAATGAGCGAGGGTTCTACCACTTACAAGATGGAAGAACTCCGATATAATTTCAATACGCGCAAGGCAAGGATCACGAACATGATCACCCAGCAGGACGAGGGACTCCTGCAGGGACAGAACATCAAGATGATGGCGGACCGGTCCATCAATATCGAGAACGGCCGCTATCAGGTATGCGATCTGGATGATCCGCACTACTACCTGCACCTGACGCTGGCCAAGGTCATCACAAAACCCTCCCAGAAGACGGTCTTCGGTCCCGCCTGGGCGGTTGTCGAAGATGTCCCCCTCCCTGTCCCGATCCCGTTCGGATTCGTGCCGAAACGTCCGAGCCGGGCGACCGGCCTGCTGATGCCGACGTTCGGCGAAGAAACGGCCCGTGGTTTCTACCTGCGGGACCTGGGCATGTATTTCGTGTTCGGCGACCATTTCGACCTCTCGGTGACCGGCGATTACTATACCCTGGGATCCTGGGCCCTGGACATCAACTCCCGCTACAAGGTCAATTACAAGTTCAACGGCAACTTCTCGATGACGTATTCGAACGACCAGACGGGTGAACGGGGCAGCACGGATTTCTTCCAGACCCGGAACTTCTCCGTCCGGTGGTCGCATTCGCAGGATTCCAAGTTCATGCCCGGAACGACGTTCAGCGCCTCCGTCAATTTCTCCAGCCCGTCCAACAGCCGGTACAATTCCCGTTCGCTGAACGACGCCCTCCAGAACCAGGCTTCGTCGTCCATCTCGTTCTCCAGGAACTGGAACGGCAGGGTCAACCTGTCGGTCAATGCCTTGCACAGCCAGAATTCCCGGGACAGTTCCTATGCCTTCACGCTGCCGAACATCACCTTGTCCGTTTCCCGTTTCTACCCGTTCAAGCAGAAATCCCGGGTCGGCAAGGAGAAGATCTATGAGAAGATCTCTTTCGGTTACAGCACCTCCCTGCAGAACAAGATCAATTTCAAGGCTTCCGAATTCATGCAGGACGGTTTCATGGACCGGTTCCAGAACGGCATGACCCACAATTTCCAGATCGGCCTGCCGAATTTCACCGTGCTCAAATATTTGCAGGTTACTCCGAACGTCAACTATGGAATGAACATGTTCTTCCGGAAATCGGAATACGTCTACAATCCGGAAACGGACAAGGTCGAACAGGTTCAGGGCAAGCAGTTCGGGACGCTGGGCATGACGCACGACTATTCGGGCGGCGTGTCGATGAGCACGCGGATCTACGGCATGTTCGACTTCGGCCGGACACACCGGCTGCAGGCGATCCGGCATGTCATCTCCCCTTCCCTTTCCATGACTTTCAGTCCGGACAAGGCCACGGCGTTCAACGGCTGGCGGACCCTGTCGTATACGGACAAGAACGGAAACGCGAAAGAATACGAATACAATATCTACGCAGGACAACTGTATTCCCCGCCGGGCAAGGGACGGGCCGCATCCATGTCCCTGTCCATCGGCAACAACCTGGAAGCCAAGGTCCGGGACCTGCGTGACACGACGGGAAAGGGTACCCGGAAGATCAAGTTGATCGACCAGCTCGGCATCAGTACCAGTTACAACTTCCTGGCAGACTCCATGCGGATGAGCAACGTCGGCGTCACGATGTCCACGAACGTCTTCGGCAAGGTCGGCATCAGCGGAAACGCCAATTTCAACCCGTACGCCATCGATTACCGCGGCCGCCCGTACAACCAGTTCAATTTCCTGAAGGAAGGCATCGGCAAGGCGCTCCGCTTGACGGGAGCCAGTTTCTCCCTGTCCTATTCCCTCTCCGGAAAGGGACACATCAACGGCAATGATGGTTCGAAATCGGCGAGCGGCGACGGCAATACCTCACAGGCTTCGGCGGATTACTACCGGCGCATTTACTATCATCCCGTCACCGGGGAATACATCCCGGGAGGCTGGGTGTATTACACCAATCCGGACGTTCCCTGGTCCGTCAACCTGAGTTACTCGTTCAGTTATGCCCCGTCTTACCAGTATACGAACGGGCAACTGATCAAGAACAAGCGCTTTACCCAGACGCTCAACGCTTCCGGCAACATCCGGCTTTCTCCGAAACTCTCCATGAATGCGACCTCCGGTTTCGATTTCATGGCCATGAAGATGACGTCCACACAGTTCAGTTTCACCTATGACCTGCACTGCTTCAACATCTCCGCTTCGTGGATTCCGTCCGGCATGTACCAGAGCTGGAGTTTCCGGATTGCTGCGAATGCCGCGGCGCTGGCCGACCTGCTCCGTTACAAGAAGAGCACGAGTTACTGGGATCGTTAAGGGGGATTTGGGATTCTCTGATTTTATCCTTATATTTGCAAGCACAAACCGGCTCCGGTGTTTAGATCTGTTTCCTGTTTACCGGAGTCTTCCAAGAATTATCAATCACCGATCCTTTCCGAAGGATTCAAGCAGAATTATTGAATTCACTTATGCCACACAGTTTATTTGAGCTGAACGCCATGTCGGAAGAGCAGCTTCGTACCCTGGCGGATGAACTCGGCATCAAAGGCACGAAAAAAATGAGTGCTGAAAATCTGGGTTATGCCATCCTCGACCAGGAAGCGGTCAATACTTCCAAACAGCCGGAACCGCAGCCTGAAAAGCGCAAGCGCGGCCGCCCGAAGAAAGAGTCCGCAGCCTCGGAAAACGGCAAGGAGGAAAAGAAAGCTCCCAAGGCAGAGAATAAAAAACCGGCACAGAAGGCGGCAAAAGACAATTCGCCCAAGCCTGTAGCCAAGAAAGAAGAACAGCCCGTACAGGAGCAGGCCGCACCTGCGGAAAAACCTGCCGGGAAGCCGGAATCACCGGCTGCCGAGAATCCGCAGCCGAAAAAACGGGGCCGCAAGACCAAGAACCCTGCCGCTCCGTCGGAGAATGCCGTCCAGGAGACGAACGCTCCTGCCGTTGCCGAACAGCCTGCAGTCCCGGCCGAACAGGCCGCCGCTCCTGCAGCAGAACCGGTCCGCAATAATAATCCCCAGCAGCAGAACAACCAGCAGCGTCCGCGCAAGGACAAGCAGAAGAACGGCCGGCCGCAGGACGGCCAACCCCGTCAGGATGCTCCTGGCGAGGCGCCCGTTCAGCAGCAGCCTCAGCAGCCGCAGAAACCGCAGCGGATCGAGTTTGAAGGTACGGTCGAGGCGACCGGCGTCCTCGAGATCATGCCGGACGGCTATGGTTTCCTGCGTTCTTCCGATTATAACTACCTGAATTCCCCGGATGACATCTATGTCTCCCAGGCACAGATCAAGCTCAATGCGCTGAAGACCGGTGATACCGTTACGGGAGAAATCCGTCCTCCGAGAGACGGGGACAAGTATTTCCCGCTGGTCAGCATCAAGTATATCAATGGCCGTACGCCGGAATTCATCCGTGACCGTGTGCCCTTCGATTTCCTGACGCCGCTTTTCCCGGATGAGAAGTTCAACCTTCTGGGCAACGGACATGAGAAAGATCTCTCCTGCCGTATCGTGGATATGTTCACGCCGATCGGCAAGGGACAGCGCGGTCTGATCGTGGCTCAGCCGAAGACCGGTAAGACCATGTTGCTCAAGTCGATCGCCAATGCGATTGCCGACAACCATCCGGAAGTCTATGAGATTGTCCTCCTGATTGACGAACGTCCCGAGGAAGTGACGGACATGAGCCGCAGCGTCAAGGCGGAAGTCGTCGCATCCACGTTTGACGAACCGGCGGAACGGCATGTCAAGGTTGCGAACATGGTCCTGGAAAAGGCACGCCGCCTGGTCGAATGCGGTCATGACGTCGTCATTCTCCTGGATTCCATCACCCGACTCGCCCGTGCGTACAATACGGTGCAGCCGGCATCCGGCAAGGTCCTGACCGGCGGTGTCGATGCCAACGCCCTTCAGAAACCGAAACGCTTCTTTGGCGCTGCGCGCAACATCGAGGGCGGCGGTTCCCTGACCATTCTCGCCACGGCGCTGACCGAAACCGGCTCAAAGATGGATGATGTCATTTTTGAAGAGTTCAAGGGTACCGGCAACATGGAACTGCAGCTGGACCGCAGCCTGTCCAACCGCCGTATCTTCCCTTCTGTCAACCTGATCCTCTCCAGTACGCGGCGTGACGACCTGCTGTATGATGCTTATACGCTCAACCGCATCTGGATCCTCCGCAAATTGCTGGCCGACATGAACCCGGTCGAAGCGATGACCTGGATCCAGCAGCACATGGACGAGTTCAAGACCAACAAAGACTTGATAGACAACATGTCAAAGTTCGGTCGGTATGACTGATAAAAAAACCGGAGATGCTGCATCTCCGGTTTTTTGTTTCTTCTTTTCCGCTAGTATTCGTCCCAGGACTTGATCTGGATCTCATCCAGTGGCATGGAGATGAATGCGCGGATGAATGCCGTGGCAAGACGGGCGTTCGTCAGGAGAGGAATGTTGAAATCGATGGCGGCCCGGCGGATCTTGTACCCGTTCTCCAGTTCCACATCCGTGAAATTCTCCGGGATGTTGATAACCATGTCGACCTCCTTGTTCTGGATCAGTTCCAGTGCAGGACGGTAGCGTTTGTAGTTGGGGTTATCGATCTCGCTTGGCCAGAGGACCTTTTCGCAGCGGATACTGTTCTCAACGAAGTATTTGTGCGTAGCGCCGAGGGCGAAAAGTTCGTAACCCTTGTCTGACAGCAGTTTGCAGGCCTGCAGCATATCGGCCCGCTGACGGGCGTCACCGGTGGAAATCAGGATCTTCTTGCCCGGGATTTCCATGCCGACGGAGAGAACGGACTTGAGCAGGGCTTCATTCAGGTCGTCGCCCAGGCAACCCACTTCGCCGGTGGAGGACATGTCCACGCCCAGCATCGGGTCGGCCTCCTCCAGACGTGCAAAGGAGAACTGGGAGGATTTGACGCCGACATAGTCCAGATCGAAGGCGCTCTTCTGCGGTGCGGCCGGGTGCAAGCCGAGCATGACTTTGGTGGCCAGTTCGATGAAGTCGATCTTCAGGACTTTGGACACGAACGGGAAACTGCGGGATGCGCGCAAGTTGCATTCGATGACCTTGATCTCGTTGTCCTTGGCCAGGAACTGGATGTTGAACGGTCCGCTGATATGCAGGGCGCTTGCAATCTTCCGGGCGATCTTCTTGATTCGCCGCACGGTCTCCACATAGAGTTTCTGCGGCGGGAACTGGATGGTCGCATCACCGGAATGGACACCGGCATATTCGATGTGCTCGGAAATGGCATAGGCGATGATTTCTCCTTCATCCGCGACGGCGTCGAATTCGATCTCCTTGCATCGTTGCATGAACTGGCTGATGACAACGGGATGTTCCTGAGATACTTCTGCAGCCAGGGAAAGGAAATGACGCAATTTCTCCTCATCGTAGCAGACATTCATGGCGGCTCCGGAGAGAACGTATGACGGGCGGACGAGGACCGGGAATCCGACCTCCCGGATGAACTGGTCGACATCTTCCAGGGTCGTCAGTTCCTTCCAGCGCGGCTGGTCGACTTCCAGCTGGTCAACGATGCTGGAGAATTTGTGGCGGTCTTCCGCGTGGTCGATATCCTCGGCGGCGGTTCCCAGGATTGGTACGCCGTTGTTGGACAGGCGCAGCGCGAGGTTGTTCGGAATCTGGCCGCCCACGGAAACGACGACGCCGTTCGGATTCTCCATCTCTACGATATCCATGACACGTTCGAAGGTCAGTTCATCGAAATAGAGGCGGTCGCACATATCGTAATCCGTCGAAACGGTTTCCGGATTGTAGTTGATCAAGACGCCCCGATAGCCCTGTTTCTGGATGGTCTGCAGGCAGGTGACGGAGCACCAGTCGAATTCGACGGAACTGCCGATCCGGTAGGCGCCGGATCCCAGGACGATAACGGATTTTCCGTCATTTTCGTAATGGATGTCGTTGTATGTCCCGTTGTAAGTCAGATACAGGTAGTTCGTGACAGCCGGGAATTCGGCGGCCAAGGTATCGATCTGCTTGACGACCGGGACGATCCCGAGGGATTTGCGGAAATTGCGGACCTCGTCCTGATGACGGGTGTCGCTGCCGCTGTCCTTGTAAATGGCCCGCTGAATCTGGAAATCGGAGAAGCCTTGTTGCTTGGCCAGCAGCAAGAGTTCGGCCGGCATGTCCCGGACATCATCGAAACTCCGCATTTCTTCGAAGGTCTCGACGATGCCGGCCAGTTTCTCGAGGAACCAGCGGTCGATCTTGGTCAGCGCATGGATCTGGTCCACGGTATAACCCGCCCGCATCGCCTTGGAAATGACGAAGATGCGGCGGTCTGTCGGCTCCCGGAGCGCGAGGTCGACATCTGCGACCTGGAGCTCTTTGTTGCCCACGAAACCATGGGCGCCCTGACCGATCATGCGGAGACCTTTCTGGATGGCCTCTTCAAAGGTGCGACCGATCGCCATGACTTCGCCGACGCTCTTCATGCTGGAGCCGATCTTGCGGGAGACGCCATGGAACTTGCTGAGATCCCAGCGGGGAATCTTGCAGACGATGTAGTCCAGTGCCGGTTCGAAGAATGCCGGCGTCGTTTTCGTCACGGAGTTCTTCAGGTCGAACAGGCCGTAACCGAGCCCCAGTTTAGCGGCGACGAAAGCCAGCGGATAACCAGTAGCCTTGGATGCGAGGGCGGATGAGCGGCTCAGGCGGGCATTGACTTCGATGACACGGTAATCCATGGAATCCGGGTCATAGGCATATTGTACGTTGCACTCGCCGACAATACCGATATGGCGTACGATCTTGATCGACAGTTCACGGAGGAAATAGTAGTCGCGGTTGCTGAGGGTCTGGGACGGAGCGACGACGATGCTTTCGCCCGTGTGGATGCCGAGCGGGTCGAAATTCTCCATGTTGCAGACCGTGATACAGTTGTCATATTTATCCCGGACGACTTCATATTCAATTTCTTTCCATCCCTTGAGGGATTTCTCGACCAGGACTTGCGGCGAGAACGAGAAAGCCTTGTCGCACAGTTCTTCCAGTTCCCGGTCATTGTCGCAGAAACCGGAACCGAGACCGCCGAGGGCATAGGCGGCCCGGACAATCAGCGGATAGCCCAGTTCATGGGCGGCGAGTTTCGCTTCTTCCAGGTTGGCTGCCGGATGGGATTTGATCGTCTTGACATCGATTTCTTCCAGTTTGCGGACGAACAGGTCCCGGTCCTCCGTATCCATGATGGCCTGTACGGGCGTACCCAGAACACGGACATTGTATTTTTCCAGGATGCCGTCCTGATGGAGCCTGACACCGCAGTTCAAGGCCGTCTGGCCGCCGAAGGAAAGAAGAATGCCTTGCGGATGCTCTTTCCGGATGACCTTCTCCACAAAGTAGGGGGTGACCGGAAGGAAATAAATCTTGTCGGCGACGCCTTCAGATGTCTGGACGGTTGCGATGTTCGGGTTGATGAGCACCGTCTCAATCCCCTCTTCCCGGAGGGCCTTCAATGCCTGGCTGCCGGAATAGTCGAACTCTCCGGCCTGTCCGATCTTCAGGGCACCCGACCCCAGGATCAGTACTTTTCTGATATTTCTGTCGATCATAACTTGCTGATGAATTCGTCAAACAGGAACTGCGTATCGGTCGGGCCGCTGGATGCTTCCGGATGGAACTGAACGGAGCAGAATGGCTTCGTCTTGTGGCGGAGACCTTCATTGGTGCCGTCATTCATGTTGATGAACCAAGGTTCCCACTCTTCTCCCAGCGTCTTGTTATCTACGGCAAAACCATGGTTCTGCGAGGTGATGAAGCAGCGGTTGGTTCCAACCATCCGGACCGGCTGGTTGTGGCTGCGGTGGCCATACTTCAATTTGTAAGTGGAAGCGCCTCCAGCCCTGGCCAGCAACTGGTTGCCCATGCAGATGCCGAAAATCGGCTTGTCATGCTTCATGGCCTCCTGCAGATGCTCCACGGTCTTGACGCAGAATTCCGGATTGCCCGGACCGTTCGAAATGAAAAGACCGTCGTATTCGAGCTGGTTGAAATCATAGTCCCAGGGCACGCGGATCAATTCGACGCCCCGCTCGACGAAACAGCGGAGAATGTTGTGCTTGACGCCGCAGTCGACCATGACCACTTTCTTGTCTCCATGGCCATACCGGATCACTTCCTTGCAACTGACCAGCGCGATCTGGTTCTCCAGATTGGGATCCGGCACCGGGAATTCCCGTTCGGTCCCTTCAGGGACGATGATGCCTAGCATGGAACCCTGTTCCCGCAGAACCTTCGTCAGTTCCCGCGTGTCGATGCCGTAGATACCAGGGATTTTCTGCTCCCGGAGCCATTGGTCCAGGCTCTTTACGGCCTCCCAGTGGCTGTAATGGGACGAATAATCCGAGATGATCAATCCCCTGACCCAGATTCTCTCCGATTCGAAGTTTCGGGAAATTCCTTGTTCATCCGATCCTTCATCCGGGACACCGTAATTTCCTATGATCGGATAGGTTACGCAGAGTATTTGCCCGGAATAGGAGGGGTCGGTCAAACTTTCCGGATAGCCGACCATCGCCGTGGAGAAGACCACTTCCCCGTCACTGGGACCGTCGTATCCGAAGGACCAACCTTCGAACGACATCCCGTTGCTGAGTTTGAGCGTTGCGCGTGTTCTGTTTTCCATGCCGCATTAAAAAAAGACCACTCCGTAACAAACGGAATGGTCAGTCAATTTTCAAAAGAAAAAAGGAGCAGCCAGCCTTAACGCTGGTATCGGGAGTTATGTTCCGAAATTCGTGCATGCCGGCATTCATCCTTTATATCTTTGCAAAAATACGAAAAAGGATTATTTCGCGCAAATAAATCTGAGTCCCCACCCCGCTCTTTCGCAAATATATTGTATCTTCGCATCATGAAATTTGCTGCAGAAGATACAATTGCCGCACCTGCCACACAACCTGGTTCCGGTGCCGTCGCCATGGTCCGTATCAGCGGTCCCGATACGTTTTCCATTCTAGACCAACTGGTCCACTTCAAATCAGGCAATGCTTCAACTAGCACGGGCTATCGGGTTAAATATGGGGTGATTATGGATTCGGAGACGGATGTCCTTGACGAGGTGCTCGTCGCTCTTTACCGTGCTCCGCATTCCTATACCGGTGAGGATATGGCGGAGATCTGTAGCCATGCATCTTTCTATATCGTTTCCCGCCTGATGGAACTGCTGACCGGATTCGGGGCGCGCCCTGCCGGCCCGGGAGAGTTTACGAAGCGAGCATTCATGAATGGGAAAATGGATCTGGTCCAGGCCGAAGCTGTCGCCGATGTTATCGCGGCGGAAGGACGGGAGGCGCATCGGATTGCCATGAGACAATTGCGCGGCGGGTTCTCCGCCGAGTTGGATCAGATGCGCGCCGCATTGCTTGAGATGACTTCTCTCATGGAACTGGAACTTGATTTCAGCGAAGAGGATGTTGAGTTCGCGGACCGCACGAGGCTGCGGGAACTGTTGGACCGCGTGGATTCGCACCTGGTCCGTCTGATTGATTCCTTCCGTACAGGAAATGCCATCCGGCGCGGCGTCCCGGTTGCTATTGTCGGTGCGGCTAATGCCGGAAAAAGCACCTTGCTGAATGCGTTGCTGCAGGATGACCGGGCCATCGTGTCGGACATCGCGGGAACGACGCGCGACACCATTGAAGAGACCATGACTCTCGACGGGATCTTGTTCCGTTTCATCGACACCGCCGGACTTCGGGAAACGGAGGAATCCATCGAACGCGCTGGCATTGAAAGGAGCCTGAGAAAGCTTTCGGAAGCGGCCGTTGTGCTGGCTGTACTGGATGCTTCCGCCTCGTTGAACGAATGGAATTCATCCCTCAATTTGATTGCCAAAACAATGAGTCATTCTGAACAAAAACTCATTGTTGTGCTCAATAAAGCAGACGTTTTGGGCTATAACATAAATGTTACCAATATTAACAATATTGTTTCTCAGTTTGATTTAAAATCAGTTATCGTTAGTATCTCTGCGAAATCAGGATATGGAATCGAGAACCTGAAAAAATCGATTTATGAGAGTTGGTACAACAAAAACAGAAGTTCTGACGAGACACTCATCTTCAATACCCGGCATCTCGATGCACTTCGGAAGGCCCATGCGTCCCTGCTTCGCGTCAGGGACGGACTCGCCTCCTCCCTCCCTTCCGACCTCGTTGCCCAAGACCTTCGTGACACCATAGAATCCCTCGGATCCATCCTCGGCCAATCCATTACGCCCGACGAGATCCTCGGCAACATCTTCAGGAACTTCTGCATCGG